>NZ_PTRG01000016.1:0-83792 GCF_002965765.1 Escherichia sp. MOD1-EC6819 | reverse complement strand
AACTACTCACTGGACACTGACAACGGCTGAACATCGCCGCCTGCGGGCGGCTTTTTTACAACCGGTTGTAAAAAAGCCGCCCGCAGGCGGCGATGTTCAGCCGTTGTCAGTGTCCAGTGAGTAGTTTTTAAAGCGGATGACCTCCTGACCGAGCCAGCCGTTTATTTCCCGAATCCTGTCCTGTAACGGGATTAGCTCATTGCGGACAAAGACCTTTGCCACTTTCTCAATATCGCCCAGTGACCCGACGTTCTCCGGCTTGCCACCCATCAACTGAAAGGGGATGCGGTGTGCGTCCAGCAGGTCAGCGGCGCTGGCTTTTTTGATATTAAAAAAATCGTCCTTCGTCGCCACTTCACTGAGCGGGATAATTTTAATGCCGTCGGCTTTCCCCTGTGGGGCATAGAGAAACAGGTTTTTAAAGTTGTTGCGGCCCTTCGACTTCACCATGTTTTCGCGGAGCATTTCGATATCGTTGCGATCCTGCACGGCATCAGTGACGTACATGATATATCCGGCATGAGCGCCGTTTTCGTAATACTTGCGGCGGAACAGCGTGGCCGACTCATTCAGCCAGGCAGAGTTAAGGGCGCTGAGATATTCCGGCAGGCCGTACAGCTCCTGATTAATATCCGGCTCCAGCAGGTGAAACACGGAGCCGGGCGCGAAGGCTGTCGGCTCGTTGAAGGACGGCACCCACCAGTAAACATCCTCCTCCACACCACGGCGGGTATATTTTGCCGGTGAGGTTTCCAGTCTGATGACCTTACCGGTGGTGCTGTAACGCTTTTCCAGAAACGCATTACCGAACACCAGAAAATCCAGCACAAAGCGGCTGAAATCCTGCTGAGAAAGCCACGGGTGCGGGATAAACGTTGAGGCCAGAATATTACGTTTGACGTAAATCGGTGAGCTGTGATGCACGGCAGCACGCAGGCTTTTTGCCAGACCGGTAAAGCTGACCGGCGGCTCATACCATCTGCCGTTACTGATGCACTCGACGTAATCCAGAATGTCACGGCGGTCGAGCACCGGCACCGGCTCACCAAAGGTGAATGCCTCCATTTTCGGGGCGCTGGCGGTCATTGTTTTCACCGCTGGCTGCGGTGTTTTCCCTTTTTTCTTACTCATCAGTAAAACTCCAGAATGGTGGATGTCAGCGGGGTGCTGATACCGGCGGTGAGTGGCTCATTTAACAGGGCATGCATGGTCGCCCAGGCGAGGTCGGCGTGGCTGGCTTCCTCGCTGCGGCTGGCCTCATAGGTGGCACTGCGTCCGCTGCTGGTCATGGTCTTGCGGATAGCCATAAACGAGCTGGTGATGTCGGTGGCGCTGACGTCATATTCCAGACAGCCACGGCGGATAACGTCTTTTGCCTTGAGCACCATTGCGGTTTTCATTTCCGGTGTGTAGCGGATATCGCGCGCGGCGGGATAGAACGAGCGCACGAGCTGGAACACGCCGACACCGAGGCCGGTGGCATCAATACCGATGTATTCGACGTTGTATTTTTCGGTGAGTTTGCGGATGGATTCCGCCTGAGTGGCAAAGTCCATGCCTTTCCACTGGTGACGCTCAAGTATTCTGAATTTGCCACCGGCCACCACCGGCGGTGCCAGCACCACGCATCCGGCGCTGTCGCCACGGTGTGACGGGTCGTAACCAATCCATACCGGACGGGAGCCGAACGGATTGGCGGCAAACGGTGCGTAGTCTTCCCATTCTTCCAGTGTGTCGACCATGCAGCGTTGCAGCTCCTCGAACGGGAACACCGACGCCTTGTCGTCAACAAATTCACACATGAACAGGTTTTTAAAATCATCGGCGCTGTTTTCACGTTTGAGCTGCTCAATGTCGAACAGCGTGCAGCCGCCTTTCAGGGCATCCTCAATGGTGACAATCTGCCGCCACTGGCCGTCCGCACAGAGAAGCCCACCGGCAAGGGCATTATGACTGACGTCGATTTCCACGCGTTCGGCGGCGCTGGCGCGTCCCCGGTTGAACAGTTCACCCGACCAGAACGGGTAGGCGTCGTGCGCCAGTGTGGACGGGGTGGAGAAATAGGTCGAGCGCAGGTGACTCTGTGAGGCCATACCTGATGCCACCTTACGCAGTACCTGAAAATTCGGGATCCAGAAAATCTCATCGACGTACAGGTCGCCGTTATGGCTCTGTGCGGTGTTGGAGTTGGTGCCGAGAAAAATCAGTTTTGCGCCGTTATTGCCCAGGACAATCGGGTCACCGGTCAGGTCAACGTCAACCAGCCGGGCAAAGGCGATGATGTATTCGCGGAACACATACGCCTGCGTTTTACTGGCCGACAGAAAAATCTGGTTATGACCGGTTTTCAGGGCGCGCAGCAGCGCCTCGCGGGAAAAATAAAACGTCGCGCCAATCTGGCGGGATTTCAGGATATCGCGGATGCGGTGCTCAAGCCCGGCGCGATACCAGTGCAACTGATATTCGAAAGACTGCTCAAAGAAAATCTGCTCCAGCTTTTCGATGGCCTCGTCACTGAAAAAATTCTTTTTCGGTTTGCGACGCCCGCCTTTGTTGCGGTTAGCGATGTTCGGATTAAGGTCTGCCTCGTTGCCGGTCTGGCTGTAGCGGTTTACCCGTGCCAGTCGTTCAATCTGGCGTCCGAGCAGGTCAATTTCCTTGAAGTCACCGCCGGTTTTCTGCGGTTTGATGATGAGCTGGGTCAGCCGCGCTTCCAGACTCATTTCGACACGGCTGATGGGGGCAACACTGTCCCAGCCGTCGCGCTGTTTCCAGCTCTGCACCGTCGGGCGTTTCATCTGCAACATGGCGGCAATCTGCGGCACGGAAAATCCCTGCCAGTACAGCAGCGCCGCCTGACGACGCGGGTCGTGTAAAAGAGTGGTGTCTGTGGTGATGGTCATGAATACCTCGCCGTGATGAATACACGGCAAGGCTACTGAGTCGCGCCCCGCGATTCGCTAAGGTGCTGTTGTGTCAGTGATAAGCCATCCGGGACTGATGGCGGAGGATGCGCATCGTCGGGAAACTGATGCCGACATTTGACTCCTCTAATCACTATTCAGGACTCCTGACAATGGCAAAAAAAGTCTCAAAATTCTTTCGTATCGGTGTTGAGGGTGACACCTGTGACGGGCGTGTCATCAGTGCGCAGGATATTCAGGAAATGGCCGAAACCTTTGACCCGCGAGTCTATGGTTGCCGCATTAACCTGGAACATCTGCGCGGCATCCTGCCTGACGGTATTTTTAAGCGTTATGGCGATGTGGTCGAACTGAAGGCCGAAAAGATTGACGACGATTCGGCGCTGAAAGGCAAATGGGCGCTGTTTGCGAAAATCACCCCGACCGATGACCTTATCGCGATGAACAAGGCCGCGCAGAAGGTCTATACCTCAATGGAAATTCAGCCGAATTTTGCCAACACCGGCAAATGTTATCTGGTGGGTCTGGCCGTCACCGATGACCCGGCAAGCCTCGGCACGGAATACCTGGAATTCTGCCGCACGGCAAAACACAACCCCCTGAACCGCTTCAAATTAAGCCCTGAAAACCTGATTTCAGTGGCAACGCCTGTTGAGCTGGAATTTGAAGACCTGCCTGAAACCGTGTTCACCGCCCTGACCGAAAAGGTGAAATCCATTTTTGGCCGCAAACAGGCCAGCGATGACGCCCGCCTGAATGATGTGCATGAAGCGGTGACCGCTGTTGCTGAACATGTGCAGGAAAAACTGAGCGCCACTGAGCAGCGCATCGCAGAAATGGAAACCGCCTTTTCTGCACTTAAGCAGGAGGTGACTGACAGGGCGGATGAAACCAGCCAGGCATTCAGCCGCCTGAAAAACAGTCTCGACCACACCGAAAGTCTGACCCAGCAGCGCCGCAGCAAGGCCACCGGCGGTGGCGGTGATGCCCTGATGACGAACTGCTGACCGTCGTCAGTCAGTCCGGGAAAACCTTCACGATTAACCCTTAATTTCAGGAAAAACTATGCGCCAGGAAACCCGCTTTAAATTTAATGCCTACCTGTCCCGTGTTGCCGAACTGAACGGCATCGACGCCGGTGATGTGTCGAAAAAATTCACCGTTGAACCGTCGGTCACCCAGACCCTGATGAACACCATGCAGGAGTCCTCTGACTTTCTGACCCGCATCAACATTGTGCCGGTCAGCGAAATGAAAGGGGAAAAAATTGGTATTGGTGTCACCGGCTCCATCGCCAGCACCACCGACACCGCCGGTGGCACCGAGCGTCAGCCGAAGGACTTCTCGAAGCTGGCGTCAAACAAGTACGAATGCGACCAGATTAACTTCGATTTTTATATCCGCTACAAAACGCTTGACCTGTGGGCGCGTTATCAGGATTTCCAGCTCCGTGTCCGTAACGCCATTATCAAACGCCAGTCCCTTGATTTAATCATGGCCGGTTTTAACGGCGTGAAGCGTGCCGAAACCTCTGACCGCAGCAGCAATCCGATGTTGCAGGATGTGGCGGTCGGCTGGCTGCAGAAATACCGCAATGAAGCCCCGGCGCGCGTGATGAGCAAGGTCACTGACGAGGAAGGCCGCACCACCTCTGAGGTTATCCGCGTGGGCAAGGGCGGTGATTATGCCAGCCTTGATGCACTGGTGATGGATGCGACCAACAACCTGATTGAGCCGTGGTATCAGGAAGACCCTGACCTTGTGGTGATTGTGGGACGTCAGCTACTGGCAGACAAGTATTTCCCCATCGTCAACAAGGAGCAGGACAACAGCGAAATGCTGGCCGCTGACGTCATCATCAGCCAGAAACGCATCGGTAATCTGCCGGCGGTACGTGTTCCGTACTTCCCGGCGGATGCGATGCTCATCACGAAGCTGGAAAACCTGTCCATCTACTACATGGATGACAGCCATCGCCGCGTGATTGAGGAAAACCCGAAACTTGATCGCGTGGAGAACTACGAGTCAATGAACATTGATTACGTGGTGGAAGACTACGCCGCCGGTTGTCTGGTGGAAAAAATTAAGGTCGGTGACTTCTCCACACCGGCTAAGGCGACCGCAGAGCCGGGAGCGTAACCGATGACGAGTCCCGCACAGCGCCACATGATGCGGGTCTCGGCAGCGATGACCGCGCAGCGGGAAGCCGCCCCGCTGCGACATGCAACTGTCTATGAGCAGATGCTGGTCAAGCTGGCCGCAGACCAGCGCACACTGAAAGCGATTTATTCAAAAGAGCTGAAGGCCGCGAAAAAGCGCGAACTGCTGCCGTTCTGGTTGCCGTGGGTGAACGGCGTGCTGGAGCAGGGCAAAGGCGCACAGGATGACATTCTGATGACGGTCATGCTGTGGCGTCTGGATACCGGCGATATTGCCGGTGCGCTGGAGATTGCCCGTTATGCCCTGAAGTACGGTCTGACCATGCCGGGTAAACACCGCCGTACCCCGCCGTACATGTTCACCGAGGAGGTCGCGCTCGCGGCCATGCGCGCCCACGCTGCCGGTGAGTCTGTGGATCCCCGCCTGCTGACGGACACCCTTGAACTGACCGCCACAGCTGACATGCCTGATGAAGTGCGCGCAAAGCTGCACAAAATCACCGGTCTGTTTCTGCGTGACGCTGGTGATGCCGCAGGGGCGCTGGCGCATCTGCAACGTGCGACACAGCTCGACTGTCAGGCAGGCGTCAAAAAAGAGATTGAACGACTGGAGCGGGAGCTGAAACCGAAGCCGGAGCCGCAGCCAAAAGCGGCCACCCGTACCCCGCGTAAGACCCGGAGCGTGACACCGGCAAAACGTGGACGCCCGAAAAAGAAAGCCAGTTAACAACCGAATGCGCCCCGCGCCAGGGCGGCACGCCGGTCAGTGAGGGTGAATCACCTGACACTGCACCGGCGTCCACCGCCCGACTTTTCAGAGGTAGTCATGATGACGCTGATTATTCCGCGAAAGGAGGCTCCCGTGTCCGGTGAGGGTACGGTGGTCATCCCGCAACCGGCAGGCGACGAGCCGGTGATTAAAAACACGTTCTTTTTTCCCGATATCGACCCGAAGCGCGTCCGGGAACGTATGCGCCTTGAGCAGACCGTCGCCCCCGCCCGTCTGCGTGAGGCCATCAAGTCAGGCATGGCGGAAACAAATGCGGAGCTGTACGAGTACCGCGAACAGAAAATTGCCGCCGGTTTTACGCGTCTGGCGGACGTTCCGGCGGACGACATCGACGGTGAAAGTATCAAAGTTTTTTACTACGAGCGCGCCGTGTGTGCGATGGCGACCGCGTCGCTTTATGAGCGTTATCGCGGCGTGGATGCCAGTGCGAAAGGCGACAAGAAGGCCGACAGCATTGACAGCACCATTGATGAACTGTGGCGGGATATGCGCTGGGCAGTGGCGCGCATCCAGGACAAGCCACGCTGCATCGTGAGTCAAATCTGATGAAGACCTTTGCGCTACAGGGCGACACGCTCGACGCCATTTGTGTCCGGTATTACGGGCGCACTGAGGGCGTGGTCGAGACTGTGCTCGCCGCAAATCCGGGACTGGCTGAACTGGGTGCGGTGCTGCCGCACGGCACCGCCGTCGAACTGCCCGACGTTCAGACCGCGCCCGTGGCTGAAACTGTCAATCTGTGGGAGTAACGCATGACAGCAGAAGAAAAAAGCGTCCTGTCGCTTTTCATGATTGGGGTGCTGATTGTTGTCGGCAAGGTGCTTGCCGGTGGTGAACCCATCACCCCGCGTCTGTTTATCGGGCGCATGTTGCTCGGTGGTTTTGTCTCGATGGTTGCCGGTGTTGTTCTGGTGCAGTTTCCTGACCTGTCACTGCCTGCGGTGTGCGGCATCGGCTCCATGCTGGGTATCGCCGGTTATCAGGTGATTGAGATTGCCATTCAGCGCCGTTTTAAGGGCAGGGGGAAACCGTAATGCCGGTAATTAACACGCATCAGAATATCGCGGCCTTTCTCGACATGCTGGCCGTGTCCGAAGGGACGGCGAACCATCCGCTGACGAAAAACCGGGGCTATGACGTGATAGTCACCGGAGTGGACGGAAAGCCGGAAATTTTCACCGACTACAGTGACCACCCGTTCGCGCATGGCCGACCGGCGAAGGTGTTTAACCGTCGCGGTGAAAAATCCACGGCCTCCGGTCGCTATCAGCAGCTTTACCTGTTCTGGCCGCATTACCGCAAACAGCTTGCCCTGCCGGATTTCAGTCCGTTGTCACAGGACAGACTCGCCATTCAGTTGATCCGCGAACGCGGTGCACTGGATGACATCCGGGCGGGACGCATTGAGCGCGCCATTTCACGCTGTCGCAATATCTGGGCGTCCCTGCCGGGAGCCGGTTACGGTCAGCGTGAGCATTCACTGGAAAAACTGGTCACCGTCTGGCGTACCGCTGGCGGCGTACCGGCTTAAACGGAGTAAACACCATGAAGAAATTATCCCTTTCACTGATGCTGAACGTGTCGCTGGCGCTGATGCTGGCACTGTCCCTGATTTACCCGCAGAGCGTGGCCGTCAATTTTGTCGCCGCCTGGGCGATTCTGGCGACGGTTATCTGTGTGGTTGCCGGCGGTGTCGGCGTGTATGCCACAGAGTATGTACTGGAACGCTACGGGCGGGGGCTGCCGCCGGAATCGCTGGCCGTGAAGATTGTCACGTCGCTGTTTTTGCAGCCGGTGCCGTGGCGCAGACGGGCGGTGGCTCTGGTAGTGATGGTGGCGACGTTTATCTCGCTGGTCGCTGCCGGGTGGATTTTTACCGCGCTGATTTATCTCGTGGTATCGGTGTTCTTCCGGCTGATACGTACGGCCTGCCGTCAGCGTTTTGAGGGGCGGGAACCATGTCAAAGCTGATGATTGTGATGGTTGTGTTGTTATCGCTGGCGGTGGCGGGTCTGTTTCTGGCGAAGCATAAAAACGCCAGCCTGCGCACCTCACTGGACAGGGCAAACAATGTCGCCAGCGGGCAGCAGACGACCATCACCATGCTGAAAAACCAGCTTCATGTTGCGCTCACCAGGGCAGACAAAAACGAGCTGGCGCAGGTTGCACTGCGTCAGGAGCTGGAGAACGCCGCGAAGCGTGAAGCACAGCGCGAGAAAACCATCACGAGGTTACTCAATGAAAACGAAGATTTTCGCCGCTGGTACGGCGCTGGCCTGCCTGATGCTGTGCGCCGGTTGCACCAGCGCCCGGCCTGCACCGACGCCAGTGATTGTCCACAACGCCTGCCCGAAAGTGAGCCTTTGCCCGATGCCGGGCAGTGACCCGGAGACGAACGGTGATTTAAGTGCCGATATCCGGCAGCTTGAGAACGCGCTGGCACGCTGTGCCAGCCAGGTAAAAATGATTAAACACTGTCAGGACGAAAACGATGCTCAAACCCGACAGCCTGCGCAGGGCGCTGACTGATGCCGTCACGGTGCTGAAAACCAGTCCCGAGATGCTGCGGATATTCGTGGATAACGGGAGTATTGCCTCCACACTGGCGGCGTCGTTGTCATTCGAAAAGCGTTACACGCTCAATGTCATTGTGACCGACTTTACCGGTGATTTTGACCTGCTCATCGTGCCGGTGCTGGCGTGGCTGCGGGAAAATCAGCCCGACATCATGACCACCGACGCAGGCCAGAAAAAGGGCTTCACGTTTTATGCAGACATCAACAATGACAGCAGCTTTGATATCAGCATCAGCCTGATGCTGACCGAGCGCACGCTGGTCAGTGAGGTGGACGGCGCGCTGCATGTGAAGAATATCCCGGAACCTCCGCCGCCGGAGCCGGTTACCCGCCCGATGGAGCTGTATATCAATGGCGAACTGGTGAGCAAGTGGGATGAATGAGTTTAAGCGTTTTGAAGACCGGCTGACCGGACTTATTGAGTCGCTGTCACCGTCAGGGCGTCGGCGACTGAGTGCCGAACTGGCGAAACGCCTGCGGCAGAGTCAGCAGCGTCGGGTGATGACACAGAAAGCCCCGGACGGCACACCCTATGCGCCACGCCAGCAGCAGAGCGCCAGAAAAAAGACCGGTCGCGTTAAGCGAAAAATGTTTGCGAAACTTATCACCAGTCGTTTTTTGCATATCCGCGCCAGCCCGGAGCAGGCATCAATGGAATTTTACGGCGGGAAGTCGCCGAAAATCGCCAGTGTGCATCAGTTCGGTCTGTCGGAAGAAACCCGGAAAGACGGTAAGAAAATTGATTATCCGGCGCGTCCTCTGCTCGGCTTTACCGGTGAGGATGTGCAGATGATTGAAGAGATTATCCTGGCTCACCTCGACCGTTAGTTGTGCCATTCCCGACACCTCATCGTCACATTGCCGCCGGTATGACCCGGCGGCATCCTTCCCGTTATGAACACTCTCGCAAATATTCAGGAACTCGCGCGCGCACTGCGCAACATGATCCGCACCGGCCTTGTCGTCGAAACCGACCTTAACGCCGGTCGCTGCCGTGTGCAGACCGGCGGCATGTGCACCGACTGGTTGCAGTGGCTGACCCAGCGCGCCGGTCGTTCGCGCACATGGTGGGCACCTTCCGTGGGGGAACAGGTGCTGATTCTGGCCGTGGGCGGTGAACTCGACACGGCGTTCGTTCTGCCGGGGATTTATTCCGGCGATAACCCTGCGCCGTCTGCGTCGGCTGATGCCCTGCATATCCGTTTCTCTGACGGGGCGGTGATTGAGTATGAACCCGAAACCAGTGCACTCACGGTAAGCGGAATTAAAACGGCCAGCGTGACGGCTTCTGATTCTGTTACTGCCACGGTACCGGTGGTCACGGTGAAAGCGTCAACCCGTGTCACCCTGGACACGCCGGAGGTGGTCTGCACAAACAAGCTGACTACCGGCACGCTGGAAGTGCAGAAGGGCGGGACGATGCGCGGCAACATTGAACACACCGGCGGTGAACTCTCATCAAACGGTAAGGTACTGCATACCCATAAACACCCCGGCGACAGCGGCGGCACAACCGGGAGTCCTCTATGACAGCACGTTATCTCGGAATGAATCGCAGTGATGGCCTGACTGTCACTGACCTTGAGCATATCAGCCAGAGTATCGGCGATATCCTGCGCACGCCGGTCGGCTCACGGGTGATGCGTCGTGATTACGGCTCATTGCTGGCGTCAATGATTGACCAGCCGCAGACCCCGGCGCTTGAGTTGCAGATTAAGGTCGCCTGTTACATGGCGGTGCTGAAATGGGAACCCCGCGTCACCCTGTCATCCGTCACCACGGCGCGCAGCTTTGACGGGCGAATGACAGTTACGCTAACCGGCCAGCACAACGACACCGGCCAGCCACTTTCGTTAACCATCCCTGTGAGTTGAAACCATGCCGATTATCGACCTGAACCAGCTACCCGCACCGGATGTGGTCGAGGAGCTGGACTTTGAAACCATTCTCGCTGAACGCAAGGCGACACTGATTTCCCTTTACCCGGAAGACCAGCAGGAGGCGGTCGCCCGTACCCTGACGCTGGAATCCGAGCCTCTCGTCAAACTGCTGGAGGAAAATGCTTATCGTGAGCTTATCTGGCGTCAGCGTGTGAATGAGGCCGCACGGGCGGTGATGCTGGCCTGTGCCGCCGGTAACGACCTTGATGTGATTGGTGCCAATTACAACACCACGCGCCTGATTATCACCCCGGCAGATGATTCGACCATCCCGCCGACACCGGCAGTGATGGAATCTGACACCGATTATCGTCTGCGTATTCAGCAGGCGTTTGAAGGTTTAAGCGTCGCCGGGTCGGTGGGAGCCTATCAGTATCATGGTCGCAGTGCCGACGGGCGTGTCGCGGATATCTCTGTCACCAGTCCTTCTCCGGCCTGCGTCACCATCTCTGTGCTGTCACGTGAAAATAACGGCGTCGCATCCGAAGACCTGCTGGCGGTGGTGCGTAACGCCCTGAATGGCGAGGACGTCAGGCCGGTGGCCGACCGCGTGACCGTGCAGTCTGCCGCCATTGTTGAATACCAGATAAACGCCACGCTTTACCTTTACCCTGGTCCCGAAAGCGAACCCATCCGCGCTGCCGCCGTGAAAAAACTGGAAGCGTATATCACGGCACAGCACCGGCTGGGGCGCGACATCCGTCTGTCTGCCATTTATGCCGCTTTGCATGTGGAAGGCGTGCAGCGTGTCGAACTGGCTGCACCGCTGGCCGACATCGTGCTCAACAATACGCAGGCGTCTTTCTGTACCGAATACCGCGTCGTGACCGGAGGCTCGGATGAGTGATTCGCGCCTGCTGCCGACCGGCTCATCACCGCTTGAGGTCGCCGCCGCAAAAGCCTGTGCGGAAATTGAAAAAACGCCGGTCAGTATTCGTGAGCTGTGGAACCCGGACACCTGCCCGGCAAATCTGCTGCCGTGGCTGGCGTGGGCGTTTTCGGTCGACAGGTGGGATGAAAAGTGGCCGGAAGCGACAAAACGCGCCGTTATCCGCGATGCGTATTTCATCCACTGTCATAAAGGCACTGTCGGCGCAATCCGGCGTGTGGTGGAGCCGCTCGGCTATCTCATTAACGTAAAGGAATGGTGGGAGACAAACGACCCGGCCGGAACCTTTCGCCTTGATATCGGTGTGCTGGAAAGCGGTATCACAGAGGAGATGTATCTGGAAATGGAACGGCTGATTGCCGATGCCAAACCCGCAAGTCGCCACCTTATCGGTCTGAACATTATCCAGGACATTCCCGGCTGTCTGTATACAGGCGGTGTGGTCTGTGATGGTGATGTTATTACTGTTTATCCCGGATAAGTGAGAAACAATGAGCACGAAATTTAAAACCGTTATCACTACTGCCGGAGCCGCGAAGCTGGCAGCCGCCACTGTCCCCGGCGGGAAAAAAGTAAACCTGTCTGCAATGGCTGTGGGTGACGGTAATGGCCAATTGCCGGTGCCGGATGCCGGTCAGACGAAACTGGTGCATGAAGTCTGGCGTCATGCCCTGAATAAAGTCAGTGTGGATAACAAGAATAAAAACTATATCGTGGCTGAACTGGTTGTTCCGCCAGAAGTGGGCGGCTTCTGGATGCGTGAGCTTGGTCTGTATGACGATGCCGGAACACTGATTGCGGTATCCAACATGGCAGAAAGCTATAAGCCAGAACTGGCTGAAGGCTCCGGACGTGCGCAGACCTGCCGCATGGTTATTATTCTCAGCAACGTGGCGTCCGTTGAGCTGAGTATTGATGCCAGCACAGTGATGGCGACGCAGGATTACGTCGATGACAAAATCGCAGAGCATGAGCAGTCCCGCCGCCATCCTGACGCCACGCTGACAGAAAAAGGTTTTACTCAGTTAAGCAGTGCAACAACCAGCACCAGTGAGTCATTGGCGGCAACGCCAAAAGCGGTCAAGGCAGCAAATGACAACGCAAATTCACGTCTGGCGAAAAATCAGAATGGTGCAGATATCCAGGATAAATCAGCTTTTCTGGACAATGTTGGCGTTACCAGCCTGACGTTTATGAAAAACAGCGGCGAAATGCCGGTTGATGCTGATCTGAATACATTTGGTCCTGTTAAGGCTTATTCAGGTATCTGGTCTAAAGCAACGTCCACCAACGCAACTCTGGAGAAAAATTTCCCGGAAGATAATGCTGTCGGTGTGCTTGAGGTTTTTGCTGGCGGCAATTTTGCAGGCACGCAACGCTATACCACACGTGACGGAAATTTGTATATCCGCAAACTCATTGGAACATGGAATGGTAATGATGGACCATGGGGAGCATGGCGCCATGTTCAGGCTGTAACGCGTGCTCTAAGTACGACCATTGACCTTAACTCTCTCGGTGGCGCAGAACATTTAGGTCTATGGAGAAACAGCAGTTCAGCAATAGCTTCTTTTGAACGACATTACCCTGAGCAGGGAGGAGACGCGCAGGGCATTCTGGAAATTTTCGAAGGTGGGCTATATGGACGCGCGCAGCGTTATACAACCCGTAACGGGACTATGTATATTCGCGGCCTGACAGCCAAATGGGATGCAGAAAATCCACAGTGGGAAGACTGGATCCAAATTGGTTATCAGACCAGTAGTACCTTCTATGAGGATGACCTGGATGATTTGATGTCTCCGGGTATTTACAGTGTGACAGGCAAAGCGACCCACACCCCAATCCAGGGGCAGTCTGGTTTTCTGGAAGTCATCAGGCGCAAGGATGGTGTCTATGTTTTGCAACGTTACACGACCACAGGAACCAGCGCAGCTACAAAAGACCGTTTATATGAGCGAGTTTTTCTTGGTGGCTCATTTAACGCGTGGGGGGAGTGGCGACAGATTTATAACTCAAACTCTTTGCCGTTAGAGTTGGGTATCGGTGGCGCAGTGGCAAAACTCACCAGCCTGGACTGGCAGACATACGATTTTGTGCCGGGCAGTCTGATAACCGTTCGGCTTGATAATATGACCAACATTCCCGACGGTATGGACTGGGGCGTCATTGATGGCAACCTGATAAACATCGCAGTTGGTCCGAGTGATGATTCCGGTACGGGGCGCTCAATGCATGTATGGCGCAGCACTGTAAGTAAAGCGAATTACCGCTTTTTTATGGTGCGTATTTCAGGAAATCCGGGAAGCCGCACGATCACGACAAGACGTGTGCCAATTATCGACGAAGCTCAGACATGGGCGGCGAAACAAACCTTCAGCGCCGGTATTTCAGGCGAACTGTCCGGCAATGCGGCTACAGCTACAAAGCTGAAAACGCCAAGGACAATTAACGGCGTAAAATTTGACGGCTCGGCAAATATTGAAGCGTTTCCGCCAGGTGTTCCGCTGCCGTGGCCATCAGATACACCACCTGCAGGCTATGCGATCATGCAGGGGCAGACGTTTGATAAGGCTGCATATCCGAAACTGGCTATTGCCTATCCTTCTGGTGTTATTCCTGATATGCGCGGCTGGACAATCAAGGGCAAACCCTCCAGTGGGCGTGCCGTATTGTCACAGGAACAGGACGGGATTAAATCGCATACTCACAGCGCCAGTGCGTCAAATACGGACTTAGGAACGAAAACGACCAGTTCATTTGATTACGGGACAAAAACAGTCAGTACGTTTAACCACGGCACAAAATCAACCAATACTTCTGGCAATCATACACATACCGTCGGTTTTGCTGTGAGCGTGCAATCAGGCGGCGCAGATTATGGTGTTCCGCGAAGTGATAAAGGTGCTACGACTACAAGTTCATCAGGCAATCATGCACATACAGTCGACATTGGAGCACATAACCATACTGTTGGTATTGGTGCACATTCACACACTGTTGCTATTGGCTCACACGGGCATTCCATTACCGTAAATGCTACTGGTAATACCGAAAACACCGTCAAAAACATCGCATTTAACTATATTGTGAGGCTTGCATAATGGCTTTCAGAATGAGTGCGGAAGCACAAACTATCCGCGTTTTCAATTTACTTGATGGAACCAATGAGTTTATTGGCGAAAGTGATGCATATATTCCGCCGTATACTGGCCTGCCTGCAAACAGTACAGATATTGCACCACCTGATATTCCTGCTGGTTATGCAGCCGTTTTCAATGCAGATGAAATGAAATGGGAGTTGATGGAAGATCATCGCGGAAAGACTGTCTACGAAACGAAAACGGGAGCAGCCATTTATATTTCTGAACTTGGCGCATTACCTCCAGACGTGACAGCCATTTCCCCGGAGGGGGATTATCAGAAATGGAACGGAAATGCGTGGGTGAATGATGAGAATGCAGAGCGTGATGCACTTGTCAGAGCGGGTGAGTCTCAGAAGAAAGAGCAGATTGCATATGCAGGTGAAATCATTGCCATGCTGCAGGATGCTGTCGATTTAGATATGGCTACCGAGGAAGAAAAGTTAAGCCTGACACACTGGAAAAAATACCGTGTGCTACTTAATCGCGTTCAGCCGGAAAATGCTCCGGATATAGAATGGCCTGAAATGCCGCAATAAATCGTATTAGCTCTGGTGTGAGATTACTCATCTATGGCACAGAGTAAAACCTAATCTGACTGTCCGCTCTGTGCTAGGAGCGGACGTGATGCATATCTGTCACCAAATTTAATGTGCCACTACAAACAGAGTATATAGTTGAATATTATAGTGCACCCCGGCCTCATGAATATAACGGTGGATTACCGCCGAACGAGTCGGAAAATAGATACTGGAAAAACTCTAAAATCGAGGCCAGTTTTTGTTGTTCTCTACAATAATAATCGGATTTTCCCATGACAAGTTTAATAGTATTTAGGTGCCTGAAGTGAAGTTGAAGAAGCTATTGATGAAAGTTGTGAAAGTGGTAAAGGAGCAGGTTCTAAGTACCGTTATTTCGGGAATAATAGGCATAGCGGCTACAGTAGGGCTTTTCCATTTCACTTCACAGCCAATACGATCTGCTGATGTTCGCGAAAAATTAGTTGAAATGGCTCGGGAGTGCATCCAGCAGCAGCTTGCCACACATTTGGACTCAGTGGCGTTTGACTCAGTGGCTAGCGAGTCTCTCGATCTAAGCACCTCAAACTCCGTTGTAGTCTACGGAAGAACTGTGAGCACAAATGGTGCCCTTAGCCGTTTCCTGATGGTCTTCGAGCCCTCTGGACAGAGTTTGATAGATAAGGTGGTTGGCAGACCTGGATTCTACGATATTGGGTATTGGGCAATCATCCCAGACGTAGGGGACGACGAGGTTGTGGCTTCTTCAGTAAACATTGAAGACCTCGACAAAGATGGTAACAAGGACATACTAGTCCGCTTAAAGTCAACTTACGCGGATGGTGTATCCAAAGGGCTTCTTATACTTAAAAAGGATATCCATGATGTATGGCATTTGATGGGGCTTCCATCAATGACAGAGATCATGCATTCCATTGCTGCAGGTCAGCCTCCCCAGCCGGAAGGTCTTCACCTTCCACTTCCGGCAATACAATGGTTTAGTAATGACGAAAAACTCAAACCAAAGTCTGATATCAAACAATATCTTAATTGGGAAATTGACGAAGATAACTTGCAGGTCGCTGATTCCACTGGAAATCATTCTTTTTGGATGTTCAGAAACGGCACCAAGATAAAAATGTTCGAGAATGGACAAGCCGGCTACAAGCACTTTGGTGTACTGGTCAACATCAATGATGAAGAGGCGATACAGGGAAGGCATCATCTCATGGTCAGCTTTTTCAAGATAGAGAATAATAGTTTGGTTCCTGATCCGAATTGGAACTGGGCCTATCCCATGTTCTCTATCGGATTAGAGGATAGCCAAGAAGTTGAATTAAGTGACATGCAGGAAGCGGGCTTACAAGCTCATGTTTCTGGTAGCTCCGTTTTCGGCCTGACAGAGTTTGGGAAAATGGACTCAGATTAATATTCGCTAACCTTACCAACGAAGAGCAGGTCACAGGTATGGCCTAATTATGTTTTCAGAGGAGTCAGGGCTCAAGAATGCCCCCAGATAAGCCGTAAATCCTGTAGCGCAAAATCGTCTCAGATGACGCAGAGATATTAAAAACGCCTCAACCTGTTCATCAATTAATTGATAGGTTGAACTGTTAGTTAAACTTTCACCAGCAGAAAGGTATGAACTTTTTCGACTCGCTCAAAGCTGGCTGTCAGAGCTGATAGCGTTTTGGCTACGTAAATTGTCAGTTGGAAACTGAGCGAGTACAAATCAGGACGGGCGGGCTGATTGCCCGCCTTTTCTTTATCTGTTGTTTCATCCACTGACCAGCCAGGTCAAATAGCGTCTCATGCACTGCCCAACAGAAAATAGTTGCACCCATTAACCACGGAGTTAAACGGATGAGCGACTATCATCATGGCGTGCAGGTGCTGGAGATTAACGACGGCACCCGCGTCATTTCCACCGTATCCACCGCCATTGTCGGCATGGTCTGCACGGCCAGCGATGCGGATGCGGAAACCTTCCCCCTCAATAAACCGGTGCTGATTACCAATGTGCAGAGCGCGATTGCAAAGGCCGGTAAAAAAGGCACGCTGGCGGCATCGTTGCAGGCTATCGCCGACCAGTCAAAACCGGTCACCGTTGTCGTGCGTGTGGAAGACGGCACCGGCGACGACGAGGAAACGAAACTCGCGCAGACCGTTTCCAATATCATCGGCACCACCGACGAAAACGGTCAGTACACCGGACTGAAAGCCCTGATGGGGGCTGAGTCGGTTACCGGCGTTAAACCGCGCATTCTTGGTGTGCCGGGGCTGGACACCAAAGAGGTTGCCGTCGCACTGGCATCGGTATGCCAGGAACTGAATGCATTCGGGTATGTCAGCGCATGGGGCTGTAAAACCATTTCCGAGGTGAAAGCCTACCGCCAGAATTTCAGCCAGCGTGAGCTGATGGTCATCTGGCCGGATTTCCTCGCATGGGATACGGTCACCAGCACCACCGCCACCGCGTATGCCACCGCCCGTGCGCTGGGTCTGCGCGCTAAAATCGACCAGGAGCAGGGCTGGCATAAAACGCTGTCCAACGTCGGGGTAAACGGTGTTACCGGCATCAGCGCATCTGTATTCTGGGATTTGCAGAAGTCCGGCACTGATGCTGACCTGCTGAACGAGGCAGGCGTCACAACGCTGGTTCGCCGCGACGGTTTCCGTTTCTGGGGTAACCGTACCTGCTCCGATGACCCACTGTTCCTCTTTGAAAGCTACACACGCACCGCGCAGGTACTGGCCGACACGATGGCTGAGGCGCACATGTGGGCTATTGATAAGCCCATCACCGCAACGCTGATTCGCGACATCATTGATGGCATCAATGCCAAATTCCGCGAACTGAAAAGCAACGGTTATATCGTGGATGGCACATGCTGGTTCAGTGAAGAATCCAACGATGCGGAAACCCTCAAGGCCGGAAAACTGTATATCGACTACGACTATACCCCGGTGCCTCCCCTCGAAAACCTGACCCTGCGCCAGCGTATTACTTCAAGATACCTGGCAAGTCTGGTCACCTCGGTTAACAGCAATTAAGGAGCCTGACCGATGGCAATGCCGCGCAAACTCAAGTTAATGAACGTCTTTCTGAACGGCTACAGCTATCAGGGCGTCGCGAAGTCCGTCACGCTGCCAAAACTGACCCGTAAGCTCGAAAACTATCGCGGTGCGGGGATGAACGGCAGCGCACCGGTAGACCTCGGCCTTGATGACGATGCGCTGTCAATGGAGTGGTCGCTCGGGGGCTTCCCGGATTCGGTTATCTGGGAACTTTACGCCGCAACCGGTGTGGATGCCGTGCCGATTCGTTTTGCAGGCTCTTACCAGCGTGACGATACCGGCGAAACGGTGGCCGTCGAAGTGGTCATGCGTGGCCGTCAGAAAGAAATCGACACCGGCGAGGGTAAACAGGGAGAAGACACCGAGTCGAAAATCTCCGTGGTCTGCACCTATTTCCGGCTGACGATGGACGGTAAGGAGCTGGTCGAAATTGACACCATCAACATGATTGAGAAGGTGAACGGCGTCGACCGGCTGGAGCAACACCGCCGCAATATCGGCCTGTGATTTTCATCCGGTCAGCCTGGCTGACCGGTTAACCCTGATTCAGAAGTGAGAAAACCATGAACAAAGAAAATGTGATTACCCTGGACAATCCGGTCAAGCGTGGTGAGCAGGTTATCGAACAGGTCACGCTGATGAAACCCAATGCCGGGACGCTGCGCGGTGTCAGTCTGGCTGCGGTCGCAAACTCCGAAGTCGATGCACTGATTAAAGTGCTGCCGCGCATGACGGCACCGATGCTGACTGAGCAGGAGGTCGCCGCGCTGGAGCTGCCTGACCTTGTGGCGCTGGCCGGTAAGGTGGTCGGTTTTTTGTCGCCGAACTCGGTGCAGTAACGTTTCCGAAAAATCTCTCGGTCGATGACCTGATGGCGGATGTGGCAGTGATATTTCACTGGCCGCCATCAGAACTGTATCCCATGAGCCTGACCGAACTCATCACATGGCGCGAAAAGGCGCTCCGGCGAAGCGGAAACACGAATGAGTAACAATGTAAAATTACAGGTATTGCTCAGGGCTGTTGACCAGGCATCCCGCCCGTTTAAATCCATCCGCACAGCGAGTAAGTCGCTGTCGGGGGATATCAGGGAAACACAAAAATCACTGCGCGAGCTGAACGGTCACGCATCCCGTATTGAGGGATTTCGCAAGACCAGCGCACAGCTTGCCGTGACTGGTCATGCACTTGAAAAGGCACGGCAGGAAGCCGAAGCACTTGCCACACAGTTTAAAAACACTGAACGTCCGACCCGTGCTCAGGCGAAAGTGCTGGAATCCGCAAAGCGTGCGGCGGAGGACTTACAGGCGAAATATAACCGCCTGACGGATTCCGTTAAGCGCCAGCAGCGGGAGCTGGCCGCTGTGGGAATTAATACCCGCAATCTTGCACATGATGAGCAGGGACTGAAAAACCGTATCAGTGAAACCACCGCACAGCTTAACCGTCAGCGCGACGCGCTGGCGCGTGTCAGTGCGCAACAGGCAAAACTTAACGCAGTCAAACAGCGTTATCAGGCCGGAAAGGAACTGGCCGGAAATATGGCCTCAGTGGGCGCTGCCGGTGTGGGGATTGCGGCGGCGGGAACGATGGCCGGAGTTAAGCTGCTGATGCCCGGTTATGAGTTTGCGCAGAAAAACTCAGAATTGCAGGCCGTGCTCGGAGTGGCAAAAGACTCCGCCGAAATGACCGCACTACGCAAACAGGCGCGCCAGCTCGGCGACAATACCGCCGCCTCGGCGGATGATGCGGCCGGTGCACAGATAATCATCGCGAAAGCGGGTGGGGATGTTGATGCCATTCAGGCGGCAACGCCGGTCACGCTGAATATGGCGCTGGCGAACCGCCGCACGATGGAAGAAAACGCCGCCCTGCTGATGGGGATGAAATCCGCCTTTCAGCTTTCAAACGATAAGGTCGCTCATATCGGGGATGTTCTCTCCATGACGATGAACAAAACCGCCGCCGATTTTGACGGCATGAGCGATGCGCTGACCTATGCCGCACCTGTGGCAAAAAATGCCGGTGTCAGCATTGAAGAAACCGCCGCAATGGTCGGGGCGCTGCATGATGCAAAAATCACAGGCTCAATGGCGGGGACGGGAAGCCGTGCCGTATTAAGCCGCCTGCAGGCACCGACGGGAAAAGCATGGGATGCACTCAAAGAGCTTGGAGTGAAAACCTCAGACAGCAAGGGAAACACCCGGCCAATATTTACCATTCTGAAAGAAATGCAGGCCAGTTTTGAGAAAAACCGGCTCGGTACTGCCCAGCAGGCTGAATACATGAAAACTATTTTCGGGGAGGAGGCCAGCTCAGCCGCCGCCGTGCTGATGACTGCCGCCTCAACCGGAAAGCTGGACAAACTGACCGCTGCGTTTAAAGCCTCAGACGGGAAGACCGCCGAGCTGGTAAATATCATGCAGGACAACCTAGGCGGTGACTTTAAAGAGTTTCAGTCCGCTTATGAGGCAGTGGGGACTGACCTGTTTGACCAGCAGGAAGGCGCACTGCGTAAGCTCACTCAGACGGCCACAAAGTATGTGTTAAAACTCGACGGCTGGATCCAGAAAAACAAATCACTGGCGTCAACCATCGGCCTCATTGTCGGTGGCGCGCTGGCGCTTATTGGCATCATCGGTGCCATTGGTCTTGTAGCCTGGCCGGTTATCACCGGCATCAATGCCATTATCGCGGCAGCAGGCGCAATGGGGGCAATCTTCACGACGGTTAGCAGTGCTGTTATGACGGCCATCGGGGCGATTAGCTGGCCGGTTGTGGCCGTGGTGGCCGCCATTGTCGCCGGGGCGTTGCTTATCCGTAAATACTGGGAGCCTGTCAGCGCATTCTTTGGCGGTGTGGTTGAAGGGCTGAAAGCGGCATTTGCGCCGGTGGGGGAACTGTTCACGCCACTGAAGCCGGTGTTTGACTGGCTGGGCGAAAAGTTACAGGCCGCGTGGCAGTGGTTTAAAAACCTGATTGCCCCGGTCAAAGCCACCCAGGACACCCTGAACCGTTGCCGTGACACGGGCGTCATGTTCGGGCAGGCACTGGCTGACGCGCTGATGCTGCCGCTTAATGCGTTCAACAAACTGCGCAGTGGTATTGACTGGGTACTGGAAAAACTCGGTGTTATCAACAAAGAGTCAGACACACTTGATCAGACCGCCGCCAGAACTCAAGCCGCCACGTATGGCAGCGGTGGTTATATTCCGGCGACCAGCTCTTATGCAGGCTATCAGGCTTATCAGCCGGTCACGGCACCGGCTGGCCGCTCTTATGTAGACCAGAGTAAAAACGAATATCACATCAGCCTGACGGGTGGTACTGCGCCGGGGACACAGCTTGACCGCCAGTTACAGGATGCGCTCGAAAAATACGAGCGGGATAAACGTGCGCGCGCCCGTGCCAGCATGATGCATGACGGTTAAGGAGGTGACGAAAAATGATGCTCGCGTTAGGTATGTTTGTTTTTATGCGCCAGACGCTGCCACACCAGACCATGCAGCGTGAATCAGATTATCGCTGGCCGTCAAATTCCCGTATCGGTAAACGGGATGCCTATCAGTTTCTCGGTGTGGGTGAGGAAAACATGACGCTTGCCGGTGTGCTTTATCCCGAACTGACCGGCGGAAAGCTGACGATGACCACGCTCAGGCTGATGGCAGAGGAAGGCCGGGCGTGGCCGTTGCTGGATGGCACCGGCATGATTTACGGCATGTATGTCATCAGCAAGGTGAGTGAAACAGGGAGTATTTTCTTTGCAGACGGCACACCCCGGAAAATTGATTTTACGCTGTCACTCACCCGCGTTGATGAATCACTGGCCGCGCTTTATGGCGATATCGGTAAACAGGCGGAATCGCTCATCGGTAAGGCTGGCAGTATGGCGACTAAATTCACGGGTATGACGGGGGCGGGATAATGCTGGATGCGCTGACATTTGATGCAGGCAGTACGCTGACGCCGGATTACATGCTGATGCTCGACAGCAGGGATATTACCGGCAATATCAGCGACCGTCTGATGAGTATGACCCTGACGGATAACCGGGGCTTTGAGGCTGACCAGCTTGATATTGAACTGAACGATGCCGACGGGCAGGTCGGGCTGCCGGTTCGTGGCGCTGTCCTGACGGTTTATATCGGCTGGAAAGGTTTTGCCCTGGTATGCAAAGGGAAATTTACCGTTGATGAGGTTGAACACCGGGGCGCTCCGGATGTGGTCACCATCCGCGCCCGGAGTGCAGATTTTCGCGGGACGCTCAATTCCCGCCGGGAAGGCTCCTGGCATGACACCACGCTCGGTGCGATTGTTGAGGCGATAGCCACCCGTAACAGGCTGGAAGCCAGTGTCGCTCCGTCACTGGCCGGAATTAAAATCCCGCACATCGACCAGTCGCAGGAGTCTGATGCGAAATTCCTGACCCGTCTTGCTGAACGCAACGGCGGTGAGGTGTCGGTAAAAATGGGAAAACTGCTGTTTCTCAAAGCGGGGCAGGGGGTGACGGCCAGCGGTAAAAAAATCCCGCAGGTCACCATAACCCGCAGCGACGGCGACCGCCACCATTTTGCGATTGCTGACCGTGGAGCCTATACCGGCGTAACGGCAAAGTGGCTTCACACCAAAGACCCGAAGCCGCAAAAGCAGAAGGTAAAACTGAAACGCAAAAAGAAAGAAAAACACCTGCGCGCACTGGAGCACCCGAAAGCGAAACCAGTCACGCAGAAGAAAGCGCCAAAAGCGCCGGAAGCGCGCGAAGGTGAATACATGGCCGGTGAGGCTGACAATGTTTTTGCCCTGACCACGGTATATGCCACGAAAGCGCAGGCCATGCGCGCCGCTCAGGCGAAGTGGGATAAACTGCAACGGGGCGTTGCGGAGTTCTCCATCAGCCTGGCTACCGGTCGGGCAGATATTTACACGGAAACACCGGTTAAGGTGTCAGGCTTTAAGCGCGTCATAGACGAGCAGGACTGGACAATCACTAAGGTGACACATTTTCTGAATAATAGCGGCTTCACGACGTCCTTAGAGCTTGAGGTCAGGCTTTCTGATGTGGAGTACGAAACAGAAGGTAATGAGTGATGTGTTTTGTTTATCTGTTTGTTTTATAAGGACAAATTAACTAAAATGACACCATCAACAAAACCGGAAGAGGTGCTCGCGATGTTTCATTGTCCTTTATGCCAGCATGCCGCACATGCGCGTACAAGCCGCTATATCACTGACACGACAAAAGAGCGTTATCACCAGTGCCAGAACGTGAATTGCAGCGCCACGTTCATCACTTATGAGTCGGTACAGCGATACATCGTGAAGCCGGGAGAAGTCCACGCCGTGAGGCCGCACCCGTTGCCGTCAGGGCAGCAAATTATGTGGATGTGATCACAAAAATAGCCCCTCAGTTGAGGGGCTTTTTTGTCGATGTGGTCAATGTGTGGACGTGACCAGAAATAAATCCTTTTATTTCATTGTATTACGCGTAAAAAATAAGCCCGTGTAAGGGAGATTACACAGGCTAAGGAGGTGGTTCCTGGTACAGCTAGCATTTTATGGGTTATGTTTTTCAGCGAAACGGATGATAACCTTAATAAATGCAGCTGTATGTGATCGGTTTCTAAGAATTTTCCATCCGGGAAAAATAATCGAAATTAATCACTTACCGTGTGGGTTACGCGTGGTTTCACCAGAGAAATTACGCATCAGCAGTGCGTAATTGAGCTCAAGATCCTGCGGAACCGGGAGCCACACGGTATAACCATCGCCAGGTGCAACCGGCATCGCTTCACCTTTGGCATTTTCCATATGCTCAAGGGTAAAGTTGATGTTGCCCTGTGGCGTCATCAGTTCAAGGCTGTCGCCAACGGAGAACTTATTTTTCACCGCTACCGCCGCGAGATCGCCTTTGCGCTCACCGGTAAACTCCCCAACAAACTGCTGGCGGTCAGAAACGGAATAACCGTATTCGTAGTTCTGATAATCGTCGTGAGTATGACGACGCAGGAAACCTTCGGTGTAACCACGATGCGCCAGACCTTCCAGAGTTTCCAGCAGGCTGGTATCGAACGGTTTTCCTGCAGCGGCGTCATCGATAGCTTTACGATAAACCTGCGCGGTGCGTGCGCAATAATAGAAA
Source organism: Escherichia sp. MOD1-EC6819 (assembly GCF_002965765.1). Taxonomy (NCBI): domain Bacteria; kingdom Pseudomonadati; phylum Pseudomonadota; class Gammaproteobacteria; order Enterobacterales; family Enterobacteriaceae; genus Escherichia; species Escherichia sp. MOD1-EC6819. The sequence goes on along the minus strand of NZ_PTRG01000016.1, from coordinate 59,636 downwards.
GATTTGGTACGGCCTTCGATTTTCAGCGAATGCACGCCCATTTTAGTCAGACGTTCAACGTGGGCGATAGCGCGCAGATCTTTCGAGTTCATGATGTAAGTGCCGTGTTCATCTTCAAACGCGGTCATATACTCGCCCGGGCGCTGGGCTTCTTCAATCATAAACACTTTGTCAGTTGGCGCGCCGATACCCAGCGTTGGTTCGACGTTTTGTACCGGAATCGGCTCGTATTTGTGTACGATGTTGCCGACGTCATCTTCTTTGCCTTCCTGGACGTTGTACTCCCAGCGACAGGCGTTAGTGCAGGTGCCCTGATTCGGATCGCGTTTGTTGATGTAGCCAGAGAGCAGGCAGCGGCCGGAGTAGGCCATGCACAGTGCGCCGTGAACGAAGATTTCGAGCTCCATATCCGGCACCTGATTGCGGATCTCTTCAATCTCTTCCAGTGATAGTTCGCGGGAGAGGATCACGCGAGTCAGGCCCATTTGCTGCCAGAATTTTACCGTCGCCCAGTTTACGGCGTTGGCCTGCACCGAAAGGTGGATCGGCATTTCAGGGAAGTGCTCACGCACCAGCATAATCAGCCCCGGATCGGACATAATCAGCGCATCCGGCCCCATTTCCACTACCGGTTTCAAGTCACGGATAAAGGTTTTCAGCTTAGCGTTATGCGGCGCAATGTTGACCACGACATAAAACTTTTTCCCCAGCGCATGGGCTTCATTGATGCCGAGCTGAAGATTTTCGTGGTTGAATTCGTTGTTGCGCACACGCAGGGAATAACGCGGTTGTCCCGCATAAACAGCATCTGCGCCATAAGCGAAAGCGTAACGCATATTTTTCAGCGTTCCCGCCGGGGAAAGGAGTTCCGGTTTAAACATAATTCTCTCGTTCTGATGACAGGTCAGAACCGCTTCACCTGATGAAGCGGTTAGGGGAGTGTCCCCACTTTAAGGGCGGGCATTGTAGCGCAATCGGCGGGTTTAGCTCCAGTGTAAATGTCTGGTAGCGTCCTGGTTTTGGTTAAGGATACGAGTGACGATAATTTCCCCTGGTGATTACAGGAAATAAATAACGTGGTGTTCAAAAGGAAGAACAAAAATGCCTTCGCCTAATTCAGGTCTGGGAGTACCAATATTATTGTTACTCAGAATCTGGAGAACGTCTGAAAGATGTTCAACATATTTGTCGGCTTGTGGTTCGCCGAAATGGTGATAACTGTAATACCAGATGCCTTCTCAATCCTCGTTGGCTTTTGGCATGAGCTTAATAATACGCACATTATTTCCTTATCCCTGCTTTCACCTTCCGTAAAAACGCATCCTTTTCCCACGGCTGAGCTTCACCACTATTCAACCCTTCTGCAAGCATGTCACGTAACGCTTACAGGCGAGACTCTGCTTGTTTTTCTCGAAGCAAGCGCAGTGACTCACGGATCACTTCGCTTTGGGTGCGATAGTCGCCGGATTCAATTAAGGACTCGATAAATTCACGCAACTCATCGCCGAGATCAACCGTCATCGTTCTGGCCATGTTTATGCTCTCTTGTAAGTAAAAATCTTACGTCAGTGTATGTCATAAACCGGATAGCGTCACGAAAAGTATTAGAAGATATTTTGCTATATGAACATGTTCAGGAGGATAAGGATGGGGAGTGTTAAACAAAGAGAGGAGAATGAGTGCTTGCCTGTGCCTACTATTTTAATGGCGCAGATTAATCTTAATCATCAATAAATAAGTGTTTATTAGAAATAAAGCCGGACGCGTTATCCGCGCCCGGCTTAACTATTAAGTATTGTCTTTCACCTTCTGACTTGCGCCATTGGTTTTTACAGAAGCAATTCCGACTTCGCGTGATTGAGCGGTGGCATACATCTGGCTGGAACCGATTATCTGATGATTGCCAGCTTTCAGATTGAAATAAAATTTGCCGTTGCTCGCTGTTTTTTTCTCATAGCGTTCGTCCTGCGGGCTGTTGCTTTGCACCGAGGCAATGCCCTTTTCCGCAGCGGCTTTTGAGGTATACAGTTCGCTGGTGAGAATGATCTCGCCATTGCCCGCTTTTAGCACAAACCGGAACTGATTTTCACTGCTCTTATTGAGTTCAAACCAACCAGCCATAATGACTCCTTGATTGAAATTGCGTATCGAAAACAGTATGTAACGATTTAAGTATGGGTGATATTCAGTTGACTGCCAATCAGGGGAATACCCTCTAAAGGGTGGGGGAGATTACTGATAAATATGCAGGAATCTGAATGCGGATACGGTGTTATCCCTCTCCTTTCAGAGAGGGGCATGACGGGTTAATAAACAGGAAATTTTGCCCTCGCCAGGGCAACGATACATTAAACGATACGACAGGCGTCAGCTTCCCAGCGGTAACCGACACCGTAAACGGCACGGATAAATGACTGCTCTTCGTCCAGCGACTCCAGTTTACGGCGCAGGTTTTTAATGTGGCTGTCGATGGTGCGGTCGGTTACCACGCGGTAATCGTCATAAAGATGATTGAGTAATTGCTCGCGGGAGAATACTTTTCCCGGTTCATGGGAGAGGGTTTTCAAAAGACGAAATTCTGCAGGCGTCAGATCAAGCATTTTGCCACGCCATGAAGCCTGAAAACGACCTTCGTCGATAATCAACGGGCTTTCGGCATCCTGTTGCTGCAACTCGCGCTGCGGTTTGCAGCGGCGCAAAATGGTCTTAACACGCGCCACCACTTCCCGTGGGCTGTACGGTTTGCAGATGTAGTCATCGGCGCCAATCTCCAGCCCCAGCAAACGGTCGATTTCTTCGATTTTTGCCGTAACCATCACGATGGGGACATCGGAAAAACGACGAATTTCCCGGCAAAGTGTCAGACCATCAGTGCCTGGTAGCATCAGATCCAACAGGATCAGATCCGGTGGGGTCTGCCGCACATACGGCAGTACCTGATCACCGTGACTGATAAGGGTCGGCGCATAGCTCGCAGCACGCAGATAATCAATGAGCAACTGCCCCAGCTTCGGTTCATCTTCCACGATCAAAATACGCGGTGTGTTTTCGTCGATTGGTAACTCGGTCATACTTCTCTCTGTAAATCCCGTTCCAGCGGTAACTCTACTGTAATGCTTACCCCGCCAAAAGGCGAATGAGTGGCAACAATGCGACCACTGTGCGCTTCAACAATGTTAAGGCAAATCGCCAGTCCCAGCCCGGAACCGCCGCTGGCACGGTTGCGGGAACCTTCGGTGCGGTAAAAACGCTCAAACAATTTTTGCAGTTGTTCGTCGCTGACGCCCGGCGCACTGTCGGCAAAGGTCAGGCGCACCGTTTTGTCGCGCTGCTCGGCGGAGATTTGCAGGCTGCCGCCGCTGTCGGTGTAACGTAGACTGTTTTCCAGTAAGTTATTGAATAACTGCATTAAACGGTCGCGATCGCCAAATACGGTAATGCTATCCGGTAGGGAAAATTGCAGCTTCAGGCCACGGCTGGCGAAACGTTCACGAAAAGCGCCACCTGCCACTTCCAGCAGCGGGATCAGATCCACAGGCGCTTTTTGATAGGCGAGAGCACCTTCATCTGACATCGACAGTTGATGCAGGTCATCCACCAGTTTGGTCAGTGTACCGACCTCCGCCTGTAAAGAAGCCACTGTCTCCGGTGTGAACTTACGCACGCCATCCTGAATAGCTTCCAGTTCTCCGCGCAATACTGCTAAAGGCGTGCGCAGTTCGTGAGAGATATCAGCCATAAAATCGCGGCGCATCTGTTGGTTTTTCTCCAGCGTGCTGGCGAGCTGGTTGAAGTCTTGTGCCAGTTTGCCCAGTTCATCTTCACTGGTGGGCGTCACGCGGGTTGTGAAATCGCCCGCCGCAAGTTTGTGCGTGCCATCCACCAGCCGTTTCACTGGAGCGAGCAAACCGCGCGCCAGTGGGAATGTCGCCAGCGCCGCCAGTAAGGTAGATAAAGCGACAATCAGCCAACTGGTTTGCCGCTGTTGTTTATCGAAATTGATATCGGTATTGCGGGTTAACCGTTCAACGGGTGAGGCGATCACCGCGCCAACTTCAACACCATTGACCAGAATAGGGCGCCTTGTACCGTCCGGTGGAATGGGAGAGCGTGGGCCAACCAGCACTTTGTTGTTTTGATCGACCACCCAGAACTGAGTACGCCAGCCGTGTGGCGGCATACCGGGACCCGGTTTGTCTTCATTATTATCATGTTCAAATGAGCGCAGTATCTGAAATACAAAACGATCGTTATTACGCAGAAAGCGCCAGTTACCGTGCTGGGCGTACTGCTCGCCAAGTGCATCTCCGAGCATTTGCAGCCGCTGTTCATTACCATGCTTAATGTAATCGATAAAGCCGCGCTCAAAACTGATACGTACCGCCCAGTGCATCGTTATCAATAACACAATGCAGGTGGCGAAGATCGCCAGAAACAGTTTGCCGGTAATGCCGGGTCGCCAGAACTTCATTGCGCGCTCCTTTTTCTCCGCGAAATAGCCACGTTTTGATGCGTATCGTTCGGAACTCTGGCAAAGATGAACGCCGGAAGGGCGATGAGAAACGCCATGCTAAGCCAGGTGTACATAAAGACGGTTTGTGTGGTGCCGCTGTCAACGCTGACATGTTGGGAGCCAAAAAGACCCAGCAGCAGCCCGGCGATGGTCACACCGATACTCATCGACAATTGCATAATCATCGACAGCAGGCTGTTGCCGCTGCTCGCCAGATTGTCTGGTAGATCTTTCAGCGTCAGGGTGTTCATGGAGGAGAAACGCGTTGAGTTGACCATTCCTTGTAAAAACAGAACGAATGGCAAAACGTAGTACCAGCCCAACAGAGCGGTAGTCATAAACAACAGGGTGACCAGCGACAGACCCAGCGTGGTCGCTACCAGTACCCGACGGTAGCCAAAGCGATTCACCACCTGAACAACAATTCGCTTCATTCCCATGCTGCCAAGCACCATGGGGATCATCATCAGTCCGGCATGGAACGGCGAAAAACCGAGGCCGATTTGCAGGAAAACCGGCGTCATAAAGGGCAACATACCGCTGCCAATACGTCCGGCAAAACTTCCCGCCAGACCCAGCGAAAAGGTGCGGGTGCGGAACAGTTTCAGACTGAAAAGGGCGCGGTTGTTATTTCTGGCGTGCAGTAGATAAAGCACCAGTGCCACTACGCCAACCGCCACCAGGCCGACAATCGCCAGCGGCGAAAGTCCTGTGCCTTTACTGCCATCCAGCGCCAGCGTTAACACTGCCATGCCAACCGCCAGCAACAGAAAGCCGGAGAGATCGAAGCGCCGCGTCTGCATGGTGTAGTTTGGCATTAACATTAGCGTGGCGATCGCACCGATAATCCCCACCGGAATGTTGATCAAAAAGATCCAGTGCCACGACGCGTACTCCACCAGCAGACCGCCAAGCGCCGGACCGAGCAGCGGGCCGACCTGACCGGGCAGCGTGACAAAGGTCATCGCCGCCATATATTGCTCGCGCGGAACAATTTTCATCACCGTTAGCCTGCCGACCGGCACCATCATCGCACCGCCTACGCCCTGTAACGCACGTGCCAGCAACAGTTCATTAAGGGTGCCGGAAAGCGCGCAAAACAGCGAACCGAGGGTAAACAGCACGATAGCGGTAAAGAAAATATTGCGCACGCCGACTTTGTCCGCCAGCCAGCCGCTGGCAGGCAGCATCACCGCCACGGTCAGCACATAAGAGACAATGACCATGTGCATATGCAGCGGGCTTTCCCCCAGGCTTTGCGCCATTGAGGGAAGGGCGGTGTTGACGATGGTGGTGTCCAGCGACTGCATAAAGAAGCCGAAAGCCACAATCCACAATTGCCAGCGGGTGCTGTCAGGAAGATCTGTCATTTACTCGGTTACCGTTTCTTTAGATTTTCGCGAAAAACGCAGCCGCAGACGGTCGAAAAAAAGATACACCACCGGCGTGGTATATAGCGTCAGGAGCTGACTCATTACCAGACCGCCGACAATAGTGATCCCTAATGGTTGACGCAGTTCCGAGCCGTCGCCGCCAGATAACACCAGCGGCAGCGCACCAAACAGCGCCGCCAGGGTAGTCATCATAATCGGACGAAAACGCAGCAGACAGGCCTGGAAAATGGCTTCCTGCGGCGTCAGATTTCCATTCCTTTGAGCTTCGAGCGCAAAATCGACCATCATGATGGCGTTTTTCTTCACAATGCCGATTAATAACATGATCCCTATCAGGGCGATTAGGCTGAACGGGGCATTGAACAGCTCCAGCGCCAGCAGCGCCCCAACGCCCGCCGAGGGTAGGGTGGAGAGAATCGTCAACGGATGTACGTAACTCTCGTAAAGGATACCCAGCACGATATACACCGTGGCGATGGCGGCGATAATCAGGATCACCTGCGAGTTCATCGTCTCCTGGAACACCTGCGCCGTTCCGGCAAAACTGCCGCGCACCGTCGAAGGCACGCCAAGCTGAGTCATCGCACGATCGATTGCCGCACTGGCGTCCGAAAGCGATTTCCCGGTCGGCAGGTTGAACGAGATGGTCGAGGCCGCCGATAATCCCTGATGATTCACCGACAGCGGCGCGTTTGCCGGTTGCCATTTGGCGAAATACGACAACGGGATCGCTTTGCCTTCGTTATTAATGACGAACATTTTTTCCAGCGCGCTGATGTCCTGGGTATAGCGCGGATCCACTTCCATCACCACTTTATACTGGTTCATTGGCTGGTAAATGGTCGAGATTTGCCGCTGACCAAAGGCGTTATTCAGCAGGCTGTTGGCGGCCTGCACATCGATCCCCAGCCGCGCCATCGTGTCGCGATCGTAAACCAGGTTCATCTCCGCGCCATTATCCTGCTGGTCGGAGTTAACGTCCGCCAGTTCCGGCAACGTTGCCAGTTTTTTGCGGATTTTCGGCTCCCATTCGCGCAGCGCCGCCAGGTCGTCGGATAACAACGTGTACTGGTAGCTGGCGTTCGACTGACGCCCACCAACGCGAATATCCTGTACCGCCATCAGGAACAGATTCGCCCCCGGCTCTTTTGCCAGCTTCACGCGCAGACGGTCGATAATTTGCTGCGCCGTTTCGCTGCGTTCGTCGCGTGGCTTAAGGGTGATAAACATCATCCCGCTGTTCACTCGCGAACCACCGGTAAAGCCGGTGACATTATCCACTGCCGGATCGTCACGGATAATTTTCATGAAATCCTGCAATTTGCCGCGCATTGCCTGAAACGAAATACTCTGATCCGCCTGTATCCCGCCCATCAGCACGCCGGTGTCCTGCTCCGGGAAGAAGGTTTTCGGGATCGAGATATACAGCCAGATATTCAGCGCAATAGTGCCAAGCAGCACCACGCCCACCAGACGGGTGTGATTGAGTACCCATTTCAGCGACTTACCGTAGCCTTGTTGCAGCGCAACCAGCATCCGGCCAAAACCACGTAACCGTGTTTGTTCACGCGGCTTGCTGGCTTTCAGCATCCAGCCGCACATCATCGGCGTTAGCGTCAGAGAAACCAGCAGCGAAATGCCAATGGCGACTGAAAGCGTCACGGCAAATTCGCGCAATAAGCGCCCCGGCAATCCACCCATCAACAGTAGCGGCAGGAACACCGCCACCAGTGACAGACTCATCGACAGCACCGTAAAGCCGACTTCGCGAGTACCTTGCAGTGCGGCCTGTAGCGGTTTCATCCCCGCTTCCAGATGACGGGCAATGTTTTCCAGCACCACGATGGCGTCATCCACGACAAAGCCTGTGGCGATGGTGAGCGCCATCAGCGACAGGTTATTGAGACTGAATCCGCACAGATACATCGCCGCAAACGTACCAATCAGCGAAACGGGCACCGCAACGGCGGGAATAATAGTGGCGCGACCCGAGCGCAGGAATAAAAAGACCACCAGAATCACCAGCGCCACCGAGATAATCAGCGTTTGCTCGACTTCTTCCAGCGAGGCGCGAATGGTGGGGGAGCGATCCTGGGCAATTTGCAGATCAATCGCCGCCGGAATGGTCTCCTGCAACTCCGGTAATTTTGCCCGGATGCTGTCAACCGTCTGGATAATATTGGCTTCCGGCAGCTTGCGGATCATCAGCAAAATAGCCGGTTTGGCGTTGGTCATCCCGGCGTTGCGCACATCTTGTACAGAGTCGGTCACCGTCGCCACATCGCCCAGACGAACCACGCCGCCGTTGTTGTAATGAATAATCAGTGGCTGATATTCGGCGGCGGTTTTTAGTTCATCGTTGGTCTGGATCTGCCAGCGGTGAGTGCCATCCTCCAGCGCCCCCTGCGGTTTACGCACGTTGGCATTGCTGATGGCGGTGCGCACATCGTCCAGCGATACGCCCTGATTAAACAGCGCCTGCGGATTCAGCCCGACGCGCACGGCGGGCAGCGAGCTGCCGCCGACATCGACATCACCGACGCCGTCGATTTGCGCAATCGTCGGAGCCAGCTGCGTCGAGGCGAAATCGTACAGTTCACCCTGGGAATAAGTATCGGACGTCAGCGTCAGGATCATAATTGGCGCATCCGACGGGTTTGCTTTGCGATAGGTCGGGCGGCTGGGCATCCCGCTGGGCAGCAAACTTTGTGCGGCGTTGATCGCCGCCTGCACATCGCGCGCCGCGCCGTTGATATCCCGGTCAAAATCAAACTGCAAAATAATGCGCGTGCTGCCGAGCGAACTGCTGGAGGTCATTTCACTGACCCCGGCAATACGCCCAAGCGAGCGTTCCAGTGGCGTGGCAACGGAAGACGCCATTGTCTCTGGCGACGCACCGGGCAGCGAGGCGCTGACCATAATCACCGGAAAATCGACCTGCGGCAGCGGGGCGACCGGCAGCATACGGAAGCCCAGTATGCCGCACAGGGTAATGGCAACCGACAGTAAAATCGTCGCCACCGGGCGGTAAATGAAGAGGGCAAAAAACTTCACTTACGCCTCCTCTTCATGACGGGCAAAGCGGCTTTTTGCCCACAATGCCAGACGGTCGAACAGCAGATAAATCACCGGCGTGGTAAACAGTGTCAGCACCTGGCTGACAACCAGACCACCGACCATGCCGATGCCTAACGGACGGCGCAGTTCCGCGCCGACTCCGGTACTTAACATCAGCGGCAGCGCGCCAAGCAGTGCCGCCAGAGTGGTCATCAGGATCGGACGAAAACGCAACAGACAAGCCTGGTAGATTGCATCGCGCGGCGACATGCCTTGCTCACGCTCAGCAGCCAGCGCGAAGTCGATCATCATGATGGCGTTCTTCTTCACGATACCGATCAGCAAAATAATGCCGATAATCGCAATCACATCCAGTTCGCTACCGGCAATCATTAATGCCAGCAGCGCGCCGACCCCTGCGGTGGGTAGCGTCGAGAGAATGGTGATCGGGTGAATAAAGCTCTCGTACAGAATGCCGAGCACGATATACATCGCCACCACAGCCGCGACAATCAGCCAGACAGTGCTGCCAAGCGCCGACTGGAAAGCGAGGGTGCTGCCCTGGAACTGCGTGGTGATATCCACCGGTAGATTCAGCGTCTTTTCGGTGTCCATAATCGCCTGCACCGCATCGCCCAGCGAATAGTTATCCGGCACGTTAAAGGAGATGGTCGTTACCGGGAATTGATCCAGATGGTTGATGGAGAGCGGCGCAAAACGCTGCTCAATTTTGGCAATCGAGCTTAGCGGCACCACGCCACCGTCGCTGCTGGTCAGGCGAATGGTATCCAGCGCCGCGAGGCCTGGGGTATTTTCGGTGTTGTGTTCCAGCACCACGCGATACTGGTTAGCCTGAGTATAAATAGTGGAAATCAGCCGCTGACCAAACGCGTTGTACAGGGCGTTATCGACATCCGCCATGCTGATACCCAGACGGCTGGCGCTGTCGCGATCAACATTGACATACGCCACCAGCCCTTTGTCCTGCCAGTCGCTGGAGACATCAGAAAGCTGTGGAAGCTGCTGGAGTTTTTCCATCAACTGTGGCACCCAAGTGCTGAGCGCATCCAGCGACGTTGCCTGCAAGGTAAACTGGTACTGGGTGCGGCTGACCTGAGTATCGATGGTCAGGTCCTGCGTTGGTTGCAGGAAGAGATCGACGCCCGGCACTTTATCCACCGCCGTTTGCAGACGGGCGATGACTTTTTGCACCCGATCATCACGTTCATCCAACGGTTTGAGGTTGATCTGTAAACGCGAACTGTTCAGCGACGGGTTAGTGCCATCAACGCCAACAAATGAGGTCAGGCTTTGCACTGCCGGATCTTGTAAAATCACATCCGCGACCTGGCGTTGCCGCTGGGCCATATTGGCAAAGGAGCTGGATTGCGGTGCCTGCAAGGTGCCCTGAATAATGCCGTTGTCCTGTACCGGGAAGAAACCTTTCGGAATGAACACCCACAGCAGTACGCTAAGCAGCAGCGTGCTGAGCGCCACGCTTAAAGTCAGCCACGGATGATTCAGCACCTTCGCAAGCCCCCGACCATAGGCGGCGATTATCCCGTCGAACATTTTTTCCGAGGCGCGGGAGAAGCGGTTTTGTTTACGCAGCGACTCCTGGCTGAGCATCCGCGCGCACATCATCGGCGTCAGGGTCAGCGACACCACGGCTGAGATCAAAATTGCTACCGCCAGGGTAATGGCAAACTCGCGGAACAGTCGCCCGACGATATCGCCCATAAACAGCAGTGGGATCAACACCGCAATCAGCGAGAAGGTCAGCGAGATAATGGTAAAGCCGATTTCACCCGCGCCTTTGAGCGCCGCCGCCAGCGGTTTTTCGCCTTTTTCGATATAGCGCGAAATGTTCTCGATCACCACGATGGCGTCATCGACCACGAATCCGGTGGCGATGGTCAACGCCATCAGCGTCAGGTTATTGATCGAAAAATCGAGAAACACCATGACTGCGAAGGTGCCGATTAATGACAGCGGCACCGCAACGCCGGGAATGATGGTCGCCGGAATGTTGCGCAAAAACAGGTAGATAATCATGACTACCAGCGCGATAGCCATCATCAATTCAAACTGGGTATCGTCGACCGATGCGCGGATGTTGGTGGTGCGATCGGAAAGCACCGTTACTTTTACCGATTTCGGCAAACTTTCGGTGAGTTGTGGCAGCATCTGCCGGATGCTGTCGGCGGTAGAGATAATGTTAGCACCGGGCTGGCGCTGAACATTCATCACTATGGCCTGTTCTTTGTTCGCCCACGCGCCGAGCCAGCTGTTTTCTGCACCTTGCTCTACAGTTGCGACATCGCCCAGACGAATCGGCGCGCCGTTCTGGTAGGCGATGATTAGCTGGCGATACTCTTCTGCGGATTGCATCTGGTCGTTCGCCGACAGCGTGACCGCGCGGGAAGGGCCGTCGAGGCTACCTTTGGCTGAGTTAACGTTAGCGCCAGTAATGGCGGTGCGCACGGTTTCGCTGGTTAGTCCAAGAGCGGCAATCGCCTGGGCGTTAAGTTTGACGCGAACAGCCGGACGCTGACCGCCGGAAAGCGTCACCAGCCCGACGCCGGAAATCTGCGAGATTTTCTGCGCGACGCGGGTTTCCACCATATCTTCCACCTGCGTCATCGGCATGGCGGTTGAGGTGACAGCGAGTGTCATGATTGGCGGATCTGCCGGGTTCACTTTGCTGTAAACCGGCGGGTTAGGCAGGTCGCTCGGCAACAGGTTAGTGGCGGCGTTAATCGCGGCCTGCACTTCCTGCTCGGCGACATCCAGCGGTAATGTTAGCTGGAACTGCAAGGTGATAACTGACGCGCCGCCGGAACTCTGCGATGACATCTGTTTCAGGCCAGACATCTGCCCAAACTGGCGTTCGAGCGGCGCGGTAACGGCAGAGGTCATGACATCCGGGCTGGCGCCGGGGTAGAGCGTGACCACCTGAATAGTCGGGTAGTCCACTTCCGGCAGCGCCGAAACGGGCAGGGCGCGATAGCCGATAATCCCAGCGAGTAAGATCGCCACCATCAGCAGCGTGGTGGCGACAGGGCGCATAATAAACAGGCGCGACGGGCCGCCTGTGCTGCTCGGAGGTAACACCTGCATCAGGAGCGCACTCCTTTTTTCGCGTATTCACGGCTGGTGGCTTTCTCTTCCGGCGAGGTGGCGCTCTGGGCTTCCACCACTTCCACTTTCGCTCCTTCAGTCAGGCGATCAATGCCGTCTGTTACTACGCGATCGCCTGCGGAAATACCCGCGCGGATCACCACTTTCTGACTGTCCTGAATGCCCGGCGTCACCAGATGTTTGCTGACTTTGTTTTCGCTATTCAGCACCCAGACAAAATGGCCTTCGTTGCCCATTTGCAGGGCGGCGGTGGGGATCACCACGGCGTTTTGTTCGGTGTCCACTAACATGCGTGCGTTAACAAACTGATTGGGAAACAGCGCATCATCCTGATTATTGAAGCGCGCTTTCACTTTAATGGTGCCAGTAGTGGCATCGATTTGGTTATCGAGACTTAACAGCGTGCCTTCACTTAACTTCTTCGAGTTGGTGCGATCCCAGGCTTCAACAACCAGCGGTTTTCCGGCTTTTTGTGCCTGCACAACGGTGGCGATATCGCTTTCCGGCAGGGTGAAGAGCAAATCGATAGGATGCGTCTGGGTGATCACCACAATCCCGCTGGTATCACCACTGGAGATTTGGTTACCGACATCAACCTGCTTCAGGCCAACGCGACCATCGACTGGCGCAGTAATCCGGCTCCAGTCGAGTTGCAGTTGTGCGCTGGCGACGCTCGCTTCATCGGCTTTAATGGTGCCTTCGGTTTCACTGACCAGCGCCTGTTGGGCGTCCAGTTCCTGACGGGAAACGAGATTGGTTTTTGCCAGTTGTTGATAACGCGCCAAATCACGGCGCGCGTTGGCAAGTGTGGCTTTATCTTTTGCCAGTTGCCCCTGGGCTTGTGCTAATGCGACTTTGAACTGGCTGGGGTCAATCTCTGCCAGTAAATCGCCTGCTTTGACCTGCTGGCCTTCCTGGAAATGCAACGCCATCAGTTGACCGTCCACGCGGCTGCGCACCGTAACAGTATTAGCGGCGGTAATAGTGCCAAGCCCGGTGAGATAACGTGGAACGGCCTGTTCAATGGCGGTTGCCGCCTGTACTGGTGCTAAAGGGCCGGAACGCATACCACGGCGACCACCCGCTGGCGGCTGCTGTGCTTGTTTCGTCGCACCTGGGGCTGCGCTCTGGGATTCATTGCGGCCTTGCCAGAACCAGAATGCGGCGATGGCGGCGATAACCACCACGATTACGATTACCCAACGGGATTTATAACTGTCTTTCATCGTTAAGAGTTTCTCTTCCTGAAACGTTTCGCGCAATGTTACTAGTGTAGCCAGCCAATAAGGGAGAAAAATGGAGGAATTATGAAACAGTTTCGCGAATAGTCTGAATGGTGGTGCACTTTGCGAGCGCGCATCCAGTAATGACGCAGGAAACTATTTTCTCTGCAAGTTAGCGATAGACTACGTACATGGCGAAAGGAGGTAAGCCGAAGATTTCAGCGGGACGCTGAAACGGGAAAGCCCCTCCCGAGGAAGGGGCCTTAAATAAGGACAGGGTCATGATGAAGATACTCATCATCGTGGTGCTCTTAGTCATTAGCTTCCCGGCTTACTAAGACTACCAGGGCGGGGGAAACCCCGCTCTACCCTCACTCCTGAAAATATGCCTTCACGGTCAGATTGTCAATCCGCAGGCTTTGCCGTCTGCGATCCTGCCAGCAAATATTCTTTGCGAGTCGTTACGCAATAATCACAGATGAAACTATGTTATCCGCGAGTCAGCGATAGACTGCGTACATGGCGAAAGGAGGTAAGCCGACGATTTCAGCGGGACGCTGAAACGGGAAAGCCCCTCCCGAGGAAGGGGCCTAAATAAGGAAAGGGTCATGATGAAGATACTCATCATCGTGGTGCTCTTAGTCATTAGCTGGCCAGCTTACTAAGACTACTAGGGCGGGGGAAACCCCGCTCTACCCTCACTCCTGAACTTATGTTACTCCACCCTTATTGTCAATCTGTAAGCCCACGTTCTTGCGAGGCGAATAGCAAACTTATCTGCGCCGCCGGGCTTAATTCTGAAAGTATCTTCGCTTGCTCTTAATTTATTATTGCTCTCGGTATGATACCGAATCTCAATAATTCTCTAAGAAAGGAACTCTTATGAGCGAACAAATTACGTTTGCCACCAGCGATTTTGCCAGTAACCCGGAACCACGTTGCCCCTGTATTTTACTGCTGGATGTTTCTGGCTCGATGAGCGGTAGACCCATTAACGAACTTAACGCAGGATTGGTGACCTTTCGCGATGAACTGCTTGCCGATCCGCTGGCCTTAAAAAGAGTGGAACTCGGCATTGTGACTTTCGGCCCGGTGCATGTGGAACAACCATTTACCAGCGCCGCTAACTTTTTCCCGCCTATCTTGTTTGCTCAGGGCAATACGCCAATGGGCGCTGCAATTACCAAAGCCCTGAATATGGTTGAGGAGCGGAAACGTGAGTACCGTGCAAATGGTATTTCGTATTATCGCCCGTGGATTTTCTTGATCACCGATGGCGCGCCAACCGATGAGTGGCAGGCTGCTGCCAGTAAAGTGTTTCAGGGAGAAGAAGATAAGAAGTTTGCCTTCTTTACCATCGGTGTTCAGGGGGCTGATATGAATACTCTGGCACAAATCAGCGTCCGTCAGCCTTTGCCGTTGCAGGGATTACAATTCCGTGAACTGTTTAGCTGGTTATCTAGTTCGCTACGTTCGGTTTCCCGCTCCACGCCGGGAACGGAAGTTGTACTGGAAGCGCCAAAAGGCTGGACGTCAGTGTGAGCTGGCGTCTGGTCTATTCATCAGCCGTCGGAACGTCGCATATCAGCGCGGACTTACCTTGCCAGGATGCCTGCCAGATGCAGGTTGTCTGGCTAAACGACCAGCAACCGTTACTGGTGATGTTCCTTGCTGATGGTGCAGGTAGCGTTTCGCAGGGTGGCGAAGGCGCGACGCTCGCCGTCAATGAAGCGATGGCGTTTATGATGCAAAAAGTACAGGGTGGTGAATGTGCTCTGAATGATGTGCTTGCGACAGATATTGTGCTGGCAATTCGCCACCGTATTAGTGCCCGTGCACAAGCTGAAGAACTGGCGGTTCGTGATTTTTCCTGTACTTTTCTGGGCGTTATATCATCAGCGACCGGCACGTTGATTATGCAGATTGGCGATGGTGGCGTGGTGGTGGATTTTGGTGAAGGGCTACAGCTACCACTAACGCCGATGAATGGCGAATATGCCAATATGACCTATTTCATTACTGATGAAGATGCTGTCACGCGCCTTGAGACTTACAGTTGCGATGCGCAGGTGATAAAAGTGGCTGCATTTACGGACGGTATTCAGCGGCTGGCGTTAAATATGATGGAAAATTCTCCCCATGTACCTTTCTTTGCGCCATTTTTCAATGGACTGGCGTCAGCAACGTCAGAACAACGCGATATATTGCCAGATTTGCTAAAGCAATTTTTGTCCTGCCCCGCAGTGAATGAACGCACCGATGATGATAAAACGCTGGCGCTGGCCATGTGGTTGCCGTGAAATCAACTATATATACCGCAGCTGGCGATTGCGTGACGCCAGGTCATGAATTAGGCAAAGGCGGCGAAGGCGCGGTTTATGATATCAATGAGTTTGTCGATAGCGTCGCCAAGATTTATCACACGCCGCCACCCGCCTTAAAACGGGACAAACTTGCCTTTATGGCTGCGACAGCTGACGCACAGTTGCTCAATTATGTCGCCTGGCCGCAGTCAACGCTTCACGCTGGACGAGGCGGAAAAGTTATCGGTTTTATGATGCCGAAAGTCTCCGGCAAAGAACCTATTCATATGATCTATAGCCCGGCACATCGTCGTCAACGTTACCCTCATTGTGCATGGGATTTTCTACTCTATGTTGCACGCAATATTGCTTCATCTTTTGCTACGGTTCACGAGCACGGGCATGTCGTGGGTGACGTAAACCAGAACAGCTTTATGGTAGGCCGTGACAGCAAAGTGGTGTTGATCGACAGCGACTCCTTTCAGATTAACGCTAATGGCACGCTGCATTTATGCGAAGTCGGCGTGTCGCATTTTACGCCGCCAGAGCTGCAAACCTTGCCGTCATTTGTTGGATTTGAGCGCACCGTAAATCACGATAATTTTGGCCTTGCGTTGCTGATTTTTCACGTCTTGTTTGGTGGTCGGCATCCTTATTCCGGTGTACCGCTTATTGCCGAAGCGGGTAATGCGTTGGAGAAGGATATTGCTCATTTCCGTTATGCCTATGCATCAGACAATCAGCGACGTGGCTTAAAACCGCCGCCACGATCTATTCCGCTATCGATGTTACCGGGTGATGTTGAAGGCATGTTTCAGCAGGCATTCACCGAAAGTGGCGTGGCAACCGCGCGTCCGACGGCAAAAGCGTGGGTAGCGGCACTGGATTCTTTACGCCAACAGTTAAAGAAATGTACTGCTTCGGTAATGCATGTTTACCCCGGTCATTTGACCGACTGCCCGTGGTGTGCGCTGGATAATCAAGGCGTTATCTATTTTATTGATCTCGGCGAAGAGGTTGTTACCACCGGCGGGGATTTTGTGCTGGCGAAAGTCTGGGCGATGGTGATGGCATCAGTAGCACCGCCAGCATTGCAACTGCCATTACCCGATCACTTCCAACCGACTGGCAGGCCGCTTCCTTTAGGCCTGTTACGGAGTGAATACATCATTCTGATTGAGATCGCACTGTCAGCGTTATCGTTGTTGCTTTGCGGCCTTCAGGCAGAACCGCGTTATATTATTTTAGTTCCTGTGCTGGCGGCTATCTGGATTATTGGCAGCCTGACAAGCAAAGCGTACAAAGCAGAAATCCAGCAACGCCGTGAGGCGTTTAATCGTGCAAAAATGGACTATGACCATTTAGTTAACCAGATCCAGCAGATGGGTGGGCTGGAAGGTTTTATCGCCAAACGGACGATGCTTGAAAAAATGAAGGACGAGCTTTTGGGATTGCCGGAAGACGAAAAACGCGAGTTGACAGCACTTCACAACACCGCAAGGGAACGCCAGAAGCAGAAGTTTCTGGAGGGATTTTTTATTGATGTTGCTTCTATTCCCGGCGTTGGTCCCGCGCGTAAAGCGGCGTTACGTTCCTTTGGTATCGAAACAGCGGCAGATGTGACCCGGCGCGGCGTTAAACAAGTGAAAGGATTTGGCGACCATCTGACTCAGGCGGTTATTGACTGGAAAGCGAGTTGCGAACGCCGTTTTGTTTTCAGGCCGAACGAAGCGGTAACGCCAGCAGACAGACAAGCGGTAATGGCGAAAATGACCGCCAAACGTCATCGGCTGGAAGCCGCATTGACAGAGGGCGCGGCAGAGTTACAGCGATTTCGCCTTCATGCTCCCGCACGCACCATGCCGTTGATGGCGCCGTTACATCAGGCGGCAGGAAAACTGGCTCAGGCGCAGGCAGATTTAAGCCGCTGCTGAGCCATTTCTTATTTAACGAAATACTACTTCTGCCCAGCGCGCCAGCCCGGCGGTGACGGAGCCAAAATCGTCGCCACCTGCAATCGGGATGCCCGGCAGCTGTTCCGCCAGTGCCTTTTTAATCAGCGGCGATCGGGCGCTACCACCTGTCAGATAGATGACGTCTGGTTTTTCCTGGGCGTTATCCAGCGCCAGTTGCACCTGTTCCAGAATCCGCGCCAGCGGCTGGTTGAGGGCGCTTTCCAGTCCATGCTGGCTAATCAACGTTGCCAGTTTGTCACCGATAAACGGCAGCGACGCGCAGGTTTCCGCTGCGCTTGAAAGGGCAATTTTGCACTCTTCCGCGCTGCGCACCAGACGATAACTTAAACGTTGCCGCCAGACTTTCTGTAACAGGGCGACTTTCTCTGGCTCGCGGGCGTCGCGTACCAGGTCGTTAAGCAGGCGACCGTTGGCGCTACTGTAGAAATCACTCTGCGCAGGTACGTCGTTGATGGCAACCGCATTCCACCACGGTAGGATCGGCAGGGCGATACCTTTTTCGGTTTCGCCCCCCATGCCCAGCAGCGGCATCAGATGTTTAAATGCCAGCGCGATATCCAGATCGTTACCACCAATACGGCAACCACTGTGACCCAGTAGGCTGGATTCACGATCGAGACGCGAACGCCACTGCGGCCCCATCAGCAACAATGAACAGTCAGTAGTACCACCGCCGATATCCACCACCAGTACGCGTTTTTCTTCCTGCAAGGTTGCTTCGTAATCCAGCCCTGCCGCCACCGGCTCGTACTGGAATACCACATCCTTGAATCCGGCACGCTTCGCCGCACGTTCCAGAATCCCTTGCGCCTGGGCGTTTGCTTCATCGCCGCCCAATCCCTGGAAGTTGATTGGACGACCAATGACTGCCTGGGTAATTGTTTCTGGCAGTTGCGCCTGCGCTTGTTGGCGAATGTGCAACATCATTGCGCAGACCAGATCCTCAAACAGCGCCACCTGCTGTGGTTTTAACCCGCTGGCACCGAGGAACGATTTCGGTGATTTCACAAACCACACTTCTTCCGGATCATCAATATACTGCGCCAGTGAGGAAAGACCGAACTGCACGCTTTTCGCCGTGACGTCGATATCTTCTTCGCGGTTATAACGAAGCGCCCGACGTAACAGCGCCTGCGTTTCATCATCGTTTGCCGGAACATCATGATGGCGGTACAGCCACTCGCTTACTGCTTCACGCGTTGGTGCGCAAAGCATTGAAGGCAGCAGTGTGCTGTCATTTTCCATTTTCAACATCTGCGGTTTACCGTCGCGCATCACCGCCACTGAACAGTTTGCTGTACCGTAATCAAAACCAATAAACACGAAATAATCCCCATGCCGGTGAAGAAGGGGCGTGACTTTAGCGAAATGTTGCCGTCGCGACAACCGGAATATGAAAGCAAAGCGCAGCGTCTGAATAACGTTTATGCTGAAAGCGGATAAAAAAGGAGATGCGATGTATACCCTGAACTGGCAGCCGCCGTATGACTGGTCGTGGATGTTGGGATTTCTTGCCGTCCGTGCGGTGAGTGGCGTAGAAACAGTCACGGACAATTATTATGCCCGTAGTCTGGCGGTGGGCGAACATCGCGGCGTGATAAAGGCGGTTCCTGATGTCGAAACTAATACGTTGCAAGTGAATGTAAGTTCGGGATTAGAAGCGGTAGCGACCGAGTGCCTGGCGAAAATGAGCCGCCTGTTTGATCTGCAATGTAATCCGCAGATTGTTAACGGTGCATTGGGCGAGTTAGGCGCTGCGCGGCCAGGGCTACGTCTGCCCGGGAGTGTTGATGCTTTTGAGCAGGGCGTGCGCGCGATTTTAGGCCAACTGGTGAGCGTGGCGATGGCGGCAAAATTGACTGCCAAAGTAGCGCAGCTTTATGGCGAACGGCTGGATGATTTCCCTGAATATGTCTGCTTTCCCACGCCCCAACGACTGGCTGCAGCCGACCCGCAGGCACTAAAAGGGTTGGGGATGCCGTTGAAACGGGCAGAGGCGCTGATTCATTTAGCCAATGCGGCACTGGATGGCTCCTTGCCGATGAAAATGCCGGGCGACGTTGAGCAAGCGATGAAAACGCTGCAAACATTTCCTGGAATTGGGCGCTGGACGGCGAATTATTTCGCCTTGCGTGGCTGGCAAGCGAAAGATGTTTTCCTGCCGGATGATTATTTGATTAAACAGCGATTTCCAGGAATGACGCCGGCACAAATCCGCCGTTATGCCGAACGCTGGAAACCCTGGCGTTCTTATGCGCTGTTGCATATCTGGTATACGGAAGGCTGGCAACCAGAAGAAGTATGATGCTGGTCGTCTTATCCAGTCTGGGGAATGAGCGAATTGTAGACCTGATAAGACGCGTCAGCGTCGCATCAGGCAATACTCAGTTAATCGCGAAATAACTGCTATTAATCAGCAAATCCAGAGGCTGAGCGTCGGCAATGACATCGCCATAAATCAGATCAACACCCATGCCGGAAAGCGTATCCATCACCAGCGGCAACGCTACTGGCCCCGCGATGGTCTTCACTCCCAGCCGCTGGGCATGACCCTGAATGATCGATATCAGCATCTCATCCATCAAATTCCCCTGTACGCTGGCGCATAACTCACCGTCGAGCAGCAGATAATCCGCCATATTTGCTTTCAGCGTGTTGAAGAGCTGCAGATCGCGCCCCACCTGACTGAGCACGATCCGGCAGCCTGCCAGCCGCAATTTATGCATATTTTCTGCGTGGTCGAAAATCGCTTCAGCCGGAATAATCAGATGTAATAACCGTGACGGTAGGGAACTGCTTTCCAGTTGCTCAAGCAGTTTATCCACCAGCGGGGCGCTGCTTAACCCGGCAACGGAAAGGGGGAGGGCGATGCTTAAGCCTTTACTGGCAACCGCTTTTGCTGTCTGCTGGAAAAACTCATGTAATATCCGACGATCAAGGGCGTGATTGAGCGCCGGATCGCTGAAACTACGACGAAATGCCAGTTCATCAATAGTCTCACCTTCACTACTCCAGAGCTTAAGCGAAATCAGCCACAAATTACGCGTAGCCGGGATTCGTGGTGAAGCGACGCCGTGGGCGATCATCATCAGTTGATTCTCTTTGATCATCCGCCACTGTTCATCGAGTGACATCATCGCCTGTTCGCTATGTTTGGCAGTTTGCTGTGGTTCGTAAATCGTCACCCGACCACGCCCACCATTTTTCGAAGCATAACAGGCGATATCGGCCTGCGACATCACGTCTGCCGCCTGATGATTGCTGTCATCGATAAGGGTAATCCCTGCGCTGGCACCTACCCGATGCACGCGGCCTTCCCACATAAAGTGATAGTCATTAATCGCACTGATAATGCGTGTGGCGATAAAGCGGGCACTTTCAACATTACAGTCCGGTAGCAACAGACCAAATTCATCACCGCCGAGTCGCGCCAGCACATCGCTGGAGCGCAACATACTGAGCATCAACGACGCCAGTTCACGCAGTAAAGCATCGCCCGCCGCGTGCCCGGCGCTGTCATTCACCGCTTTAAAGTGATCAAGATCGATAAACACCAGTGCATGTCGATGATGCGTGCTGCTTACCGTTTGCAGCAGTATTCGCAGTTGTTTTTCAAAACTGGCGCGGTTAGTGAGATGCGTCAGGGCATCATGGGAGGCGCTATAACTAAGCTGGCGCAGCATTTTGCGTGACTCAGTCACATCCTGAATGACCAGTACCGAACCAATATTGCTGCCATCCAGCGTACTTAACGGCGTAATGCTGTAATGGACGTCGTAGCTTCCGCCGTTGCGGCAGTGGAGAACGACATCTTGTTCAATAGCGGAACGCGACGTGTCGGCACTGTAAATGTTCTCCATTAACGGCCCATTGTCGCCAAATGTAATTTGCAACGCTGTTAATAGAGGAACGCCCAACGCCTCTTCTTGTGTCCAGCCGCTCATCTTCTCTGCAACCGGATTCATAAAGGTAATTTTCATCGCCATATCAATACAGACCACGGCTTCGCCGATGGAATCCAGCGTAATGTGCAGGCGCTCTTTTTCCTGAAACAGCGCCTCGTTCAGCTGTTTCACTTCGGTCATATCAATGTTAATACCGAGCAATCGTTCGACTTCGCCTTCTTTATTCAGCACCCGATTGGCGAGGGCGCGGATATGACGAATACCGTCTTTCACGGTGATGCGAAATTCCAGCTTAAAGGGCAAGCGAGCCTGTAATGAATCACGAATCACTTTTTCGGCGTGTTGGCGATCTTCCGGCAGCACACAGTCATACCACACCTGCCAGTTCGGTTTGATATGTGGCGAAATTTCATATAGCTCGAACATCCGCTTATCCCAACTAAAAATATCCGGCTTCAGTTCCCACTCCCAGATGCCAATCCCACCCGCTTCATTAGCCAGCGTTATCCGCTCCATCAGGCGTTTGTTAATCTGTTCGGTGCGTTTAAGATCGTTTATGTCTTCAATCTGCGCAATAAAGTAGAGCGGCGTGCCATCGGTGTGGCGTACCAGCGAGACGGCAAGCAGCGCCCAGACAACGTCGCCATTACGGTTGTAATAACGTTTCTCCATCGAGTAGGTATTTATTTCACCGCTAATTAGCTTCTCAACGTGTTGCAGATCTTTATTGAGATCTTCCGGCCAGGTAAGTTGCTGGAAGGTGAGGGCGCGCAACTCTTCCTGGCTGTAACCGAGAAACTGGCATAACGCTTTGTTGGATTGCAGCCATTGCCCCTCGGTGCCCACTAATGCCATGCCGATGGCGGAATATTCCATAGCGTTACGAAAGCGGGTTTCGCTTTCTGAAATATGCTTGCGTTCAGCGCGAAAGGCGTACATCACCATGGTCATGATGTTGGCGGGCAGCAGGATCAGCAAAAATGGTAGCCACGGTACGTGACTCATCAAGTAGGTTCGCGGCGTGGCAAGTAAAGTCGGATCGGCCGCCATCATCAGCGACACCATCATCACTGTAGTGAGGAAGATCAAAAAGGCTTCCATCCGTGGCAGGCGCACGGCACTCCACATCAGTAGCACAATAATGAAAGTAAAAGGCCACGGTAGATATAGCATCGAGAGCCAGCTTAACGTCAGCGTGATGGCTAATGTTAGTAGTGTTTCAAACAACAGCCGTGGATCACGGTGACGGAGCAGGTAATGTGGCTTAAATAACAATCCTAGCGGTACTAGCGCCAGTGCGCCGATTGATTCGGAAAGTACCCAGATTAGAAATGCTCTAAGCGGATCGTCGTCTGATACCAGCAGGATAACCAGCACGCCACCCAATACTGGCGGCACGATGGCGCTGCCAAATGCGAGACGTAGCCAGTCAGCCAGATTTTGCAGTGGGTTATACCACGGCAGCAATTTCCGCAGCAGCATTGCCCCCACGACGGCCTCAACAATGTTGATTGCCGTCCACGTCATATTCAGCGAACTGGTAGAGAAGAGCAGTACGGATGCGGCGATATTCCCCAGCGAGCAGGCCAATGCGATTCCCGGCCACATCCGTCCGGCATGGCGGTAAAATGCCACCATCATAATGGACGTAGGGAACCAGAGTGGCGCAAGTTGCGTACCGAACTGTGAAAGCTCAAGCGAGAAAAGGGTAAAGATGAATGAGACTAAACCTAAACTGACGAGGTGAAGCAGGGGATGAGGCAGGGTAATTAAAACACGTTGTGATGGTTTACTCATTACCGCTCTATCCGTATGACCAGGTCGTCAGTATTAGTATCTGTGTTTATGCTAGTACAAAAGTTTTACATTTTATATGCGGATTGTTCATAAAGTGACGTGGTGGCAGATAATTTGTGCAACTTTACACAACATTTTTTACCTTGCGTTAAAACCGAACAATTAAATTTGCGTCAGGGAATTG
Organism: Escherichia sp. MOD1-EC6819; assembly: GCF_002965765.1. NCBI lineage: Bacteria > Pseudomonadati > Pseudomonadota > Gammaproteobacteria > Enterobacterales > Enterobacteriaceae > Escherichia > Escherichia sp. MOD1-EC6819. The sequence goes on along the minus strand of NZ_PTRG01000016.1, from coordinate 36,143 downwards.
ATCGTCAACAATTAACTCTAAGTGTGCGGCAACGCTATTCGACTGGTATCAGGCGGATGAAATCCCTATAATTGCCGCGTTTGGCGCTTCGGCGCCCCCTTCCTAACATCCAGGTTAATCAGGTCGCTAAATTTATGACTGATCAGTCTCATCAGTGCGTCATTATCGGTATTGCTGGCGCATCGGCTTCCGGCAAGAGTCTCATTGCCAGTACCCTTTATCGTGAATTACGTGAACAAGTGGGTGATGAACACATCGGCGTTATTCCGGAAGATTGTTACTACAAAGATCAAAGCCATCTGTCGATGGAAGAACGCGTTAAGACCAACTATGACCATCCGAGCGCGATGGATCACAGTCTGTTGCTTGAACATTTACAAGCGTTGAAACGCGGCTCGGCTATCGACCTGCCGGTTTACAGCTACGTTGAACATACGCGTATGAAAGAAACGGTGAAGGTTGAGCCGAAGAAAGTCATTATTCTCGAAGGCATCTTGCTGCTGACGGATGCGCGTTTGCGTGACGAACTTAACTTCTCAATTTTCGTTGATACCCCACTGGACATCTGCCTGATGCGCCGCATCAAGCGCGACGTTAACGAGCGTGGGCGTTCGATGGATTCTGTAATGGCACAATATCAAAAAACGGTGCGTCCGATGTTCCTGCAATTCATTGAACCTTCCAAACAATATGCGGACATTATCGTGCCGCGCGGCGGTAAAAACCGCATTGCGATCGATATATTGAAAGCGAAAATAAGTCAGTTCTTTGAATAAGCTTGATAAATTGTGTACCGTTCAGTGATAACCTGGTATGCCCTTGACGTAATTGGCGTTAAGGGAGTGATGCGCGAAAGGAGAAAATGCCATGCGTCTGTGTGACCGAGATATTGAAGCCTGGCTTGATGAAGGCCGTTTGTCGATCAACCCACGTCCGCCGGTGGAGCGTATTAATGGCGCGACGGTAGATGTGCGCCTGGGCAATAAGTTTCGTACCTTCCGTGGTCACACGGCAGCGTTTATCGATCTGAGCGGTCCCAAAGATGAAGTGAGCGCCGCGCTCGATCGGGTGATGAGCGATGAAATCGTGCTCGACGAGGGCGAGGCGTTTTATCTCCATCCGGGAGAACTGGCGCTGGCGGTGACGCTGGAGTCGGTCACGCTGCCTGCCGATCTTGTGGGCTGGCTGGATGGGCGCTCCTCACTGGCGCGTCTGGGGTTGATGGTTCACGTTACCGCTCACCGTATCGATCCAGGCTGGTCTGGCTGCATCGTGCTTGAGTTTTACAACTCCGGTAAATTGCCGCTGGCGCTGCGTCCGGGCATGTTAATTGGCGCGTTAAGTTTTGAGCCGCTTTCCGGCCCGGCGGCGCGACCATACAACCGTCGTGAAGATGCGAAATATCGCAACCAGCAGGGCGCGGTTGCCAGCCGAATCGATAAAGACTAATTCAGGCTCATTGAGGATACCATGAGACGATTTCTGACGACCCTGATGATAATCCTGGTCGTGCTGGTGGCCGGATTATCTGCGTTAGTGTTGCTGGTGAATCCGAATGATTTCCGCGACTATATGGTCAAGCAGGTCGCTGCACGTAGTGGTTATCAATTGCAGTTGGATGGGCCGCTGCGTTGGCACGTCTGGCCGCAGCTTAGTATCCTCTCCGGGCGAATGTCCCTCACCGCCCAGGGCGCGAGCCAGCCACTGGTGCGCGCCGATAATATGCGCCTTGATGTGGCGTTATTGCCGTTATTGAGTCATCAACTGAGCGTTAAGCAGGTGATGCTGAAAGGCGCGGTAATTCAACTTACGCCACAGTCGGAAGCGGTTCGTCGTGACGATGCCCCTGTTGCGCCGCGCGACAATACGTTGCCGGAACTGTCAGAAAATCGCGGCTGGTCGTTTGATATCTCCAGTCTGAAAGTGGCGGACAGTCTGCTGGTGTTCCAGCATGAAGATGACGAGCAGGTGACGATTCGCAACATCCGTCTGCAAATGGAACAAGATCCACAGCATCGCGGTTCGTTTGAGTTCTCCGGGCGGGTTAACCGCGATCAGCGCGATCTCACGTTATCTCTCAAGGGCACGGTGGATGCTTCTGATTATCCGCATGATTTAACCGCAGCCATTGAGCAAATTAGCTGGCAGCTGCAAGGCGCAGATCTGCCACAGCAAGGTATTCAGGGGCAGGGGAGCTTCCAGGCTCAGTGGCAAGAGCCACATAAACGCCTTTCATTTAATCAAATCAATTTGACCGCGAATGACAGCGCGCTTAGTGGACAAGCGCAGGTCACGCTGACTGAAAAGCCCGAATGGTTGTTAAGATTGCAGTTTTCGCAACTGAATCTTGATAATCTCATACCGCTTAATGAAGCCGTTAACAGTGAAAACGGAACCACGCAACAGGGGCAGAACCAGCCAATGCTGCCGCGTCCGGTCATTTCCTCGCGTATTGATGAGCCGGCCTATCAAGGGTTGAAAGGTTTTGCGGCTGATATTTTGTTGCAGGCCAGTAACGTGCGTTGGCGCGGGATGAATTTTACTGATGTTGCTACGCAAATGACCAATAAGTCGGGTTTGCTGGAAATCACCCAACTGCAAGGCAAACTCAACGGTGGACAGGTATCGCTGCCGGGGACGCTGGACGCGACATCAACAAATCCACGTATAAGCTTCCAGCCACGGCTGGAGAACGTTGAGATTGGCACCATTCTGAAGGCATTTAACTATCCGATTTCGTTAACCGGAAAAATGTCTCTGGCTGGCGACTTCTCTGGCGCTGATATTGATGCCGACGCATTCCGCCACAACTGGCAAGGGCAAGCGCATGTTGAAATGACCGACACGCGCATGGAAGGGATGAACTTCCAGCAGATGATTCAGCAAGCGGTAGAACGTAACGGCGGTGATGTGAAGGCCGCTGAAAACTTCGATAATGTGACTCGTCTCGACCGCTTTACGACCGATCTCACGCTACATAATGGCCTCGTGACGTTAAACGACATGCAAGGTCAATCGCCGGTGTTGGCACTGACAGGGGAAGGCACGTTGAATCTGGCAGAGCAGACCTGCGATACCCAGTTTGACATTCGCGTCATTGGCGGCTGGAACGGAGAAAGCAAACTGATTGATTTCCTCAAAGAAACGCCAGTACCGCTGCGGGTTTACGGCAACTGGCAGCAACTCAATTACAGCCTGCAAGTGGATCAGTTACTGCGCAAACACTTACAGGATGAAGCCAAACGTCGCCTGCACGACTGGGCTGAGCGCAATAAAGATTCCCGCAATGGCAAAGATGTGAAGAAGTTGCTGGAGAAGATGTAAGTTTCCAGATGACATATGCTGTAGGCCTGATGCGACGCTTTACGCGTCTTATCAGGCCTACATACCATCACACCTCGTACTCCAACTCGCCATCCTTATGCAGCGGAATAATCTGCACCTTCTGCACGCGATGGCTTTCCACCTGTAACGTTTTGAGCAAATAATTCCCCACCTGAACTTCTTCGCCAGGTTTTGGAATACGCTGTAAATATTCCATCAGCAGCCCGGCGATGGTGTGATATTCACGTTTTTCATCCAGCGGCAGCGGTACATATTGCACCAGATCTTCCAGTGGCATATGACCATTCGCCGTCCAGGAACCGTCGGCGTTTTTCTGAATATCATGGCGGGCGTCGATCTCTTCCACTTCGTTCGGTAAGTTACCAGCAATGGTTTCGGTGACGTCACTTAATGTCACAATCCCTTCCACCGAGCCAAACTCATCCACCACAAAAGCAAAGTGCGTGCGGGCGTTGCGGAACTGCTCCAGGGCAGGTAACAGCGGCAAGGTTTCCGGGAAAACCAGCGGCTGGCGAATCAACACCCGCAGATTGAGCGGTTCGCCGCGCAGCGACTGTTGTAGCAGATCGATAACGTGAACAACACCAAGCAAATCTTCCGCGTCATCGCCATCGGTAACGACCAGACGCGTATGTTGATTTCGCTCCAGCAACTGGCGGATCTCGTCTTCCGGCGCGTTGAGATCGATATGCTCGATATCGTGGCGCGAGGTCATGATGCTGCTGACGGTACGCTGGTTAAGATTAAGCACCCGCTCGATCATCCGCCGCTCCTGCGGATTAAAGATTTGCTGATTATCATGATCCACCAGCATTGATGCGGTTTCGGCGTCCAGTTCCGCATCTTCTTTTTGCCCGCTTAACAGGCGCATTACCGCTTCGGTGGTGCGCTGGCGCAGGGTCTGGTTAGCGGAAAGAAAACGTCGCCGGTTAAAGATGGCTAACTGATTGAGTGCCTCGATCATCACCGAGAAACCAATCGCAGCGTACAGATAGCCTTTCGGAATGACGAAGCCGAAACCTTCCGCCACCAGGCTAAAGCCAATCATCAACAGGAAACTTAAGCAGAGAATAACGATCGTCGGGTGACTGTTAACAAATTGCGTTAACGGTTTACTTGCCATCAGCATCAGGCTGATAGCGATAACGACGGCAGCCATCATGACCAGCAAATGGTCGACCATCCCGACTGCGGTAATCACCGAGTCGAGTGAGAAGATGGCGTCCAGCACCACAATTTGCGTCACCACACCCCAGAACTTCGCACCTTTGCGTTGCGTGGGGTTATTGCTGTCTTTCCCTTCCAGTCGCTCGTTCAGCTCCATCGTGGCTTTGAACAGCAGGAAGAAACCACCAAACAGCATGATTAAGTCGCGGGCGCTAAAGGTAAATGAGCGGAAGCTGAACAGTGGTTGAGTCAGGGTGACCAGCCAGGAGATTGACGCCAGCAGTAACAGGCGCATTAACATTGCCAGCAGCAGCCCGGTAACCCGTGCGCGGTCGCGCTGCTTCGGCGGTAGTTTTTCGGCGAGGATGGCAATAAAGACCAGGTTATCAATGCCGAGGACCAGTTCGAGCACAATCAGCGTGATTAACCCGGCCCAGATAGACGGATCGGCAATCCATTCCATAGTAAGTACAAAACCTATTCGTTGTATGACAAATGTCACAATTCGATCATGGATAATTCAGGGCAAAAATGCAATGTTGCAGCACTATTTATCTGACTTTATTTGAGAACTATAGCATTGCATTATCCCTGAATTAAAAGGGGTAATAATAAAATATTATTTAAGAAATATCGCATATAGAGATGCTATATTAAATATTGTCAACCTAAAGAAACTCCTAAAAAATACCACAAATTACACTTACTATAATTCTTAAAAATAGCCCATTGTCGAATTGTTACCTTGCCTGCTATTCCGTTAGCTGTAACACTTCCTCCTGCATTATTGGAGAGCCAATATTCAATTGCCATAATGCTACCTTATATTCGGAAGTCAATTTCTTGAATAACCCTTTCTCATAAACGACTGTATGCTGAGAGGGTTTTAAAAACCAAACTAAATCAGTGTATTGGTAGCTAAAAAGCCAGGGGCGGTAGCGTGTCTGGATGCCTGAAAGACCAGTCTGAATTATTCTGTCAATAGCCTGCGGATGAAATCAATTTTTTTAGGACTGATGCCAGTTAAATTCTTATTCAATTAGCTGCAAGGTAAATGTGTATGTCGATAAATAATGCACAGGATAATTACTCTGCCAAAGTGATAAATAAACAATGATGAAATCCAAAATGAAATTGATGCCATTATTGGTGTCAGTAACCTTGATAAGCGGTTGCACAGTACTTCCGGGCAGTAATATGTCTACGCTGGGTAAAGACGTCATCAAACAGCAGGACGCTGATTTCGACCTCGACAAAATGGTGAATGTTTATCCGCTAACCCCGCGCCTGATTGATCAATTACGCCCACGCCCGAACGTGGCGCGCCCCAATATGACGCTGGAAAGCGAGATTGCTAATTACCAGTATCGCGTCGGGCCGGGCGACGTTCTTAATGTCACCGTCTGGGATCACCCGGAACTCACTACGCCAGCCGGTCAGTACCGCAGCTCCAGCGACACTGGCAACTGGGTACAGCCTGACGGCACCATGTTCTACCCGTATATCGGCAAGGTTCACGTGGTGGGGAAAACGCTCGCTGAAATCCGTAGTGATATTACCAGCCGCTTAGCGACGTACATCGCTGACCCGCAGGTGGACGTTAATATCGCCGCCTTCCGATCACAAAAAGCCTATATCTCAGGTCAGGTGAATAAATCCGGTCAACAGGCCATCACCAACGTACCACTGACCATTCTCGACGCCATTAATGCCGCAGGTGGCCTGACCGACACAGCCGACTGGCGCAATGTGGTGCTGACACACAATGGTCGTGAAGAACGCATTTCTTTGCAGGCGCTGATGCAAAACGGCGACCTCAATCAGAACCGACTGCTTTACCCCGGCGATATTCTCTACGTGCCGCGTAATGATGATCTGAAAGTGTTTGTGATGGGTGAAGTGAAGAAACAGAGCACCCTGAAAATGGACTTTAGCGGCATGACCCTGACTGAAGCGTTAGGCAATGCCGAAGGTATCGACATGACCACCTCCAACGCCAGCGGCATCTTTGTCATTCGTCCGCTGAAAGGCGAGGGCGGGCGTAACGGCAAGATTGCCAATATCTACCAGCTGGATATGTCCGATGCCACGTCGCTGGTGATGGCGACGGAATTCCGCCTGCAACCTTATGACGTGGTGTATGTCACCACAGCCCCGGTTTCCCGCTGGAACCGTCTGATCAATCAGTTGCTGCCAACTATTAGCGGTGTCCGTTACATGACGGATACAGCCAGCGACATTCATAACTGGTAATCGTCATGTTTAACAACATCTTAGTTGTCTGTGTCGGCAATATTTGCCGTTCCCCGACGGCGGAACGCTTACTGCAACGTTATCACCCGGAGCTGAATGTGGAGTCCGCTGGACTCGGCGCGCTGGTCGGTAAGGGCGCTGATCCTACCGCCATCAGCGTCGCCGCCGAGCATCAACTGTCTCTGGAAGGTCACTGTGCACGGCAAATCAGCCGCCGCCTGTGTCGCAACTACGACCTGATTTTGACCATGGAAAAGCGTCATATCGAACGCTTATGCGAGATGGCGCCGGAGATGCGCGGCAAAGTGATGCTGTTTGGTCACTGGGATAACGAATGTGAAATCCCCGATCCGTATCGCAAAAGTCGGGAAACGTTTGCAGCGGTGTACACATTACTTGAACGGTCTGCCCGCCAGTGGGCGCAGGCATTGAACGCAGAGCAGGTATAAGAATGACAGAAAAAGTAAAACAACATGCCGCTCCGGTAACGGGCAGTGATGAAATCGATATCGGTCGCCTGGTCGGCACCGTCATTGAAGCGCGCTGGTGGGTGATTGGCATCACCGCCGTGTTCGCCCTCTGTGCTGTGATTTACACCTTCTTCGCCACGCCGATTTATAGCGCCGACGCGCTGGTACAAATCGAACAAAGCGGCGGCAATTCGCTGGTGCAGGACATTGGTTCGGCGTTAGCCAACAAACCGCCAGCCTCGGACGCTGAGATCCAGTTGATTCGTTCGCGTCTGGTACTCGGTAAAACGGTAGACGATCTTGACCTCGATATCGCGGTGAGCAAAAACACCTTCCCGATTTTCGGCGCGGGCTGGGAGCGCCTGATGGGACGCCAGAACGAGACGGTGAAAGTGACCACCTTTAACCGCCCGAAAGAGATGGCGGATCAGGTGTTTACGCTTAATGTGCTGGACAACAAAAACTACACTTTGAGCAGTGATGGCGGCTTTAGCGCCCGTGGGCAAGCGGGCCAGATGCTGAAAAAAGAAGGCGTCACGCTGATGGTTGAAGCCATTCACGCCAGCCCGGGCAGTGAGTTTACCGTCACCAAATACTCCACGCTGGGGATGATCAATCAACTGCAAAACAGTCTGACGGTAACGGAGAACGGCAAAGACGCTGGCGTACTGAGCCTGACTTATACCGGTGAAGATCGCGAACAGATCCGCGACATTCTTAACAGCATCGCCCGTAACTATCAGGAACAAAATATTGAGCGCAAATCGGCGGAAGCGTCGAAAAGCCTCGCTTTCCTCGCGCAACAATTGCCGGAAGTGCGCAGCCGCCTTGATGTCGCCGAAAACAAACTGAATGCCTTCCGTCAGGATAAAGATTCTGTGGATCTGCCGCTGGAAGCGAAAGCGGTGCTCGATTCGATGGTGAACATCGACGCGCAGTTGAACGAACTAACCTTTAAAGAGGCGGAAATTTCTAAGCTGTTCACCAAAGTTCACCCGGCGTATCGCACGCTGCTGGAGAAACGTCAGGCGCTGGAAGACGAAAAAGCCAAACTTAATGGTCGCGTAACGGCGATGCCGAAAACCCAGCAGGAGATTGTGCGTCTGACCCGCGATGTCGAGTCTGGTCAGCAGGTCTATATGCAACTGCTGAATAAAGAGCAGGAGCTGAAAATCACCGAAGCCAGCACCGTTGGCGATGTGCGCATTGTTGACCCGGCAATCACCCAGCCTGGCGTGCTGAAACCGAAGAAAGGGCTGATTATTCTCGGTGCGATTATTCTTGGCCTGATGCTCTCCATTGTTGGTGTGCTGTTGCGCTCGCTGTTTAATCGCGGCATCGAAAGTCCACAAGTGCTGGAAGAACACGGTATTAGCGTCTATGCCAGCATCCCGCTGTCGGAATGGCAGAAAGCGCGCGATAGCGTCAAAACCATCAAAGGGGTTAAACGCTATAAACAGAGCCAGCTATTGGCGGTGGGGAATCCAACCGATCTGGCGATTGAAGCCATCCGCAGTCTGCGTACCAGTCTGCACTTCGCGATGATGCAGGCGCAGAACAATGTGTTGATGATGACCGGGGTTAGCCCGTCAATCGGTAAAACCTTTGTCTGCGCCAACCTGGCGGCGGTGATCAGCCAGACCAATAAACGGGTGTTGTTGATCGACTGCGATATGCGCAAAGGCTACACCCACGAGCTGTTGGGCACCAATAACGTCAATGGCCTGTCGGAAATTCTGATTGGTCAGGGCGATATTACTACCGCTGCTAAACCCACTTCGATTCCCAAATTTGACCTGATCCCGCGCGGTCAGGTGCCACCAAATCCTTCTGAACTATTGATGAGCGAACGCTTTGCCGAACTGGTGAACTGGGCGAGTAAAAACTACGACCTGGTGTTGATTGATACGCCGCCGATTCTGGCGGTAACCGATGCAGCGATTGTTGGTCGTCACGCCGGAACCACGTTGATGGTAGCGCGTTATGCAGTCAACACCTTAAAAGAAGTGGAAACCAGCCTGAGCCGCTTTGAGCAAAACGGTATTCCGGTGAAAGGGGTGATTCTGAACTCCATCTTCCGCCGCGCCAGCGCGTATCAGGATTATGGCTATTACGAATACGAATATAAGTCGGATGTGAAATAACGAGATCCGCTGTCGGATGCGATGCTGACGCATCTTATCCGACCTACGTTCACTGCATTCGCATCGCCCCGTAGGCCGGATAAGGCGTTCACGCCGCATCCGGCAAGCAAACCAGCTCATAAGTCGGGAGAACAACCTATGAAAGAAAATCCGCTGATCTCAATCTATATGCCGACCTGGAACCGCCAACAACTGGCGATTCGGGCGATAAAATCGGTCCTGCGCCAGGACTACAGTAACTGGGAGATGATCATCGTGGATGATTGCTCCACCTCCTGGGAACAACTGCAACAGTACGTCACCGCCCTCAACGATCCGCGTATTACCTACATTCACAACGACATTAACAGCGGGGCGTGCGCGGTACGTAACCAGGCTATTATGCTGGCGCAAGGGGAATACATTACCGGGATCGATGACGATGATGAATGGACGCCCAACCGCCTGAGCGTCTTCCTCGCCCATAAACAGCAACTGGTCACTCACGCCTTTTTGTACGCTAACGATTACGTTTGCCAGGGCGAAGTCTATTCCCAACCGGCAAGTTTGCCACTGTATCCCAAATCGCCGTATTCACGCCGCCTGTTCTATAAACGCAATATCATTGGCAATCAGGTCTTTACCTGGGCGTGGCGTTTCAAAGAGTGTTTGTTCGATACCGAACTGAAAGCGGCACAGGATTACGACATCTTCCTGCGGATGGTGGTGGAGTATGGCGAACCGTGGAAAGTGGAAGAAGCGACGCAGATCCTGCATATCAATCACGGTGAAATGCAGATCACCTCGTCACCGAAAAAATTCTCCGGATACTTCCACTTTTACCGCAAGCACAAAGACAAATTTGACCGCGCCAGCAAAAAATATCAGCTGTTTACCCTCTACCAGATCCGCAATAAACGCATGACCTGGCGGACTTTGTTGACGCTACTGTCGGTGCGTAACGGCAAACGTCTGGCTGATGGAATACGGGGGCGTTAAGGATGCTGGAAGATCTGCGCGCCAACAGCTGGAGTTTACGCCCGTGCTGCATGGTTCTCGCCTATCGTGTCGCCCATTTTTGCTCGGTGTGGCGCAAAAAGAACGCCCTCAATAATCTGTGGGCGGCTCCGCTGCTGGTGCTGTATCGCATTATCACTGAATGCTTTTTCGGTTATGAAATCCAGGCCGCCGCGACCATTGGCCGCCGTTTTACTATCCATCACGGTTACGCCGTAGTGATCAATAAAAACGTGGTCGCGGGGGATGATTTCACCATTCGCCACGGCGTCACTATCGGCAATCGTGGCGCCGATAACATGGCATGTCCACACATTGGCAATGGCGTCGAACTTGGTGCCAACGTCATTATTCTGGGTGATATCACGCTTGGTAACAACGTCACCGTGGGCGCGGGCAGCGTGGTACTCGACTCTGTCCCGGACAACGCGCTGGTGGTGGGAGAAAAAGCGCGAGTGAAGGTAATTAAATGAATATTCTGCAATTTAATGTGCGACTGGCGGAAGGCGGGGCGGCAGGTGTGGCGTTAGATCTCCACCAGCGTGCGCTGCAACAGGGGCTGGCGTCACATTTTGTCTACGGCTACGGCAAAGGCGGCAAAGAGAGCGTCAGCCATCAGAACTATCCGCAGGTCATCAAACATACGCCTCGGATGACCGCGATGGCGAACATCGCGCTGTTTCGTCTGTTTAATCGCGATCTGTTTGGCAATTTCAATGAGTTGTATCGTTCCATAACCCGCACTTCGGGGCCGGTAGTCCTGCATTTTCATGTGTTGCACAGCTACTGGTTGAATCTTAACAGCGTGGTGCGCTTTTGCGAAAAAGTGAAAAACCACAAACCAGACATCACTCTGGTCTGGACGCTGCATGATCACTGGAGCGTTACCGGGCGCTGCGCCTTTACCGACGGTTGCGAAGGCTGGAAAACGGGCTGCCAGAAATGCCCGACCTTAAATAACTATCCACCGGTGAAGATTGATCGCGCACACCAGCTGGTGGCGGGTAAACGCCAGTTGTTCCGCGAGATGCTGGCGCTGGGCTGTCAGTTTATTTCCCCCAGCCAGCATGTGGCTGACGCTTTCAATAGCCTGTACGGTCCAGGGCGTTGCCGGATTATCAATAACGGTATTGATATGGCAACCGAAGCGATTCTGGCGGATTTGCCTCCGGTGCGCGAAACCCAGGGCAAGCCGAAAATCGCGGTGGTGGCGCATGACCTGCGTTACGACGGCAAAACTAACCAGCAACTGGTGCGTGAGATGATGGCGCTGGGCGACAAAATCGAACTGCATACCTTCGGTAAGTTCTCGCCGTTCACCGCTGGTAATGTGGTCAATCACGGCTTTGAAACCGACAAACGTAAGCTGATGAGCGCGCTCAATCAAATGGATGCGCTGGTGTTCAGTTCTCGTGTCGATAACTACCCGCTGATTTTGTGTGAGGCGCTATCGATTGGCGTGCCGGTGATCGCCACCCATAGCGATGCGGCGCGGGAAGTGCTGCAAAAATCCGGTGGTAAAACCGTCAGCGAAGAAGATGTGCTGCAACTGGTGCAGTTAAGCAAACCGGAAATCGCACAGGCGATATTTGGTACCACCCTGGCTGAGTTCAGCCAGCGCAGCCGCGCCGCCTACAGTGGACAACAGATGCTGGAGGAGTATGTCAACTTCTATCAGAATCTGTAGCTACCTGCTGCTGCCGCTGATCTACCTGCTGGTTAACGTTAAAATCGCCCAGCTTGGCGAAAGTTTCCCCATCACCATCGTCACTTTTTTGCCTGTCTTATTACTGCTGTTTTTAGAGCGCATCAGCGTTAAAAAATTGATGATAGCGTTAGGGATTGGCGCGGGGCTCACGGCGTTTAACTATTTGTTTGGTCAGTCTTTGGATGCCAGTAAATACGTCACTTCAACCATGCTATTTGTCTATATTGTGATCATTATTGGCATGGTGTGGAGCATTCGCTTTAAAACGATTTCGCCACACAACCATCGCAAGATATTACGTTTCTTTTATCTGGTGGTTGGGCTGGTGGTGGCGCTGGCGGCGGTGGAGATGGCGCAAATTATTCTCACCGGCGGCAGCAGTATTATGGAGTCGATTTCGAAATATCTGATTTACAGCAACAGCTATGTACTGAATTTCATTAAATTCGGCGGTAAGCGAACTACGGCACTTTATTTCGAACCAGCATTTTTCGCTCTGGCGTTAATCTCAATTTGGCTCAGTATCAAACAGTTTGGTATCAAAACGCCTAAAACTGATGCTATGATTCTCGCAGGAATAATATTATCCGGATCGTTTTCAGGTGTTATGACCTTTATCCTGTTTTATTTGCTGGAGTGGGCATTTCAGTATCTGAATAAAGAAGCGATTAAGAAAAAGTTACCGTTAGCATTGATTTCTCTGGCTGTATTCCTGATTGGTGTGGTAATCGCGTTTCCTTATATTTCCACCCGTCTGGGAGATTTAGGCACAGAAGGGTCGTCATCGTATTATCGTATTGTCGGTCCGCTGGTGATGGTCGGTTATTCTTTGACCCATATTGACGGTGTAGTCAGATTTGGCTCACTTTATGAATATGTCGCATCATTCGGAATATTTAACGGTGCGGATGTCGGAAAAACCATAGACAATGGTTTGTATCTGCTGATTATTTATTTTTCCTGGTTCGCGGTGTTTTTATCTCTGTGGTACATGGGGAAAGTGATAAAAATGATGCTCAACGCTTTTGGCGATAATCGTAATTTTCGCGTGCAGCTTTATCTTTTTACGCCGGTATCGCTGTTTTTTACCGGTTCGATATTTAGCCCGGAATATGCTTTTTTAATCGTCTGTCCGTTTATTTTGCGAAAAGCGTTAAATATTACGAGGTAAGAATAAGAACATGTTGCTTAGCATAATCACTGTCGCGTTTCGTAACCTCGAAGGGATAGTCAAAACACATGCCTCGCTGGCGCATCTGGCGCAGGCTGACGATATCAGCTTCGAATGGATTGTTGTCGATGGCGGTTCCAACGACGGCACCCGTGAGTATCTGGAAAACCTCAATGGTATCTATAACCTACGCTTTGTCAGCGAGCCAGATAACGGTATCTACGACGCCATGAACAAGGGCATTGCGATGGCACAAGGCAAGTTCGCGTTGTTTCTCAACTCGGGCGATATTTTTCATCAGGATGCCGCAATTTTTGTCCGTAAGTTAAAAATGCAAAAAGATAACGTGATGATCACCGGCGATGCGCTGCTGGATTTTGGCGACGGGCATAAAATTAAACGTAGCGCCAAACCGGGCTGGTATATTTATCACAGCCTGCCCGCCAGTCATCAGGCGATATTTTTCCCGGTATCCGGTTTGAAAAAATGGCGTTATGACCTGGAATATAAAGTTTCTTCCGATTACGCCCTGGCAGCCAAAATGTATAAAGCCGGTTATGCATTTAAAAAACTCAATGGTCTGGTGTCTGAATTTTCTATGGGTGGGGTATCTACCACTAATAATATGGAATTGTGTGCAGACGCGAAAAAAGTCCAACGGCAAATATTACATGTACCTGGCTTCTGGGCAGAATTATCCTGGCATTTACGCCAACGTACTACCTCAAAGACGAAAGCCTTATATAACAAAAGCTGAATATAAGGGAAAACGATGCAAGATTTAAGTGGTTTCTCGGTGCCGAAAGGGTTCCGGGGCGGCAACGCTATTAAAGTGCAATTGTGGTGGGCAGTACAGGCAACAATATTTGCCTGGTCGCCACAAGTATTGTATCGCTGGCGGGCATTTTTATTACGTTTATTCGGCGCAAAAATAGGAAAAAACGTAGTTATTCGTCCGTCAGTAAAAATTACCTATCCGTGGAAATTAACCTTAGGTGATTACGCGTGGGTCGGCGATGAGGTCAATTTATATACCCTCGGTGAAATAACCATTGGCGCAAATTCGGTGATATCGCAAAAAAGTTATTTATGCACCGGTAGCCACGACCATGCAAGTAGTCATTTCACCATTAACGCCACGCCCATTGTGATTGGTGAGAAATGCTGGCTGGCAACCGATGTCTTTGTTGCCCCTGGCGTCACGATCGGCGATGGCACCGTCGTGGGTGCGCGAAGCAGTGTTTTTAAATCGCTTCCGGCAAATGCCATTTGCCGGGGGAACCCCGCAGTGGTGATACGCGAACGCGTTGAAACTGAATAAATTCAAAAAATACAGAGGAATAAGACATGTCAAAAGTCGCTCTCATCACCGGTGTAACCGGACAGGATGGTTCTTACCTGGCAGAATTGCTGCTGGAGAAAGGTTACGAGGTGCATGGCATTAAGCGTCGTGCATCGTCATTCAACACCGAGCGCGTGGATCACATTTATCAGGATCCGCACACCTGCAACCCGAAATTCCATCTGCATTATGGCGACCTGAGTGATACTTCCAACCTGACGCGTATTTTGCGTGAAGTGCAGCCGGACGAAGTATACAACCTGGGCGCAATGAGCCACGTTGCGGTTTCTTTTGAGTCACCGGAATATACCGCAGACGTTGATGCGATGGGCACGCTGCGTCTGCTGGAGGCGATTCGCTTCCTCGGTCTGGAAAAGAAAACCCGTTTTTATCAGGCTTCCACTTCTGAACTTTACGGTCTGGTGCAGGAAATCCCGCAGAAAGAGACCACGCCGTTCTACCCGCGCTCTCCGTATGCCGTCGCCAAATTGTACGCCTACTGGATCACCGTTAACTACCGCGAATCCTACGGCATGTACGCCTGCAACGGCATTCTGTTTAACCATGAATCTCCGCGCCGTGGCGAAACCTTCGTCACCCGCAAAATCACCCGCGCAATCGCCAACATCGCCCAGGGGCTGGAGTCGTGCCTGTACCTCGGCAATATGGATTCCCTGCGTGACTGGGGCCATGCCAAAGACTACGTAAAAATGCAGTGGATGATGCTGCAACAAGAACAGCCAGAAGATTTCGTAATTGCTACCGGCGTTCAGTACTCCGTGCGTCAGTTCGTGGAAATGGCGGCGGCACAGTTGGGTATCAAACTGCGCTTTGAAGGCACGGGCGTTGAAGAGAAGGGCATTGTGGTTTCCGTCACCGGGCATGACGCGCCGGGCGTTAAACCGGGCGATGTGATTATCGCCGTTGACCCACGCTACTTCCGTCCGGCTGAAGTTGAAACGCTGCTCGGCGACCCGACCAAAGCGCACGAAAAGCTGGGCTGGAAACCAGAAATCACCCTCAGAGAGATGGTGTCTGAAATGGTGGCTAATGACCTCGAAGCGGCGAAAAAACACTCTCTGCTGAAATCTCACGGCTACGACGTGGCGATTGCGCTGGAGTCATAAGCATGAGTAAACAACGCATTTTTATCGCTGGCCATCGCGGGATGGTCGGTTCCGCCATCAGGCGGCAGCTCGAACAGCGCGGTGATGTGGAACTGGTATTACGCACCCGCGACGAGCTGAACCTTCTGGATAGCCGTGCGGTGCATGATTTCTTTGCCAGCGAGCGCATTGACCAGGTCTATCTGGCGGCGGCGAAAGTGGGCGGTATTGTCGCCAACAACACGTATCCGGCGGATTTCATCTACCAGAACATGATGATTGAGAGCAACATCATTCACGCCGCGCATCAGAACGACGTGAACAAACTGCTGTTTCTCGGATCGTCCTGTATCTACCCGAAACTGGCAAAACAGCCGATGGCAGAAAGCGAGTTATTGCAGGGTACGCTGGAGCCGACCAACGAGCCTTATGCCATTGCCAAAATTGCCGGGATCAAACTGTGCGAATCTTACAACCGCCAGTATGGACGCGATTACCGCTCGGTTATGCCGACTAACCTGTACGGGCCGCACGACAACTTCCATCCGAGTAACTCGCACGTGATCCCGGCATTGCTGCGCCGCTTCCACGAGGCGACGGCACAGAATGCGCCGGACGTGGTGGTGTGGGGCAGCGGTACACCGATGCGTGAATTTCTGCATGTCGATGATATGGCGGCGGCAAGCATTCATGTCATGGAGCTGGCGCACGAAGTCTGGCTGGAGAACATCCAGCCGATGCTGTCGCACATTAACGTCGGCACCGGCGTTGACTGCACCATTCGCGAACTGGCGCAAACCATCGCCAAAGTGGTGGGTTACAAAGGTCGGGTGGTTTTTGATGCCAGCAAACCGGACGGTACGCCGCGCAAACTGCTGGATGTGACGCGCCTGCATCAGCTTGGCTGGTATCACGAAATCTCGCTGGAAGCGGGGCTTGCCAGCACTTACCAGTGGTTCCTTGAGAATCAAGACCGCTTTCGGGGGTAATGATGTTTTTACGTCAGGAAGACTTTGCCACGGTAGTGCGCTCCACTCCGCTTGTCTCTCTCGACTTTATTGTCGAGAACAGTCGCGGCGAGTTTCTGCTTGGCAAAAGAACCAACCGCCCGGCGCAGGGTTACTGGTTTGTGCCGGGAGGGCGCGTGCAGAAAGACGAAACGCTGGACGCCGCATTTGAGCGGCTGACGATGGCGGAACTGGGGCTGCGTCTGCCGATAACAGCAGGCCAGTTTTACGGCGTCTGGCAGCACTTTTATGACGATAACTTCTCTGGCACGGATTTCACCACTCACTATGTGGTGCTCGGTTTTCGCTTCAGGGTAGCGGAAGAAGAGCTGTTACTGCCGGATGAGCAGCATGACGATTACCGCTGGTTGACGCCGGACGCGTTGCTCGCCAGTGACGAAGTTCACGCTAACAGCCGCGCCTATTTTCTCGCTGTGAAGCGTACCGGAGTACCCGGATTATGAAAATACTGGTCTACGGCATTAACTACTCGCCGGAGTTAACAGGTATCGGCAAATATACCGGTGAGATGGTCGAATGGCTGGCGGCGCAAGGTCATGAGGTGCGGGTCATTACCGCGCCGCCTTACTACCCGCAGTGGCAGGTGGGGGAGAACTATTCTGCCTGGCGTTACAAACGAGAAGAGGGCGTGGCTACGGTGTGGCGCTGCCCGCTGTATGTGCCAAAACAGCCGAGCACCCTGAAACGCTTGTTGCATCTCGGCAGTTTTGCCGTCAGCAGTTTCTTTCCGCTGATGGCGCAACGTCGCTGGAAGCCGGATCGCATTATCGGCGTGGTGCCAACGCTGTTTTGCACACCGGGAATGCGCCTGCTGGCGAAACTCTCTGGCGCGCGTACCGTGCTGCATATTCAGGATTACGAAGTGGACGCCATGCTGGGGCTGGGCCTTGCCGGAAAAGGCAAAGTGGCACAACTGGCAACGGCGTTCGAACGTAGCGGACTGCATAACGTCGATAACGTCTCCACCATTTCGCGCTCAATGATGAATAAAGCTGTCGAAAAAGGCGTGGCGGCGGAAAAGGTCATCTTCTTCCCCAACTGGTCGGAAATCGCCCGTTTTCAGCATGTCGCAGAGGCTGATGTTGACGCCCTTCGTAACCAGCTTGGCCTGCCGGATAACAAAAAAATCATTCTTTACTCCGGCAATATTGGTGAAAAGCAGGGGCTGGAAAACGTTATTGAAGCTGCCGATCGCCTGCGCGATGAACCGCTGATTTTTGCCATTGTCGGGCAGGGCGGCGGCAAAGCGCGGCTGGAAAAAATGGCGCAGCAGCGTGGACTGACCAATTTGCAGTTTTTCCCGCTGCAATCGTATGACGCTTTACCCGCACTGCTGAAGATGGGCGATTGCCATCTGGTAGTGCAAAAACGCGGCGCGGCAGATGCCGTATTGCCGTCGAAACTGACCAATATTCTGGCGGTAGGCGGTAACGCGGTGATTACCGCAGAAGCCCATACAGAACTGGGGCAGCTTTGCGAAACCTTCCCAGGAATTGCGGTTTGCGTAGAACCGGAATCGGTCGAGGCGCTGGTGACGGGGATTTGTCAGGCGCTCCTGCTGCCCAAACACAACACGGTGGCACGTGAATATGCCGAACGCACGCTCGATAAAGAGAACGTGTTACGTCAATTTATAAATGATATTCGGGGATAATTATGGCGCAGTCGAAACTCTATCCAGTCGTGATGGCAGGTGGCTCAGGTAGCCGCTTATGGCCGCTTTCCCGCGTACTTTATCCCAAGCAGTTTTTATGCCTGAAAGGCGATCTCACCATGCTGCAAACCACCATCTGCCGCCTGAACGGCGTGGAGTGCGAAAGCCCGGTGGTGATTTGCAATGAGCAGCACCGCTTTATTGTTGCGGAACAGCTGCGTCAACTGAACAAACTTACCGAGAACATTATTCTCGAACCGGCAGGGCGTAACACTGCACCTGCCATTGCGCTAGCGGCGCTGGCGGCAAAACGTCATAGCCCGGAGAGCGACCCGTTAATGCTGGTATTGGCGGCGGATCATGTGATTGCCGATGAAGACGCGTTCCGCGCCGCCGTGCGTAACGCCATGCCGTATGCTGAAGCAGGCAAACTGGTGACTTTTGGCATTGTGCCGGATCTACCTGAAACCGGATATGGCTATATTCGTCGCGGTGAAGTATCGGCGGGTGAGCAGGATACGGTGGCTTTTGAAGTGGCGCAATTTGTCGAAAAACCGAATCTGGAAACCGCGCAGGCCTACGTGGCAAGCGACGAATATTACTGGAATAGCGGCATGTTCCTGTTCCGCGCCGGACGTTATCTCGAAGAACTGAAAAAATATCGCCCGGATATTCTCGATGCCTGTGAAAAAGCGATGAGCGCCATCGATCCGGATCTCGATTTTATACGGGTGGATGAAGAAGCGTTTCTCGCCTGCCCGGAAGAGTCGGTGGATTACGCGGTCATGGAACGCACGGCAGACGCCGTTGTGGTGCCGATGGATGCGGGCTGGAGCGATGTCGGCTCCTGGTCTTCATTATGGGAGATCAGCGCCCACACCGCCGAGGGCAACGTTTGCCACGGCGATGTGATTAATCACAAAACTGAAAACAGCTACGTGTATGCCGAATCTGGCCTGGTCACCACCGTCGGGGTGAAAGATCTGGTGGTAGTGCAGACCAAAGATGCGGTGCTGATTGCCGACCGTAACGCGGTGCAGGATGTGAAAAAAGTGGTCGAGCAAATCAAAGCCGATGGCCGCCATGAGCATCGGGTACATCGCGAAGTGTATCGCCCGTGGGGCAAATATGACTCTATCGACGCAGGCGACCGCTACCAGGTAAAACGCATCACCGTGAAACCCGGTGAGGGCTTGTCGGTACAGATGCACCATCACCGCGCGGAACACTGGGTGGTTGTCGCGGGAACGGCAAAAGTCACCATTGACGGTGATATCAAACTGCTTGGCGAAAACGAGTCTATTTATATTCCGCTGGGGGCGACGCACTGCCTGGAAAATCCAGGGAAAATTCCGCTCGATTTAATTGAAGTACGCTCCGGCTCTTATCTCGAAGAGGATGATGTGGTGCGCTTCGCGGATCGCTACGGACGGGTGTAAACGCCTTATCCGACCTACGGTTCGGATTTGTAGGCCTGATAAGACGCGGCAGCGTCGCATCAGGCAATGAATGCCGAACCGCGATGTAAATAACGACAAAAACAAAATTGGCCGCTTCGGTCAGGGTCAACTATTGCCTGAAAAAGGGTAACGGCATGAAAAAATTAACCTGCTTTAAAGCCTATGATATTCGCGGAAAATTAGGTGAAGAACTGAATGAAGATATCGCCTGGCGCATTGGTCGTGCCTATGGCGAATTTCTTAAACCGAAAACCATTGTATTAGGCGGTGATGTCCGCCTCACCAGCGAAACCTTAAAACTGGCGCTGGCAAAAGGTTTACAGGATGCGGGCGTCGATGTGCTGGATATCGGCATGTCCGGCACTGAAGAGATCTATTTCGCCACGTTCCATCTCGGCGTGGATGGCGGCATCGAAGTTACCGCCAGCCATAATCCGATGGATTACAACGGTATGAAGCTGGTGCGCGAAGGGGCTCGTCCAATTAGCGGCGATACCGGACTGCGCGACGTCCAGCGTCTGGCAGAAGCCAACGACTTTCCTCCCGTTGATGAAACCAAACGCGGTAGCTATCAGCAAATCCACCTGCACGACGCTTACGTTGATCACCTGTTCGGCTATATCAACGTCAAAAACCTCACGCCGCTCAAGCTGGTAATCAACTCCGGGAACGGCGCGGCGGGGCCGGTGGTGGACGCTATTGAAGCCCGCTTTAAAGCCCTCGGTGCGCCTGTGGAATTGATCAAAGTGCACAACACGCCGGACGGCAATTTCCCCAACGGTATTCCTAATCCTTTGCTGCCGGAATGCCGCGACGACACCCGCAATGCGGTCATCAAACACGGCGCAGATATGGGCATTGCCTTTGATGGCGATTTTGACCGCTGTTTTCTGTTTGACGAAAAAGGGCAGTTTATCGAGGGCTACTACATTGTCGGCCTGCTGGCAGAAGCGTTCCTCGAAAAAAATCCCGGCGCGAAGATCATCCACGATCCGCGTCTTTCCTGGAACACCGTTGATGTGGTGACTTCCGCAGGCGGCACACCGGTGATGTCGAAAACCGGACACGCCTTTATTAAAGAACGTATGCGCAAGGAAGACGCCATCTACGGCGGCGAAATGAGCGCGCACCATTACTTCCGTGATTTCGCTTACTGTGACAGCGGCATGATCCCGTGGCTGCTGGTCGCCGAACTGGTGTGTCTGAAAGGAAAAACGCTGGGCGAACTGGTGCGCGACCGGATGGCGGCATTCCCGGCAAGCGGTGAAATCAACAGCAAACTGGCGCAACCCGTTGAGGCGATTAATCGCGTCGAACAGCATTTTAGCCGCGAGGCGCTGGCGGTGGATCGCACCGATGGCATCAGCATGACCTTTGCCGACTGGCGCTTCAACCTGCGCTCCTCCAACACCGAACCGGTGGTGCGGTTGAATGTGGAATCGCGCGGTGATGTGCCGCTGATGGAAGCGCGAACGCGAACTCTGCTGACGTTGCTGAACGAGTAATGTCATTACTTTCCCCCTCCCCCTGACGCTCTACTGCCTGCGGAGAGAAGAGAGCACGGAACTTTCTTCTCCCCTCGCCCCTTTGGGGAGAGGGCCGGGGTGAGGCGACAATAGAACAGGAACAACGATGACAAATCTAAAAAAGCGCGAGCGAGCGAAAACCAATGCATCGTTAATCTCTATGGTGCAACGCTTTTCAGATATCACCATCATGTTTGCCGGACTATGGCTGGTTTGCGAAGTGAGCGGCCTGTCATTCCTCTACATGCACCTGTTGGTGGCGCTGATTACGCTGGTGGTGTTCCAGATGCTGGGTGGCATCACCGATTTTTATCGCTCATGGCGCGGTGTTCGGGCAGCGACAGAATTTGCCCTGTTGCTACAAAACTGGACCTTAAGCGTGATTTTCAGCGCCGGACTGGTGGCGTTCAATAATGATTTCGACACGCAACTGAAAATCTGGCTGGCGTGGTATGGGCTGACCAGCATCGGACTGGTGGTTTGCCGTTCGTGCATTCGTATTGGTGCGGGCTGGCTGCGTAATCATGGCTATAACAAGCGGATGGTCGCGGTGGCGGGGGATTTAGCTGCCGGACAAATGCTGATGGAGAGTTTCCGTAATCAGCCGTGGTTAGGGTTTGAAGTGGTGGGCGTTTACCACGACCCGAAACCGGGCGGCGTTTCTAACGACTGGGCGGGTAACCTGCAACAGCTGGTCGAGGATGCGAAAGCGGGCAAGATTCATAACGTCTATATCGCGATGCAAATGTGCGACGGCGCGCGAGTGAAAAAACTGGTTCATCAACTGGCGGACACCACCTGTTCGGTGCTGCTGATCCCCGATGTTTTTACCTTCAACATTCTCCATTCCCGTATCGAAGAGATGAACGGCGTACCGGTGGTGCCGCTGTATGACACGCCGCTTTCCGGGGTTAACCGCCTGCTCAAACGTGCGGAAGACATTGTGCTGGCAACGCTGATCTTGCTGCTGATCTCCCCGGTGCTGTGCTGCATTGCGCTGGCGGTGAAACTCAGTTCACCGGGGCCGGTTATTTTCCGCCAGACTCGCTACGGCATGGACGGCAAGCCGATCAAAGTGTGGAAGTTCCGTTCGATGAAAGTGATGGAGAACGACAACGTGGTGACCCAGGCGACGAAGAACGATCCGCGCGTCACCAGGGTGGGGAACTTTCTGCGCCGCACCTCGCTGGATGAATTGCCGCAGTTTATCAATGTGCTGACCGGCGGGATGTCGATTGTGGGTCCGCGTCCGCACGCAGTGGCGCATAACGAACAGTATCGCCAGCTTATTGAAGGCTACATGCTGCGCCATAAAGTGAAACCGGGCATTACCGGTTGGGCGCAGATCAACGGCTGGCGCGGCGAAACCGACACGCTGGAGAAAATGGAAAAACGCGTCGAGTTCGACCTTGAGTACATCCGCGAATGGAGCGTCTGGTTCGATATCAAAATCGTTTTCCTGACGGTATTCAAAGGCTTCGTTAACAAAGCGGCATATTGATATGAGCTTACGTGAAAAAACCATCAGCGGCGCGAAGTGGTCGGCGATTGCCACGGTGATCATCATCGGCCTCGGGCTGGTACAGATGACCGTGCTGGCGCGGATTATCGATAACCACCAGTTCGGCCTGCTTACCGTGTCGCTGGTGATTATCGCGCTGGCAGATACGCTTTCTGACTTCGGTATCGCTAACTCGATTATTCAGCGAAAAGAAATCAGCCACCTTGAACTCACCACGCTGTACTGGCTGAACGTCGGGCTGGGGATTGTAGTGTGCGTGGCAGTGTTTTTGTTGAGTGATCTCATCGGTGACGTGCTGAATAACCCGGATCTGGCACCGTTGATTAAAACATTGTCGCTGGCGTTTGTGGTGATCCCCCACGGGCAACAGTTTCGCGCGTTGATGCAAAAGGAGCTGGAGTTCAACAAAATCGGCATGATCGAAACTAGCGCGGTGCTGGCGGGCTTTACTTTTACGGTGGTTAGCGCCCATTTCTGGCCGCTGGCGATGACCGCGATCCTCGGTTATCTGGTCAATAGTGCGGTGAGAACGCTGCTGTTTGGCTACTTTGGTCGCAAAATTTATCGTCCCGGTCTGCATTTCTCGCTGGCGTCGGTGGCACCGAACTTACGCTTTGGTGCTTGGCTGACGGCGGACAGCATCATCAACTATCTCAATACTAACCTTTCGACGCTGGTGCTGGCGCGTATTCTCGGCGCGGGCGTGGCGGGGGGCTACAACCTGGCCTATAACGTGGCCGTTGTACCGCCGATGAAGCTGAACCCGATCATCACCCGCGTGCTGTTTCCAGCGTTTGCCAAAATTCAGGACGATACCGAAAAGCTGCGCGTGAACTTCTACAAGCTGCTGTCGGTAGTGGGAATTATCAACTTCCCGGCGCTGCTGGGGCTGATGGTAGTGTCGAATAATTTTGTGCCGCTGGTCTTTGGCGAAAAGTGGAACAGCATTATTCCGGTGCTGCAATTGCTGTGTGTGGTGGGGCTGCTGCGTTCGGTGGGTAACCCGATTGGTTCGCTGCTGATGGCGAAAGCGCGGGTGGATATTAGCTTTAAATTCAACGTATTCAAAACTTTTCTGTTTATTCCGGCGATTGTTATCGGTGGGCAGATGGCGGGCGCGATCGGCGTCACGCTCGGCTTCCTGCTGGTGCAGATTATCAACACCATTCTGAGCTACTTCGTGATGATTAAACCGGTGCTCGGTTCCAGCTATCGCCAGTACATCCTGAGTTTGTGGCTACCGTTTTATCTCTCGCTTCCGACGCTGGTGGTCAGTTATGCGCTGGGCGTGCTGCTGAAAGGGCAACTGGCGCTGGGGATGCTGCTGGCGGTGCAAATAGCCGCAGGCGTGCTGGCGTTTGTGGTGATGATTGTGCTGTCGCGCCATCCGCTGGTGGTGGAAGTGAAGCGTCAGTTTTGTCGCAGCGAAAAAATGAAAATGCTTTTACGGGTGGGGTGAATGGTTGTTTTAGGCTCCGGCAATAAAAACAACAACATAACCTCACCTGGCATCAAATTTATGAGGAAAAAATGAAATTACTTATTCTGGGCAACCACACTTGCGGCAATCGTGGCGACAGTGCCATCCTGCGCGGCTTACTTGATGCCATCAACATCCTCAATCCACACGCCGAAGTGGACGTGATGAGCCGCTATCCGGTCAGTTCTTCCTGGCTGCTCAACCGCCCGGTAATGGGCGATCCGCTGTTCCTGCAAATGAAACAACACAACAGCGCGGCGGGCGTTGTCGGGCGCGTTAAAAAAGTCCTCCGTCGCCGCTATCAGCACCAGGTATTGCTCTCACGCGTCACCGACACTGGCAAGCTGCGCAATATCGCCATCGCCCAGGGATTCACCGACTTCGTGCGCCTGCTCTCAGGTTACGACGCCATTATCCAGGTCGGCGGATCGTTTTTTGTCGATCTCTATGGCGTGCCGCAGTTTGAACATGCACTTTGCACGTTTATGGCGAAAAAGCCGCTGTTTATGATTGGTCACAGCGTCGGTCCCTTCCAGGATGAGCAATTTAACCAACTGGCGAACTACGTTTTTGGTCACTGTGACGCGCTGATCCTGCGCGAATCGGTCAGCCTTGATCTGATGAAACGCAGCAATATCACCACTGCAAAAGTGGAACATGGCGTCGATACCGCGTGGCTGGTCGATCACCACATTGAAGACTTCACCGCCAGCTATGCTGTTCAACACTGGCTGGATGTTGCCGCACAACAGAAAGCGGTGGCAATTACCCTGCGCGAACTGGCACCGTTCGACAAACGTCTCGGCACCACCCAACAAGCGTATGAAAAAGCCTTTGCCGGGGTGGTCAATCGCATTCTCGACGAAGGCTATCAGGTCATTGCGCTCTCCACCTGTACGGGCATCGACAGCTATAACAAAGACGACCGCATGGTGGCGCTCAACCTGCGCCAGCACATCAGCGATCCTGCCCGTTATCACGTAGTGATGGATGAACTTAACGATCTGGAAATGGGCAAAATTCTGGGGGCCTGTGAACTCACCGTCGGTACGCGCCTGCACTCCGCCATTATCTCAATGAACTTTGCCACTCCGGCGATTGCCATCAACTATGAACATAAATCCGCCGGGATTATGCAGCAGCTGGGACTGCCAGAGATGGCGATTGATATCCGTCATTTATTAGACGGCAGCCTGCAAACGATGGTTGCGGATACCTTAGGCCAACTTCCGGCGCTGAACGCACGACTTAATGAAGCTGTCAGTCGTGAGCGTCATACAGGAATGCAGATGGTGCAATCTGTGCTTGAACGCATCGGGGAGGTGAAATGAAGGTCGGCTTCTTTTTACTGAAATTTCCGCTGTCGTCGGAAACCTTCGTCCTCAATCAAATTACCGCGTTTATTGATATGGGATTTGAGGTGGAGATTCTCGCGCTGCAAAAAGGCGACACCCAGAACACCCACGCGGCATGGACGAAATACAACCTTGCCGCCAGAACCCGCTGGTTACAGGACGAACCTACGGGCAAAGTGGCGAAACTGCGCCACCGCGCCAGCCAGACGTTACGCGGCATTCATCGTAAAAATACCTGGCAGGCGCTTAACCTCAAACGCTATGGCGCAGAGTCGCGGAACCTGATTTTGTCTGCCATTTGCGGCCAGGTCGCAACACCGTTTCATGCCGATGTGTTCATCGCTCATTTTGGCCCTGCGGGGGTAACCGCAGCAAAACTACGCGAACTGGGGGTCATTCGCGGCAAAATCGCTACCATTTTCCATGGTATTGATATCTCCAGTCGGGAAGTGCTCAATCATTACACTCCCGAATATCAACAACTGTTTCGCCGTGGCGACCTGATGTTGCCAATAAGCGATCTGTGGGCAGGGAGATTGCAAAAGATGGGCTGCCCGACGGAAAAAATCGCTGTATCGCGCATGGGGGTGGACATGACGCGTTTTAGCCCGCGTCCGGTGAAAGCGCCCGCAACGCCGCTGGAAATCATATCTGTCGCACGCTTAACCGAGAAAAAAGGCCTGCATGTGGCGATTGAAGCCTGCCGTCAGTTGAAAGAGCAGGGCGTGGCATTTCGCTATCGCATTCTCGGCATTGGCCCGTGGGAACGACGCCTGCGCACGCTCATCGAACAATATCAACTGGAAGATGTGGTAGAGATGCCTGGCTTTAAACCGAGCCATGAAGTGAAAGAGATGCTCGATGACGCGGATGTCTTCCTGTTGCCATCGGTAACGGGCGCGGATGGTGATATGGAAGGTATTCCGGTGGCACTAATGGAAGCGATGGCGGTCGGTATTCCGGTGGTTTCCACTCTGCATAGCGGAATACCGGAACTGGTGGAGGCCGATAAATCCGGCTGGCTGGTGCCTGAGAACGATGCTCGCGCACTGGCGCAACGACTGGCGGCGTTTAGCCAACTGGACACCGACGAACTGGCTCCGGTTGTCAAACGTGCGCGCGAAAAAGTCGAACACGATTTTAACCAGCAGGTGATTAATCGAGAACTCGCCAGCTTGCTGCAGGCTTTATAGAGGAGAACGCATGCCATTTAAAAAACTCTCCCGACGCACCTTCCTGACGGCAAGCTCGGCGCTTGCCTTCCTCCATACCCCTTTCGCCCGTGCACTTCCCGCCCGAACAAGCGTTAACATTAACGATTATAATCCACACGACTGGATCGCCTCATTTAAACAAGCCTTCAGCGAAGGGCAAACGGTCGTCGTGCCTGCTGGATTCGTTTGTGACAATATCAACACCGGCATCTTCATTCCTCCTGGCAAAACGTTACACATCCTTGGAAGCCTGCGCGGCAACGGCAGAGGGCGATTTGTCTTACAGGACGGCAGCCAGGTGACAGGGGAGGAGGGCGGCAGTATGCATAACATCACCCTGGATGTGCGTGGTTCTGACTGCACCATCAAAGGGCTGGCGATGAGCGGCTTTGGTCCGGTAACGCAGATTTATATCGGCGGCAAAAACAAACGGGTCATGCGCAACCTGACCATCGATAACCTCACTGTCAGCCACGCTAATTACGCCATCTTACGCCAGGGATTTCATAACCAGATAATCGGTGCCAACATCACCAATTGTAAGTTCAGCGACTTACAAGGCGACGCCATTGAATGGAACGTGGCGATTAACGACCGTGATATTTTGATATCCGACCACATCATCGAGCGCATTAACTGTACCAACGGCAAAATCAACTGGGGCATCGGCATAGGCCTTGCGGGAAGCACTTACGATAATAATTACCCAGAAGATCAGGCAGTGAAAAACTTTGTCGTGGCGAATATTACAGGATCGGATTGTCGACAGCTGATTCATGTTGAAAATGGTAAACATTTCATTATCCGTAATATCAAAGCGCGCAATATTACGCCTGATTTCAGCAAGAAAGCCGGTATTGATAACGCCACTGTAGCGATATATGGATGTGATAACTTTGTTATTGACAATATAGAAATGGTTAATAGTGCCGGGATGTTAATCGGCTACGGCGTCATTAAAGGCAGGTATCTCTCCATACCGCAAAACTTCAGACTGAATAATATTCACCTTGATAATACTGACCTTGCCAGGAAATTGCGCGGGATACAAATTTCAGCAGGTAACGCTGTCTCCTTTGTTGCACTGACCAATATTGAGATGAAACGTGCTTCTCTGGAGCTACACAACAAACCGCAGCACCTTTTTATGCGTAATATCAATGTGATGCAAGAATCTTCGGTTGGCCCGGCATTGACCATGAACTTTGACTTGCGTAAGGATGTCCGTGGGACATTTATGGCAAAGAACGAGACGCTACTGTCACTGGTAAATGTTCATGCGGTGAATGAAAAAGGACAAAGCTCTGTCGATATCGACAGGATTAATCACCATATCGTTAATGTGGAAAAGATAAACTTCAGGCTACCGAAACGGGAACGATAGATTTGCGACCATTCCTGGAAAAATGGCACCATACTTAAGAATAACGCTACTGCAATCCTGGACAAAGCGGCGTAACATCGGAAGGAAATCAGTAATCAATTCAGGGTAATTGATGCTGGCGAAAAAAATCGAACAAGCTATAATTCAGCAACCATTTTACAGGTGGATGAAATAATGACGAATTTAAAAGCAGTTATTCCTGTAGCGGGTCTTGGGATGCATATGTTGCCTGCCACTAAGGCGATTCCTAAAGAGATGCTACCCATCGTCGATAAGCCAATGATTCAGTACATTGTTGACGAGATTGTGGCTGCAGGAATCAAAGAAATCCTCCTGGTAACTCATGCGTCTAAAAACGCGGTCGAAAACCACTTCGACACCTCTTATGAATTAGAATCTCTCCTTGAGCTGCGCGTGAAGCGACAGCTGCTGGCAGAAGTGCAGTCCATCTGCCCACCGGGTGTGACCATTATGAACGTGCGTCAGGGCGAACCATTAGGTTTAGGCCACTCCATTTTGTGTGCCCGGCCGGCTATTGGTGATAATCCATTTGTCGTCGTACTACCCGATGTGGTTATTGATGATGCCAGCGCCGATCCGTTGCGTTACAACCTTGCAGCAATGATTGCGCGCTTCAATGAAACTGGTCGCAGTCAGGTATTGGCAAAACGTATGCCGGGTGACCTCTCTGAATACTCCGTCATCCAGACTAAAGAGCCGCTGGATCGCGAAGGTAAAGTCAGCCGCATCGTTGAATTTATCGAAAAACCCGATCAGCCGCAGACGCTGGACTCAGACATTATGGCCGTAGGTCGTTATGTGCTTTCTGCCGATATTTGGCCGGAACTGGAGCGCACTCAGCCAGGTGCATGGGGACGTATTCAGCTAACAGATGCCATTGCTGAACTGGCGAAAAAACAGTCCGTTGACGCAATGCTGATGACTGGTGACAGTTACGATTGTGGTAAGAAAATGGGCTATATGCAGGCGTTTGTAAAATATGGGCTGCGCAACCTGAAAGAAGGGGCGAAGTTCCGCAAAGGCATTGAGAAGTTGTTAAGCGAATAACGAAAATCTGACAGGAAGTGTCGGTCAGTAAGAAATTAAAAACGGCAGTGAAGATTCATAGCATAAGTTTTGCGCATTGAATTTTCCTGCCGTTGTTTTTTATGAATTTCAATAATAACAATGAGTTAGCAAGCAGCTTCGCGTCAAACTTTTCCAGGATTTTCCTTGTTTCTATGGCTGTTTGGTAAGACAATTAGCGTTTGAATTTTTCGGATTTGGCACGAGCGAGTTAGGTTCGTCATATCGTAGTCATGCACGCAGTGCTCTGGTAGCTGTTAAGCCAGGGGCGGTAGCGTGCACTAATGCCTCTATTAATCAATTCTGGAGCAGTCTATTTCACAGCATGCTCTATAGCTATATGGAATAAAAAAGTGAAGATACTTGTAACTGGTGGCGCAGGGTTTATTGGCTCTGCTGTAGTTCGTCACATTATAAATAATACGCAGGACAGTGTTGTTAATGTCGATAAATTGACTTACGCCGGAAACCTGGAATCGCTCGCTGAAGTTTCTGATTCTGAACGTTATTCATTTGAGCATGCAGATATCTGCGATGCCGTAGCTATGGCGCGTATTTTCGCACAGCACCAGCCAGACGCGGTGATGCACCTGGCGGCAGAGAGCCACGTTGACCGTTCAATAACTGGCCCTGCGGCATTTATTGAAACCAATATTGTGGGTACTTATGTTCTTTTAGAAGCAGCGCGCAATTACTGGTCTGCTCTGAATGATGAAAAGAAAAAAAGTTTCCGCTTTCATCATATTTCTACTGATGAAGTGTATGGTGATTTACCCCATCCGGATGAAGTAAATAATAACGAAGCGTTACCGCTATTTACGGAAACGACAGCCTACGCGCCAAGTAGCCCGTATTCTGCTTCTAAAGCTTCCAGCGATCATTTGGTACGCGCATGGAAGCGAACTTATGGTTTACCGACCATTGTGACTAATTGCTCTAACAATTATGGTCCTTATCATTTCCCGGAAAAACTTATTCCATTGGTTATTCTGAATGCTCTGGAAGGTAAGGCATTACCTATTTATGGCAAAGGGGATCAAATTCGCGACTGGTTGTATGTAGAGGATCATGCTCGTGCGTTATATACCGTCGTAACCGAAGGTAAAGCGGGTGAAACGTATAACATTGGTGGACACAACGAAAAGAAAAACATCGATGTAGTGCTCACAATTTGTGATTTGCTGGATGAGATTGTACCGAAAGAGAAATCTTATCGTGAGCAAATTACTTATGTTGCCGATCGCCCAGGGCATGATCGCCGTTATGCAATTGATGCCGATAAAATTAGCCGCGAATTGGGCTGGAAACCGCAAGAAACGTTTGAGAGCGGTATTCGTAAAACGGTGGAATGGTATCTGGCTAATACAAATTGGGTTGAGAATGTGAAAAGCGGTGCTTATCAGTCGTGGATTGAACAAAACTATGAGGGCCGCCAGTAATGAATATCCTGCTTTTCGGCAAAACAGGGCAGGTGGGTTGGGAACTGCAACGTGCTCTGGCACCGCTAGGTAATCTGATTGCTCTTGATGTTCACTCCACTGATTATTGTGGCGATTTCAGCAACCCCGAAGGTGTGGCTGAAACTGTCAAAAAAATTCGCCCTGATATTATTGTTAATGCGGCTGCTCACACTGCAGTAGACAAAGCGGAATCAGAACCGGATTTCGCACAATTACTTAACGCGACAAGCGTCGAAGCGATTGCAAAAGCCGCTAATGAAGTCGGAGCCTGGGTAATTCATTACTCAACTGACTATGTCTTCCCTGGAACTGGTGACATGCCATGGCTGGAGACTGATGCAACAGCACCGCTAAATGTCTACGGTGAAACCAAGCTAGCTGGGGAAAAAGCGTTACAAGAACATTGCGCAAAGCATCTTATTTTCCGTACCAGCTGGGTATACGCTGGTAAAGGAAATAACTTTGCCAAAACGATGTTGCGCCTGGCAAAAGAACGCGAAGAGTTGGCTGTGATAAACGATCAATTTGGCGCACCAACAGGTGCTGAATTGCTGGCTGATTGCACCGCTCATGCCATTCGCGTGGCAGTAAACAAACCAGAAGTTGCTGGTTTGTACCATCTGGTTGCTGGCGGTACAACAACCTGGCACGATTATGCTGCTCTGGTATTTGAAGAAGCGCGCAAAGCAGGGATCAACCTTGCTCTTAACAAACTCAACGCCGTGCCAACAACGGCCTATCCCACACCAGCCCGTCGTCCCCATAACTCTCGCCTCAATACAGAAAAGTTTCAGCAGAACTTTGCGCTTGTCTTGCCTGACTGGCAGGTGGGCGTGAAACGTATGCTCAACGAATTATTTACGACTACGGCAATTTAACAAATTTTTGCATCTCGCTCATGATGCCAGAGCGGGATGAATTAAAAGGAATGGTGAAATGAAAACGCGTAAAGGTATTATTCTGGCTGGTGGTTCCGGTACTCGTCTTTATCCTGTGACGATGGCAGTCAGTAAACAACTGCTGCCGATTTATGATAAACCGATGATTTATTATCCGCTTTCAACGCTTATGTTAGCGGGTATTCGCGATATTCTTATTATCAGTACGCCACAGGATACACCACGTTTTGAGCAATTACTTGGCAACGGTAGCCAGTGGGGACTTAATCTTCAGTATAAAGTACAACCCAGTCCAGATGGTCTGGCACAAGCGTTTATCATTGGTGAAGATTTTATTGGTGGCGATGATTGTGCACTGGTGCTTGGTGATAATATCTTCTATGGGCACGACTTGCCGAAATTAATGGAAGCTGCTGTTAACAAAGAAAGCGGTGCAACGGTATTTGCTTATCACGTTAATGATCCTGAACGCTATGGTGTCGTGGAGTTTGATAAGAACGGAACAGCCATTAGCCTTGAAGAAAAACCGTTAGAGCCAAAAAGTAACTATGCGGTTACTGGGCTTTATTTCTATGACAATGACGTTGTAGAAATGGCGAAAAACCTTAAGCCTTCTGCCCGTGGTGAACTGGAAATTACCGATATTAACCGTATCTATATGGAACAGGGGCGTTTATCTGTTGCCATGATGGGACGTGGTTACGCATGGCTGGACACGGGGACACATCAAAGTCTTATTGAAGCAAGTAACTTCATTGCAACAATTGAAGAGCGTCAGGGATTAAAGGTATCTTGCCCGGAAGAGATTGCATATCGTAAAGGATTTATTGATGCAGAGCAGGTGAAGATATTGGCCGAGCCGCTAAAGAAAAATGCTTATGGTCAATATCTGCTGAAAATGATTAAAGGTTATTAATAAAATGAACGTAATTGAAACTGAAATTCCTGATGTGCTAATTTTTGAACCTAAAGTATTTGGTGATGAACGTGGTTTCTTTTTTGAGAGCTTTAACCAAAAAGTATTTGAAGAAGCTGTAGGGCGGAAGGTTGAATTTGTTCAGGATAACCATTCTAAATCCAGCAAAGGCGTATTACGCGGGCTTCATTACCAGCTAGAACCTTATGCCCAAGGAAAACTGGTACGCTGTGTTGTCGGTGAAGTTTTTGATGTTGCGGTTGATATTCGCAAATCGTCACCTACGTTTGGCAAGTGGGTTGGTGTGAATTTATCTGCTGAGAATAAGCGCCAGTTGTGGATCCCTGAGGGGTTTGCTCATGGGTTTTATTCAAAAGAAGAAGGAACAGAAATATTGTATAAAACAAATAATTTTTACTCAAAAAATCATGAGAGATGTATTATGTGGAATGATGTTGTATTAAACATAGATTGGCAATTAGATAACGAACCTCTTTTGTCACCAAAGGATTGTTTGGGTACTCCATTTATAAAAATTGATTATTAATAAAAGACATTAATAATGAGCATTAAAATAAATAGTTTAATAAATTTGGCTGGATATGCAATCCCAACTTTATTGTCAATACCTGCGATGGGTTATTTGGCAAGGGCTTTGGGAATAACAGACTTTGGCTTTTTTTTAATGTTTTTTACAATAGTAGGATACGCTAGCATATTTGACCTTGGGCTTTCGCGAGCAGTTGTGCGCGAGATATCGTTAAATAAAAATGATATAAAAGCAACTAGTCAAGTAATCACAACATCAGTATTTTTAACTATATTTATTGGGATTGTTGTTTCCGTTATTTTCTATTACAGTGATCATAAAATAGCATCCTTAATTAGTGGACCTGAACAAACTGAGAATGTAGCATACGCTATAGGTGTTTTATCTTATTGTCTACCGTTCTACCTTCTGAATTTGGTTTGTTGGGGGATATTAGAGGGATATGAAAAATTCAAATTATTAAATATACAAAAAACAATCACAGGTATTTTAACTGCAATACTACCTATTATTCTTATTCATGAAAATATTAGTTTGCTTAATGCTACTTGGGGGCTGGTCATTGCGAGAATAACTGGAGCTCTTTTAAGTGTGTTATTTGTTTTTAGAAATAACAAAGTCACAATGGATCTTAGTTTAAATAAGACAAAAGCACTATTAAGTTTTGGCGGATGGGCAAGTATTAGTAGTATAATTAACCCATTGCTTACAAATATTGACCGGTTTATATTGTCAAATGCAGTTGGTCCTGCTAAAGCATCGTTATATATTGCCCCTGCAGATGCGATATCAAAGTTACTTATATTGCCAACAACAATCGCAAGGACAATTTTTCCTGCACTATGTAAGAATAATACAAAAGGTGAGAGAAAAAAAATAATAAAAGAGGCTACACTATTAATTGGTGTAAGTAGCATAATTATAGCTATTATATTTTCTTTTAAAGCTGGTGATATCATAACTTTATGGCTTGGGAAACAATATAGCACAGAGAGTCCTTATATATTTCAAATATTATTGATAGGTTTTGTATTCAATTCTTTTGCTCAGGTTCCGTTTGCTCAAATCCAATCGAAAGGATATGCAAAAATTACGGGGGTCATTCATCTTATTGAATGTATTCCATACCTGCTAGTTTTATATTTCTCGATTATGTATTTTTCTGTTGCCGGTGTTGCTTATGCTTGGAGCGCAAGAGTTACCGTCGATTATTTTATTTTAATGCTTATTTCGTTGAGGCTGGAAAAGAAAAAATGAAAATCCCGGTATTAGTGACTTCTTGTATCTCACCTAATGCTCCGCTTACAAATCTTTCTGATGAAAATGCAAGATTATCACTTACATTGAAGGCGATAAGGGAGTTGTCAAAAAATGCAGATTCACTCGTAATATGTGATGGTAGTGATTATGATCTAACTAAAGATATCTATAATGATAAAGAAATAATTAATAAGGATTCAATCGAAATATTACATTTTAAAAACGATGTGGAGAGTGTTAAATCTTATGGCAAAGGTTACGGAGAAGGTGAGATAGTTGAATATGCATTAATGAATAGCCACTATTTATCTGGGGCAGAACATTTCGCAAAAATCACCTCAAAACTATATGTTGATAATTATAGGCAATGCATAAAAGCGTTCAATGGAAAGGCTTTTTTTATTCCAGTGCCTTTTTTGAAGGAGAATATGATTGACACAAGGTTTTATGTGGTGAATAAAAAATTATATCATGACTTCTTTGCTGATTCTTATAAAAATGTTCGAGACCTTGATGGGGTTTATTTAGAACATGTTTTTTTTGAACAGATTGAAAAAAATAAATTAACAGGAGTTATTGGAACAATAATACCAAAAATAAGAGGTTTTTCTGGCACATTTAATATCGAGTATTGTACTGATAGTAAAGTTAAGAGCTTGATTAAAGAATTAAGGTTGAAATATATTGCTATGAAAAATAAGTGAGTAGAGATGAATAGCTTAAGGATCACTATAATAACATCAACGTACAATTGTGGATATGATTTTTGCAAGACAGCGGAATCTATTAAAAATCAAACTTATGATAATATCCAATGGATTGTAATTGATGGTAACTCTAATAAGTCAACACTAAAGCATATACAAAAATATACCGACATCATCGATTATTTTTTATGCGAGTCTGATCAAGGTATATACGACGCTTGGAATAAAGCTCTACCTCACATAACGGGCGATTGGGTTATTTTTATGGGTGCCGGCGATACCTTTTATGAAAATAATACGCTTATAAAAATAATCAATGCTATGCGTGAAAATGAGAATGCAACAACTATATATGGTGATGTGTATTTTGGTGAAAAAGATAACATAGTTGGGATTTATGGGGAAATAAAGAAAAAATGGGAATGTGGTCGACCCGCGCTCCCTCCTCATCAGGGGACTTTTCAGCACTCAAGTCTTTTTAAAGATAATGTTAATTGCTTTGATACAAAATTAAAAATAGCGGCTGATAGTGATTTTTTGATACGAACAATTGATCCGGATAAAATACATTATGTTAATTTTCCTGTATCAATTATGGATGCTTCCGGTATAAGTTCAAATGAGTCTAATAAAGAATTGGTTAAGGAGGAAATCGCATATATTCTTGCTAAAAATAAAATTTCCATGCCTCTATCATACAAGGTGAAATTTATTTTTTA
The DNA here is from genome assembly GCF_002965765.1 of Escherichia sp. MOD1-EC6819. Lineage (NCBI taxonomy): Bacteria > Pseudomonadati > Pseudomonadota > Gammaproteobacteria > Enterobacterales > Enterobacteriaceae > Escherichia > Escherichia sp. MOD1-EC6819. Next base: position 221 of record NZ_PTRG01000016.1, on the reverse strand, counting down.
TAATATCTTGCAGGATTTATTTAAAAAAATTGTTCCACAAAAATTATATCAGAAAACAAAATCAATTAAGCGCAAATTATTCGGTCTAAGATAGGGGGGGGTGTGGTCATAATTTATTGTTTAAATATTACAATAGCTATAGTATTAGATTTCTCTTTTTCTTTATTAGCTACGAAAACACTGAGGCTTAACATTGCCATTACATTTACAATTTATGCGAG
>NZ_PTRG01000015.1:0-85663 GCF_002965765.1 Escherichia sp. MOD1-EC6819 | reverse complement strand
TTTGCCTGGCGGCCGTAGCGCGGTGGTCCCACCTGACCCCATGCCGAACTCAGAAGTGAAACGCCGTAGCGCCGATGGTAGTGTGGGGTCTCCCCATGCGAGAGTAGGGAACTGCCAGGCATCAAATTAAGCAGTAAGCCGGTCATAAAACTGGTGGTTGTAAAAGAATTCGGTGGAGCGGTAGTTCAGTCGGTTAGAATACCTGCCTGTCACGCAGGGGGTCGCGGGTTCGAGTCCCGTCCGTTCCGCCACCCTAATTAGGGGCGTAGTTCAATTGGTAGAGCACCGGTCTCCAAAACCGGGTGTTGGGAGTTCGAGTCTCTCCGCCCCTGCCAGAAATCATCCTTAGCGAAAGCTAAGGATTTTTTTTGTCTGAAATAACCCTCTTCGAAGTAAATCCTTCCATCGGCATCCTTGCCGGCTATTTTGATTAATACACATCATCCAGCACGTTAATTTTCAATAGATCGCGAATCAACGCGTGTTTATCGCTATTTTGCAGCCATATAGCATAAAGAGGACGTGAAAGAGTTGTGCTGTCGACAACGGTATGTAGCCCACCTTTCTTACGTGCCCAACTCACCGGTAGCCATGTGCAACCATTAAGCATCGCAATCTGTTGCTGTGCCAGTTCAGCAGAACTGGTTGTTAGCATTGGAACTTCATCAGCACCGATTAAACCAGCCTCATGTTGTTGAAAATCCGGCCCCCATTCCAGACGGAGATAGTTAAGCTCACCTTTTAGCTTAGAAGGGGCACTGGTATAGAGTGCTAAAGTAAAATGCCCCAGTAACTGACTACTAAATTCATCCATTTTGGGCGCTTCAGTAGTAATAAGAAGATCAAGCTGGCGTTCATGCAACTGTTTTACCAGAGACTGCCGTTGGGCAATTCGCGCTTCGAACTGTAAGCCTGTATGGGCATCCTGATTTTGATACAAGCGCCCCAGCCACTGATTAAGCATACATTCCCACAACGAGGCGCTGGCACCGATAGAAAACTCATTATGTCGTGAGGTATGCGCTACCTCCTTACGAGCGGTCTGCCAGGTGCTCATGAGTGTTTCTGCATAAGGCAACAGCTTTTCACCGGCAGCGGTTAAACGGATATTGTTTCTGTGACGGGTGAAAAGATTCACACCCAGCTGATTTTCCAGTTGTCTGATCCGAAAGCTCACTGCTGACTGGGTCAGATAGAGCGATTCAGCCGCTCGGCCAAAGTGACGCGTTCGGCTAACTTCCAGGAAAGTTTTTAACAATTCCGTATCCACAGTGCTCTCCGCAAAATTATTTGTCGTTATGATTTAAATGTTTTGTTTTACACTCTGTCAAGCGTAACTAATACTCCGCGCCATAACTAGCTCGGTCAAAGAATTAGGAGCGTGCAGGATGGCGGAAAGCTTTACGACGACTAATCGATATTTCGACAATAAACATTATCCACGTGGATTCTCTCGTCATGGTGATTTCACCATCAAAGAGGCACAACTGCTTGAACGTCATGGTTATGCCTTCAATGAGCTGGATCTCGGCAAACGCGAGCCGGTTACCGAGGAAGAGAAACTCTTCGTAGCAGTATGCCGTGGCGAACGTGAGCCAGTGACAGAAGCAGAACGCGTGTGGTCCAAGTATATGACGCGTATCAAGCGTCCAAAACGTTTTCACACTCTTTCCGGCGGTAAACCGCAGGTCGAAGGTGCTGAAGACTACACCGATTCCGACGATTAATAAAAAGGGCGAAATGCCCTTTTTTTACGTCAGCAGTTTTTGCAAATGGATGAGCAAACGGTCGATAGCCCGATAACTTACGGCCTCTTGTAAATGCTGACGTGTGATGACGTCAGACTGATCAATATCAGCTATGGTTCTTGATACTTTCAGTAACCGCTGCCAGGCACGAATAGATAATCCCAGATGGATCAGCGTTTCTTCCAGCCACTGTGCGTCCTCGTTCTCAAGCTTGCAAAATTGTCGTATTTCCGGACTATCCAGCCAGGCATTCAGTTTATTCTGCCGCTTAAATTGGCGCTCTCTGGCGGCCATTACGCGTTGTTTAACGGTGGCGCTGCTTTCCCCCTGAATGACCGCTTTGCTCAAAATACCGGGTGGCGGTAGCGGGATCTCCAGTGAGAGGTCAAAGCGGTCAAGAAAGGGACCGGAGAGTCGGTTGAGATAACGCAGCGTTTGTTCCGGCGTGCAGCGGTTATGGTTCCCTTGATAATGTCCTGTTGGGCTGGGATTCATCGCCGCAACAAGCTGGAAACGGGCTGGATAGGTTATTTTTGCTCGTGTGCGTGAAAGATGGATTTGCCCTGACTCTATGGGTTCCCGCAAGGCATCCAGTGTACGCCGTTCAAATTCAGGTAGTTCATCAAGAAAAAGTACGCCGTTATGCGCCAGCGAAATTTCACCAGGCCCGGGAATTGCGCCACCGCCCACCATCGCAGTTAACGACGCACTGTGGTGCGGTGAGCGGAACGGGCGCTGCCGCCATTGTTTTTGCACTGATTCGGCATTTACCAGGCTTAATATTGCGGCACTCTCCAGTGCTTCTTCATTGCTTAAATCTGGCAACAGGCCATTAATACGGCTGGCGAGCATCGTTTTGCCTGTTCCCGGCGGTCCAATCAATAAAAGGTTGTGTCCGCCAGCAGCAGTAATTTCCAGTCCTCGCTTTCCTTGCTCCTGACCGACAACATCACTGAGATCATGTTGTAATGCACGGGATACTACATCAGTTGGTTTCGGGCGTTCGAGAGCGTGTTTACCTTCCAGAAATGCACAGACAGCCTGCAGATGATCGGCTATCAGGCATCCTTCACCGTTAATTAACCCCACTTCATCTTCGTTGTCTTTCGAGACGATAATTTTTCTGCCCGACTTAATGGCTTCAGTTGCACTGGAGATTGCGCCTGGAACGCCACGCAGAGCGCCTGTAAGCGCCAGTTCTCCGACTAATTCATATTCATCTAACTTATTGGCTGTAAGCTGTTCTGAGGCCGCCAGCAACGCAATGGCGATAGGTAAATCATATCGTCCCCCTTCTTTTGGCAGATCGGCTGGAGCAAGGTTGATGGTGATTTTTTTCGCCGGATATTCATATCCGCTATTGATAATGGCGCTGCGCACGCGATCGCGAGCTTCTTTCACCGTTGTTTCTGGTAAGCCCACCATCGTTAAGCCGGGTAGACCTTTACTGATATGTACCTCAACAGTGATTGGGGGAGCATTGACTCCCAGGGCTGCGCGGGTATGAACAATTGACAGTGACATAAGTCCTCCTTAAGTCACCATTATGAACATAAGAGATCCCTGCTGTAGTCTGCGAAATTGTGTTATTTAGCGGCTGATTCCCGTTTATTTGTGCAAAGTAATTTGAGTTGTATTAGTGATGGAATCACTCTCGCAAAAATAAAAAGCACAAAAAACTGCCACTCGAAGAGCGCGAGAATTATACGGAAATTGAATTTTTTTCACTCACAAATTTTTATATAAAAAACAATGGTTTTTATAGAAATTATTATGAGAGTCATAAAAAGCGGCCAAAAAATATCTTGTGCTATTCGCAAAATCTATGGTAACTCTTTAGGCATTCCTTCGAACAAGATGCAAGAAAAGACAAAATGACAGCCCTTCTACGAGTGATTAGCCTGGTCGTGATTAGCGTGGTGGTGATTATTATCCCACCGTGCGGGGCTGCACTTGGACGAGGAAAGGCTTAGAGATCAAGCCTTAACGAACTAAGACCCCCGCACCGAAAGGTTCGGGGGTTTTTTTTGACCTTAAAAACATAATCGAGGAGCAGGCAATGAATAACAGCACAAAATTCTGTTTCTCAACATTCAGGACGGGGAACTAACTATGAATGGCGCACAGTGGGTGGTACATGCTTTGCGGGCACAGGGTGTGAACACCGTTTTCGGTTATCCGGGTGGCGCAATTATGCCTGTTTACGATGCATTGTATGACGGTGGCGTAGAACACTTGCTGTGCCGGCATGAACAGGGCGCGGTAATGGCGGCTATCGGTTATGCCCGTGCTACCGGTAAAACGGGCGTGTGCATCGCCACTTCTGGCCCTGGCGCAACCAACCTGATCACCGGACTTGCGGACGCGCTGTTAGATTCCATCCCTGTCGTTGCCATCACCGGTCAGGTATCTGCACCGTTCATCGGCACCGATGCATTTCAGGAGGTTGATGTCCTGGGATTGTCGTTAGCCTGTACCAAACACAGCTTCCTGGTGCAGTCGCTGGAAGAATTACCACGCATCATGGCCGAAGCGTTTGATGTCGCCAGCTCAGGTCGTCCCGGTCCGGTTCTGGTCGATATCCCTAAAGATATCCAGTTAGCCTGCGGCGATCTGGAACCCTGGTTCACCACCGTTGAAAACGAAGTGACTTTCCCACATGCCGAAGTCGAGCAAGCGCGCCAGATGCTGGTAAAAGCGCAAAAACCGATGCTGTATGTTGGCGGCGGCGTGGGTATGGCGCAGGCGGTTCCTGCTCTGCATGAATTTCTCGCTGCCACAAAAATGCCTGCCACCTGCACGCTGAAAGGGCTGGGCGCAGTCGATGCGGATTATCCGTACTATCTGGGGATGCTGGGGATGCACGGCACCAAAGCGGCGAACTTCGCGGTGCAGGAATGTGACCTGCTGATCGCCGTTGGAGCACGTTTTGATGACCGGGTTACCGGCAAACTTAACACCTTCGCACCACACGCCAGTGTTATCCATATGGATATCGACCCGGCAGAAATGAACAAGCTGCGTCAGGCGCATGTGGCATTACAAGGCGATTTAAACATGCTGTTGCCTGCGTTACAGCAATCGTTAAATATCGATGAATGGCAGCAATACTGCGCACAAATGCGTAGTGAACATGCCTGGCGTTACGATCATCCTGGAGACGCTATCTACGCGCCGTTGTTGTTAAAACAACTGTCGGATCGTAAACCTGCGGATTGCGTTGTGACCACGGATGTGGGGCAGCATCAGATGTGGGCTGCGCAGCACATCGCCCACACTCGCCCGGAAAATTTCATCACTTCAAGCGGTTTAGGCACTATGGGCTTCGGTTTACCGGCGGCGGTTGGCGCACAAGTCGCGCGACCGAACGATACTGTCGTTTGTATCTCCGGTGACGGTTCTTTCATGATGAATGTACAAGAGCTGGGCACCGTAAAACGCAAGCAGTTACCGTTGAAAATTGTCTTACTCGATAACCAGCGGTTAGGGATGGTTCGACAATGGCAGCAACTGTTTTTCCAGGAACGATATAGCGAAACCACCCTTACCGATAACCCAGATTTCCTCATGTTAGCCAGCGCCTTCGGCATCCCTGGCCAACACATCACCCGTAAAGACCAGGTTGAAGCGGCACTCGACACCATGCTGAACAGTGATGGGCCATACCTGCTTCATGTCTCAATCGACGAACTTGAGAACGTCTGGCCGCTGGTGCCGCCTGGCGCCAGTAATTCAGAAATGTTGGAGAAATTATCATGATGCAACATCAGGTCAATGTATCGGCTCGCTTCAATCCAGAAACCTTAGAACGTGTTTTACGCGTGGTGCGTCATCGTGGTTTCCACGTCTGCTCAATGAATATGGCTGCCGCCAGCGATGCACAAAATATAAATATTGAATTGACCGTTGCCAGCCCGCGTTCGGTCGACTTACTGTTTAGTCAGTTAAATAAACTGGTAGACGTCGCACACGTTGCTATCTGCCAGAGCACAACCACATCACAACAAATCCGCGCCTGAGCGCAAAAGGAATATAAAAATGACCACGAAGAAAGCTGATTACATTTGGTTCAATGGGGAGATGGTTCGCTGGGAAGACGCGAAGGTGCATGTGATGTCGCATGCGCTGCACTATGGCACCTCGGTTTTTGAAGGCATCCGTTGCTACGACTCGCATAAAGGTCCAGTTGTATTCCGTCATCGTGAGCATATGCAACGTCTGCATGACTCTGCCAAAATTTACCGCTTCCCGGTTTCGCAGAGCATTGATGAGCTGATGGAAGCTTGCCGCGAAGTGATCCGTAAAAACAATCTCACCAGCGCCTATATCCGTCCGCTGATCTTCGTAGGTGATGTTGGCATGGGCGTTAACCCACCAGCGGGATACACCACCGACGTGATTATTGCCGCTTTCCCGTGGGGAGCTTATCTGGGCGCGGAAGCACTGGAGCAGGGGATCGACGCGATGGTTTCTTCCTGGAACCGCGCGGCGCCAAACACCATTCCAACCGCTGCGAAAGCGGGGGGGAACTACCTCTCTTCCCTGCTGGTTGGCAGCGAAGCGCGCCGCCACGGTTATCAGGAAGGTATCGCGCTGGATGTGAATGGTTACATCTCTGAAGGTGCAGGCGAAAACCTGTTTGAAGTGAAAGACGGCGTGCTGTTCACCCCGCCGTTCACCTCTTCCGCGCTTCCGGGTATTACCCGTGACGCCATCATCAAACTGGCGAAAGAACTGGGAATTGAAGTGCGTGAGCAGGTGCTGTCGCGTGAATCGCTGTATCTGGCAGATGAAGTGTTTATGTCCGGTACAGCGGCTGAAATTACGCCAGTGCGCAGCGTCGACGGTATTCAGGTGGGCGAAGGCCGTTGTGGCCCGGTCACCAAACGCATCCAGCAAGCCTTCTTCGGCCTCTTCACCGGCGAAACCGAAGATAAATGGGGCTGGTTGGATCAGGTTAATCAATAAATACAAAAAATGGGACGGCACGCACCGTCCCATTTACGAGACAGACACTGGGAGTAAATAAAGTATGCCTAAGTACCGTTCCGCCACCACCACTCATGGTCGTAATATGGCGGGTGCTCGTGCGCTGTGGCGCGCCACTGGAATGACCGACGCTGATTTCGGTAAGCCGATTATCGCTGTTGTGAACTCGTTCACTCAATTTGTACCGGGGCACGTCCATCTGCGCGATCTCGGTAAACTGGTCGCTGAACAAATTGAAGCGGCTGGCGGCGTTGCCAAAGAATTCAACACCATTGCGGTGGATGATGGGATCGCCATGGGTCACGGGGGGATGCTTTATTCACTGCCGTCTCGCGAACTGATCGCTGATTCTGTTGAGTATATGGTCAACGCTCACTGTGCCGATGCGATGGTCTGTATCTCCAACTGCGACAAAATCACCCCAGGGATGCTGATGGCTTCCCTGCGATTAAACATTCCGGTGATCTTTGTTTCCGGCGGCCCGATGGAGGCCGGGAAAACCAAACTATCCAATCAGTTAATCAAGCTTGATCTGGTTGATGCGATGATCCAGGGGGCAGATCCGAAAGTTTCTGACTCCCAGAGCGATCAGGTTGAACGTTCGGCCTGTCCAACCTGTGGTTCCTGCTCCGGGATGTTCACCGCTAACTCGATGAACTGCCTGACCGAAGCTCTGGGTCTGTCGCAGCCAGGCAACGGCTCGCTACTGGCAACCCACGCGGATCGTAAGCAGCTGTTCCTCAATGCCGGTAAACGCATTGTTGAATTGACCAAACGTTACTACGAGCAAAACGACGAAAGCGCACTGCCACGTAATATCGCCAGTAAAGCGGCGTTTGAAAACGCCATGACGTTGGATATCGCGATGGGCGGCTCTACCAATACGGTTCTTCACCTGCTGGCGGCGGCTCAAGAAGCGGAAATCGACTTCACCATGAGTGATATCGACAAACTTTCGCGTAAAGTCCCGCAGTTGTGCAAAGTTGCGCCGAGCACCCAGAAATACCATATGGAAGATGTTCATCGTGCTGGTGGCGTGATCGGTATTCTCGGCGAACTGGATCGTGCCGGGTTGTTGAATCGCAATGTGAAAAACGTACTCGGCCTGACCTTGTCGCAAACGCTGGAACAATACGATGTCATGCTGACTCAGGATGATGCGGTGAAAAATATGTTCCGCGCTGGCCCGGCTGGAATCCGCACTACACAGGCATTCTCGCAGGATTGCCGTTGGGATTCTCTCGATGACGATCGCGCAAACGGCTGCATCCGCTCGCTGGAGCACGCCTACAGCAAAGACGGTGGCCTGGCGGTACTTTACGGTAACTTCGCGGAAAATGGCTGCATCGTTAAAACGGCAGGCGTCGATGACAGCATCCTCAAATTCACTGGCCCGGCGAAAGTGTACGAAAGCCAGGATGACGCGGTAGAAGCGATTCTTGGCGGTAAAGTTGTCGCTGGCGATGTGGTTGTTATTCGCTACGAAGGCCCGAAAGGCGGACCGGGGATGCAGGAAATGCTCTATCCAACCAGTTTCCTGAAATCGATGGGTCTTGGCAAAGCCTGTGCGCTGATCACCGATGGACGCTTCTCCGGCGGCACTTCTGGTCTTTCCATCGGCCACGTCTCGCCGGAAGCGGCGAGCGGCGGTAGCATTGGCCTGATTGAAGATGGTGACCTGATCGCCATCGACATTCCGAACCGTGGCATTCAGTTGCAGGTAAGCGATGCCGAACTGGCGGCGCGTCGTGAAGCGCAGGAAGCCCGTGGCGACAAAGCCTGGACGCCGAAAAACCGTGAACGTCAGGTTTCCTTTGCTTTGCGCGCCTACGCCAGCCTGGCGACCAGCGCCGACAAAGGTGCGGTGCGCGATAAATCGAAACTGGGGGGTTAATAATGGCTGACTCGCAACCCCTGTCAGGCGCCCCGGAAGGTGCCGAATATTTAAGAGCGGTGCTACGTGCGCCGGTCTATGAAGCGGCACAGGTCACGCCGCTACAGAAAATGGAAAAACTGTCGTCGCGTCTTGATAACGTGATACTGGTGAAGCGCGAAGACCGCCAGCCAGTGCACAGCTTCAAGCTGCGCGGCGCATATGCCATGATGGCAGGTCTGACGGAAGAACAGAAAGCGCACGGTGTGATCACCGCCTCGGCGGGTAACCATGCGCAAGGTGTCGCGTTCTCCTCCGCTCGGTTAGGTGTGAAGGCGCTCATCGTCATGCCAACCGCTACCGCCGACATCAAAGTCGACGCGGTGCGCGGCTTCGGCGGTGAGGTGCTGCTTCACGGCGCGAACTTTGATGAAGCGAAAGCGAAAGCAATCGAACTGTCGCAGCAGCAGGGCTTCACCTGGGTGCCGCCGTTCGATCATCCGATGGTGATCGCCGGGCAAGGCACGCTGGCGCTGGAACTGCTCCAGCAGGACGCCCATCTCGACCGCGTATTTGTGCCGGTTGGTGGCGGTGGCCTGGCGGCGGGCGTGGCTGTGTTGATCAAACAACTGATGCCGCAAATCAAAGTGATCGCGGTAGAAGCGGAAGATTCAGCCTGCCTGAAAGCGGCACTGGATGCGGGTCATCCGGTTGATCTGCCGCGCGTGGGGCTATTCGCCGAAGGTGTTGCGGTAAAACGCATCGGCGACGAAACCTTCCGTTTGTGCCGGGAGTATCTCGACGACATCATCACCGTCGATAGCGATGCCATCTGCGCAGCGATGAAAGACTTATTCGAAGATGTGCGCGCAGTGGCGGAACCGTCTGGCGCGCTGGCGCTGGCGGGGATGAAAAAGTACATCGCTCAGCACAACATTCGCGGTGAGCGGCTGGCGCATATTCTTTCTGGAGCCAACGTGAACTTCCACGGTCTGCGCTACGTCTCGGAACGCTGCGAACTGGGCGAACAGCGTGAAGCGTTGCTGGCGGTGACCATCCCGGAAGAGAAGGGCAGCTTTCTGAAGTTCTGCCAGTTGCTTGGCGGGCGCTCGGTCACAGAGTTCAACTACCGTTTCGCTGATGCTAAAGATGCCTGTATTTTTGTCGGTGTGCGCTTAAGTCGCGGCCTTGAAGAGCGCAAAGAAATTTTGCAGATGCTCAGCGACGGCGGCTACAGCGTGGTTGATCTCTCCGACGACGAAATGGCGAAGTTGCATGTGCGCTATATGGTTGGCGGGCGTCCATCGCATCCGTTGCAGGAACGCCTCTACAGCTTCGAATTCCCGGAATCACCGGGCGCGCTGCTGCGCTTCCTCAACACGCTGGGGACGCACTGGAATATCTCTTTGTTCCACTATCGCAGTCATGGCACCGACTACGGGCGTGTACTGGCAGCGTTCGAGCTGGGCGATCATGAACCGGATTTCGAAACCCGGCTGAATGAGCTGGGCTACGATTGCCACGACGAAACCAATAACCCGGCGTTCAGGTTCTTTTTGGCGGGTTAATGGTTCGGCAAAATCTTCCAGAACGCCTCAATCAGCGGCTCATGTAGCCGCTTTTTTTGCGCACAAACGCCCAGCTCAAACGGCGTTTTCTCATCGCTACGCTCTAAAATCATCACACGATTACGCACTGGCTCCGGGCTGTTATCCAGTACCACTTCCGGCAGCAGCGCCACGCCACAGCCAAGTGCCACCATCGATACCATCGCTTCATGCCCGCCAACCGTGGCGTAAATCATCGGGTTACTGATTTTATTGCGTCGAAACCACAACTCAATGCGGCGGCGTACTGGTCCCTGATCGGCCATGATGAAGGGAATCGTCGACCAGTCCGGTTGTTCTACTGAGACCTGATTACGCACCGGGCAGGGCAGCGCGGGCGCGATCAGCACCACCGCCAGGTTCTCCAGCATCGAAAACGCCACCGCGCCTGGCAGAGTCTCCGGCTTCCCGGCAATCGCCAGATCCGCTTCTCCGGTAACCACTTTTTCCATTGCATCCGCCGCATCACCGGTGGTGAGCTTAATTTCCACCGATGGATGCTCCGCGCGGAATCGGTCGAGAATCGGCGGCAGATGGCTGTAAGCGGCAGTCACCGAACAGAAAATATGTAATTCGCCAGAGAGGGACGGCCCTTGCTGGTCGATGGTGTGGCGCAATTGCTGATACTGTAACAACGTTTGCTGGGCGAAAACACGCAGCTCTTCGCCCGCTTCCGTCAGCGTTACCGTGCGGTTATCGCGCACAAACAGCGGTTGGCCGAGATCTTCTTCCAGGCGCTGAATCTGTCGGGAAAGCGTGGAGGGGCTGACGTGCATTGCCCGCGCGCTACGGCCAAAATGGCGGCTTTCCGCCAGATGCAGAAACATTTTCAGGTCGCGTAAATCCACAGGCTTAACCCCCGGTTATGACGTTGCAGAAATTGCAATATGACGTTGTGAATATATCAATTTCCGCAATAAATTTCCTGTTGTAATGTGGTGACATTCTCGCTCAACAGCGAACCGAACAATAAGAAGCACAACATCACGAGGAATCACCATGGCTAACTACTTCAATACACTGAATCTGCGCCAGCAGCTGGCACAACTGGGCAAATGTCGCTTTATGGGGCGCGACGAGTTCGCTGACGGCGCGAGCTACCTTCAGGGTAAAAAAGTGGTCATCGTCGGCTGCGGCGCACAGGGTCTGAACCAGGGCCTGAACATGCGTGATTCTGGTCTCGATATCTCCTACGCTCTGCGTAAAGAAGCGATTGCCGAAAAGCGCGCGTCCTGGCGTAAAGCAACCGAAAACGGTTTTAAGGTAGGTACTTACGAAGAACTGATCCCGCAGGCGGATCTGGTGGTTAACCTGACGCCGGACAAGCAGCACTCTGACGTAGTGCGTTCCGTTCAACCGCTGATGAAAGATGGCGCTGCGCTGGGTTACTCGCATGGTTTCAACATCGTCGAAGTGGGCGAGCAGATCCGTAAAGACATCACTGTAGTAATGGTTGCGCCGAAATGCCCAGGCACCGAAGTGCGTGAAGAGTATAAACGTGGATTCGGCGTACCGACGCTGATTGCCGTTCACCCGGAAAACGATCCGAAAGGCGAAGGCATGGCGATCGCTAAAGCCTGGGCGGCAGCAACAGGCGGTCATCGTGCCGGCGTTCTGGAATCCTCTTTCGTTGCGGAAGTGAAATCAGACCTGATGGGCGAGCAAACTATCCTGTGCGGTATGTTGCAGGCTGGTTCTCTGCTGTGCTTCGACAAGCTGGTGGAAGAGGGCACCGACCCGGCATATGCAGAAAAACTGATTCAGTTCGGCTGGGAAACCATCACCGAAGCCCTGAAGCAGGGCGGCATCACCCTGATGATGGACAGGCTCTCTAACCCGGCGAAACTGCGTGCTTATGCGCTGTCAGAACAACTGAAAGAGATCATGGCGCCGCTGTTCCAGAAACATATGGACGACATCATCTCCGGTGAATTCTCCTCTGGCATGATGGCAGACTGGGCTAATGATGATAAGAAACTGCTGACCTGGCGTGAAGAGACCGGCAAAACCGCGTTCGAAACCGCACCGCAGTATGAAGGTAAAATCGGCGAGCAGGAGTACTTCGATAAAGGTGTGCTGATGATCGCGATGGTGAAAGCAGGCGTTGAGCTGGCGTTCGAAACCATGGTTGATTCCGGCATCATTGAAGAGTCGGCATACTATGAATCACTGCATGAGCTGCCGCTGATTGCCAACACCATCGCCCGTAAGCGTCTGTACGAAATGAACGTGGTTATCTCTGATACCGCAGAATACGGTAACTATCTGTTCTCTTACGCTTGCGTACCGCTGCTGAAACCGTTTATGGCAGAGCTGCAGCCGGGCGATCTGGGTAAAGCTATTCCAGAAGGTGCGGTAGATAACGCGCAACTGCGTGATGTAAATGATGCGATTCGCAGCCATGCAATTGAGCAGGTAGGTAAAAAACTGCGTGGCTATATGACGGATATGAAACGTATTGCTGTTGCGGGTTAAGTGTGCGCTGATGCCCTCTCCCACAGGGAGAGGGAGAAAACACTCAAGGCCTTCTCCGGGAGAAGGCCTTGCTGTTAGTTGCGGTACAGCACCTTAATGATGTGATACCCGAACTGGGTATGCAGCGGGCCGGTTGGCTCCAGCACCGGACAAGAGAACACCACTTTATCAAACGCCGGAACCATCTGACCCTGGCGAAATTCCCCTAAATCACCGCCGCGTTTGCCTGACGGGCAAATGGAATGTTTCTTCGCCAGCTTGCCAAAATCGGCGCCGTTCTTGATCTGCTCCAGAAGTTCCTGAGCCAGTTTCTCTTCTTTTACAAGGATATGCAGTGCTGCTGCTGTTTTTGCCATGATCGTGCCTTGAGTGGTAAGGATGAGGCTGGCTATACTACCACGCTGTTATTTCCCCCTCCCGACTTTCATTGAGCGATTTTTCTATGCGTCTAAACCCCGGCCAACAACAAGCTGTCGAATTCGTTACCGGCCCCTGCCTGGTGCTGGCGGGCGCGGGTTCCGGTAAAACTCGTGTGATCACCAATAAAATCGCCCATCTGATCCGTGACTGCGGTTATCAGGCGCGACATATCGCAGCGGTGACCTTTACCAATAAAGCAGCGCGCGAGATGAAAGAGCGTGTCGGGCAGACGCTGGGGCGCAAAGAGGCTCGTGGCCTGATGATCTCCACCTTCCACACGCTGGGGCTGGATATCATCAAACGCGAGTATGCAGCGTTAGGGATGAAAGCGAACTTTTCGCTGTTTGACGATACCGATCAGCTTGCTTTGCTCAAAGAGTTGACCGAAGGACTGATTGAAGATGACAAAGTTCTCCTGCAACAGCTGATTTCAACCATCTCTAATTGGAAGAATGATCTCAAAACTCCTGCGCAGGCGGCGGCAGAGGCAAAAGGCGAGCGGGATCGCATTTTTGCCCATTGTTATGGGCTGTATGATGCGCACCTGAAAGCGTGCAATGTTCTCGACTTCGACGATCTGATTTTATTGCCGACATTGCTGCTGCAACGCAATGTGGAAGTACGCGAACGCTGGCAAAACAAGATTCGCTACCTGCTGGTGGATGAGTATCAGGATACCAACACCAGCCAGTATGAGCTGGTGAAACTGCTGGTGGGCAGCCGCGCTCGCTTTACCGTGGTGGGCGATGATGACCAGTCGATCTACTCCTGGCGTGGCGCACGTCCGCAAAACCTGGTGCTGTTGAGCCAGGATTTCCCAACGTTGAAGGTGATTAAGCTTGAGCAGAACTACCGCTCTTCCGGGCGTATTCTGAAAGCGGCGAACATCCTGATCGCCAATAACCCGCACGTCTTTGAAAAGCGTCTGTTCTCCGAACTAGGCTATGGCGCGGAGCTAAAAGTTTTAAGCGCGAATAACGAAGAACATGAAGCCGAGCGCGTTACAGGTGAGCTGATTGCGCATCACTTCGTCAACAAAACACAGTACAAAGATTACGCCATTCTCTATCGCGGCAACCATCAGTCACGGGTGTTTGAAAAATTTCTGATGCAAAACCGCATTCCGTACAAAATATCCGGCGGTACTTCGTTCTTCTCCCGTCCGGAAATCAAGGATTTACTGGCTTATCTGCGTGTGCTGACTAACCCGGACGATGATAGTGCGTTCCTGCGTATCGTTAACACGCCGAAGCGAGAGATTGGCCCGGCGACGCTGAAAAAGCTGGGTGAGTGGGCGATGACGCGTAATAAAAGTATGTTTACCGCCAGCTTTGATATGGGGTTGAGTCAGACACTGAGTGGACGTGGTTATGAAGCGTTGACCCGATTTACTCACTGGCTGGCGGAAATCCAGCGACTGGCGGAGCGGGAGCCTATCGCCGCAGTGCGCGATCTGATCCACGGGATGGATTATGAATCCTGGTTATACGAAACGTCACCCAGCCCGAAAGCCGCCGAAATGCGCATGAAGAACGTTAACCAGTTATTTAGCTGGATGACGGAGATGCTGGAAGGTAGCGAACTGGATGAGCCGATGACGCTCACCCAGGTGGTGACGCGCTTTACTCTGCGCGACATGATGGAACGTGGCGAGAGTGACGAAGAGCTTGATCAGGTGCAACTGATGACTCTGCACGCGTCAAAAGGGCTGGAGTTTCCTTATGTCTACATGGTCGGTATGGAAGAAGGATTTTTGCCGCACCAAAGCAGCATCGACGAGGACAATATCGATGAAGAGCGGCGGCTGGCCTATGTCGGCATCACCCGCGCCCAGAAAGAGTTGACCTTTACGCTGTGTAAAGAGCGTCGTCAGTACGGTGAGCTGGTACGTCCGGAGCCGAGCCGCTTCCTGCTGGAATTACCGCAGGATGACTTGATTTGGGAACAAGAGCGCAAAGTGGTCAGCGCCGAAGAACGGATGCAGAAAGGGCAAAACCATCTGGCGAATCTGAAAGCGATGATGGCAGCAAAACGAGGCAAATAGCCATTCGTATTGTCTGGGGCTGGTTGGATTAGATGATCACGGCACCGGAAAGCGGAATTATCGCCGGATAAGATGCGTGAGCATCGCATCCGGCACATTACACGTTAAAGCACTTCCAGCGGCCAGTGAACATAGCTCTGCCACTCAATTTCCTGATCGATAATCTCTTTACCCAGCGGGTGCTGAGCCAGCCAACCTTGCGGCAGTGTCAGGGTCAACTGTTCATGGTTGGCCTGTAATGTCATCTCCGGCACTAAATCGTCACGGCGACGGCTGGCAAAAATGATTGCCAGGCGCAGTAAACGACAGAGTTGTTCTGCAACGCGCGGCGGTACGGCATTTTGTTGATGCAGCGATGAGAGATCGACTGGATTCGTCTGGTTGAGCAATAGCGTCGCCAGCAGCTTTTTCTGCGCAGGCGTAAAACCGGGAAGATCCAGATTACGCACGAGATAAGCGGCATGTTGCGGCGCTTGTTTGAAATCAACGCTCAGACCAATTTCATGAAGTTGACAGGCGCTGATTAGCAAATCGCGGCTAATCGCTTCAAGATGCCATTCACTCTCCACTTGATCGAAGAAGTTAGCCGCAACGCTGGCTACGCGCTGAGCCTGATCAATATCAATCATAAAGCGGCGCTGAATATTATGCAGTGTTCGGCTGCGAATATCTTGCTCAACCGCCAGATGTAACATGCCGTAGACCAGGCCTTCACGTAGAGCACCGCCCGCCAGGGTCATACACTGAATATTCAGTTCGGTAAAAATGGCTATCAGGATCGCCAGACCACTCGGGAATACTAATGCGCGTTCCAGCGTTAACCCTTCAATCTCCAGCTCTTCCAGCCGACCGCAATGAATAGCGCGCTGTTTCAGTTGCTGCAACTTCGCGAGGGTAATGCGCTCATCCATCCCCTGCGCCATCATTATTTCCTGTAACGCCTGCACGGTGCCGGAAGCGCCAACGCACACTTTCCAGCCGTGATATCGCAGTTCATCAGCAACCGGACGCAAAACTTCACGTGCGGCTTGTTCAGCTGCGACAAAGTTTTCCTGCCCGAGATTACGATCGACAAAATAACGTTCCAGCCAGGTGACGCAGCCCATCGACAGGCTGAACAAAGACGTGGTCTGTGCACCTGTGCCAGTGACCAGTTCGGTACTCGCGCCGCCAATATCCACGACCAGGCGCTGATCGGCTCCGCCGGTGGTGTGAGCAACACCCTGATAAATCAGGCGAGCTTCTTCTTCACCACTAATGACTTGCACTGGACAACCGAGGATTTCCTGCGCTTTAGCAATAAAATCACCGGCATTGACAGCAAGTCGTAACGTCGCCGTAGCGACAACGCGAATTTGCGATGGTGGGATATCTTGCAGACGTTCAGCAAACAGGCGCAAACATTGCCAGCCGCGCTCCATTGCTTCATTAGACAGGGCATTTTCGCTGTTCAGGCCAGCAGCCAGACGCACTTTACGTTTAATTCGCGTCAGCGTCTGGATACTTCCAGCCACCTCGCGCACTACCAGCATATGGAAACTATTTGAACCGAGATCAATAGCTGCATATAGCGACGAGGTGGAACCCATACTCTTCATCCTTCAATCTGTCTCTGCGTTGGCTGCATTCTTTCACCCGAATCACTTACTACAGTAAGCGCATCGGGATTCATTCTCTTGCCATCTTGATACAGTTTGAATGATTTTGAGTATGACATTATTTATTTAACCTGAACGACGACGATTACGTGGAGCACCAGTACGACGCGGACCATTGCCTGTGCGCGGGCGCGTGAGGCGCAGCGGTTTTGGCAGATCGGTCATCAATGCGTCCGGATTGTATTTGCTTACCGGAATTGAGTGACCAATATAGGTCTCAATAGCAGGCAAATTCAATGCATACTCTTCACACGCCAGGCTGATAGAGTGACCGCTTGCGCCTGCGCGGCCAGTACGACCGATACGGTGAACGTAATCTTCACAGTCATCGGGCAAATCGTAGTTAAAGACGTGCGTCACTGCCGGAATATGCAGACCACGAGCAGCAACGTCGGTAGCAACCAGAATATCCAGATCGCCACGGGTAAATTCATCAAGAATACGCAGGCGTTTTTTCTGCGCCACATCGCCCGTCAACAGACCAACACGATGACCATCTGCCGCCAGGTGACCCCAGATATCTTCACAACGGTGTTTGGTGTTGGCGAAAATAATCGCTCTGTCTGGCCACTCTTCTTCGATCAGCGTTTGCAACAAACGCATCTTTTCTTCGTTAGAAGGGTAGAAAAGCTCTTCTTTAATACGGTGGCCCGTTTTCTGTTCCGGTTCCACTTCGATATATTCGGCGTTATTCATCTGCTCGAACGCCAGTTCACGTACCCGGTACGAAAGTGTGGCGGAGAACAGCATGTTGAGGCGCTGGTTCGCAGGCGGCATACGGCGGAACAGCCAGCGGATATCTTTAATAAAGCCCAGATCGTACATGCGATCGGCTTCGTCCAGCACCACCACCTGAATGGCACCGAGGTTAATATGGTTTTGTTTGGCGTAATCAATTAAACGACCCGTGGTGCCAATCAGAATGTCAACGCCGCTTTCCAGCACTTTCAACTGTTTGTCGTAGCCATCGCCACCGTAGGCCAGACCCAGTTTCAGGCCAGTAGCTTGTGCCAGTGGTTCCGCGTCGGCGTGGATCTGCACGGCAAGTTCACGCGTCGGTGCCATAATTAAGGCACGCGGTTGATTCACCTTGCGATCGGCAATTGCGGGATGAGAGAGAAGGTAATGAAACGAAGACGTAAGAAACGCCATCGTTTTCCCGGTACCGGTTTGCGCCTGCCCGGCTACGTCACGACCTTCCAGCGTTAGCGGAAGAGCCAGTGCCTGAATGGGCGTACAGTTATGAAACCCTTTTTTTTCAAGGGCTTCTACAACTTTCGGATGCAGGGCGAAGTCGGAAAACTTCTGTTCTGTTAAATGTGTTTTGCTCATAGTGTGATAGAATATCAGCTTACTATTGCTTTACGAAAGCGTATCCGGTGAAATAAAGTCAACCTTTAGTTGGTTAATGTTACACCAACAACGAAACCAACACGCCAGGCTTATTCCTGTGGAGTTATATATGAGCGATAAAATTATTCACCTGACTGACGACAGTTTTGACACGGATGTACTCAAAGCGGACGGGGCAATCCTCGTCGATTTCTGGGCAGAGTGGTGCGGTCCGTGCAAAATGATCGCCCCGATTCTGGATGAAATCGCTGACGAATATCAGGGCAAACTGACCGTTGCAAAACTGAACATCGATCAAAACCCTGGCACTGCGCCGAAATATGGCATCCGTGGTATCCCGACTCTGCTGCTGTTCAAGAATGGCGAAGTGGCGGCAACGAAAGTCGGCGCGCTGTCTAAAGGTCAGTTGAAAGAGTTCCTCGACGCCAATCTGGCATAAGGGAACGTCATGTTCGGGTGCCCTGTCGCTAAAAACTGGACGCCCGGCGTGAGCCATGCTAACTTAATGTTGACTTCGTATTAAACTTACCTTATTAAGTTTGAATCTTGTAATATCCAACGCTTCCCGTTTTTATCTAATGCGAAGTGAACAGATTTCTGGTTTGTCACTCAATCCGTCTTGTCGTTTCAGTTCTGCGTACTTTCCTGTGACCAGACAGCGAAAAGACATGAGTCGATGACCGTAAACAGGCATGGATGATCCTGCCATACCATTCACAACATTAAGTTCGAGATTTACCCCAAGTTTAAGAACTCACACCACTATGAATCTTACCGAATTAAAGAATACGCCGGTTTCTGAGCTGATCACTCTCGGCGAAAATATGGGGCTGGAAAATCTGGCTCGTATGCGTAAGCAGGACATTATTTTTGCCATCCTGAAGCAGCACGCAAAGAGTGGCGAAGATATCTTTGGTGATGGCGTACTGGAGATATTGCAGGATGGATTTGGTTTCCTCCGTTCCGCAGACAGCTCCTACCTCGCCGGTCCTGATGACATCTACGTTTCTCCCAGCCAAATCCGCCGTTTCAACCTCCGCACTGGTGATACCATCTCTGGTAAGATTCGCCCGCCGAAAGAAGGTGAACGCTATTTTGCGCTGCTGAAAGTTAATGAAGTTAACTTCGATAAACCTGAAAACGCCCGCAATAAAATCCTCTTTGAGAACTTAACTCCGCTGCACGCAAACTCTCGTCTGCGTATGGAACGTGGTAACGGTTCTACTGAAGATTTGACCGCTCGCGTGCTGGATCTGGCTTCGCCAATCGGTCGTGGTCAACGTGGTCTGATTGTGGCGCCGCCGAAAGCAGGTAAAACCATGCTGCTGCAGAATATCGCCCAGAGCATTGCTTACAATCACCCGGATTGTGTGCTGATGGTTCTGCTGATTGACGAACGTCCGGAAGAAGTAACCGAGATGCAGCGTCTGGTTAAAGGGGAAGTTGTCGCTTCTACCTTTGACGAACCGGCATCTCGCCACGTTCAGGTTGCGGAAATGGTGATCGAGAAGGCGAAACGTCTGGTTGAGCACAAGAAAGACGTTATTATTCTGCTCGACTCTATTACTCGACTGGCGCGTGCTTACAACACCGTCGTTCCGGCTTCCGGTAAAGTGTTGACCGGTGGTGTGGATGCTAACGCACTGCATCGTCCGAAACGCTTCTTCGGTGCGGCGCGTAACGTGGAAGAGGGCGGCAGCCTGACCATCATCGCGACGGCGCTGATCGATACGGGTTCCAAAATGGACGAAGTTATCTACGAAGAGTTTAAAGGCACCGGTAACATGGAACTGCACCTCTCTCGTAAGATCGCTGAAAAACGCGTCTTCCCGGCTATCGACTACAACCGTTCCGGTACACGTAAAGAAGAACTGCTCACTACTCAGGAAGAGCTGCAGAAAATGTGGATCTTGCGCAAAATCATTCACCCGATGGGTGAAATCGACGCAATGGAATTCCTCATTAATAAACTGGCAATGACCAAGACCAATGACGATTTCTTTGATATGATGAAACGCTCATAAATTTGTCTTATGCTAAAAACGCCACGTGTTTACGTGGCGTTTTGCTTTTATATCTGTAATCTTAGCAGCGTGCCTGTGATGGTGGGAAAATTCCTGGTTTTTGCGGGTGTTTTATACGATTTTCGTCGCGAGTGGTTGGTTTTTACACAAGTCTGATTGGTTCAGAAAGTAGTTTCCCTTCTGAATAAAGGTCTTCGTGGGTATACTTCTGCTAATAATTTTCTCTGAGAGCATGCATTGTGAATTTACTGACAGTGAGTACTGATCTCATCAGTATTTTTTTATTCACGACACTGTTTCTGTTTTTTGCCCGCAAGGTGGCAAAAAAAGTCGGTTTAGTGGATAAACCTAACTTCCGCAAACGTCACCAGGGATTGATACCGCTCGTTGGGGGTATTTCAGTTTATGCAGGGATTTGCTTTACGTTCGGAATTGTCGATTATTACATTCCGCATGCATCTCTCTACCTGGCTTGCGCTGGCGTCCTGGTGTTCATCGGCGCGCTGGATGACCGTTTTGATATCAGCGTAAAAATTCGAGCCACCATACAGGCCGCTGTTGGCATCATTATGATGGTGTTCGGCAAACTTTATCTCAGTAGCCTTGGCTATATTTTTGGCGACTGGGAGATGGTACTTGGACCGTTTGGGTATTTCCTGACGTTGTTTGCAGTCTGGGCGGCAATTAATGCTTTCAATATGGTTGATGGCATTGATGGTTTGCTGGGCGGGTTATCCTGCGTCTCATTTGCGGCAATTGGCATGATTTTGTGGTTCGACGGGCAAACCAGCCTCGCTATCTGGTGCTTTGCGATGATTGCCGCCATCCTGCCTTACATCATGCTTAACCTCGGTATTCTGGGGCGTCGCTACAAAGTCTTTATGGGCGATGCGGGCAGTACATTGATTGGTTTTACCGTAATCTGGATCCTGCTGGAAACCACCCAGGGTAAAACGCATCCGATTAGCCCGGTGACTGCATTATGGATAATCGCCATTCCGCTGATGGATATGGTGGCTATTATGTATCGTCGCCTGCGTAAAGGCATGAGTCCGTTCTCGCCTGACCGTCAGCACATTCATCATTTAATCATGCGCGCTGGCTTTACTTCTCGTCAGGCATTTGTGCTGATTACCCTTGCTGCTGCACTGCTTGCTTCCATTGGCGTGCTGGCAGAATATTCTCATTTTGTCCCTGAATGGGTCATGCTGGTGCTCTTTTTGCTAGCATTCTTCCTCTATGGCTATTGCATTAAGCGCGCCTGGAAGGTTGCTCGCTTTATTAAGCGTGTGAAACGCCGACTGCGCAGAAATCGTGGTGGCAGCCCCAACTTAACCAAATAAACGAGGATGTAATGACGCAACCAATGCCTGGGAAACCAGCCGAAGACGCTGAAAATGAACTGGATATTCGTGGGTTGTTTCGTACCTTGTGGGCTGGGAAGCTGTGGATTATTTGCATGGGGCTGGCGTTTGCGTTAATTGCGCTGGCGTATACATTTTTCGCCCGCCAGGAGTGGAGTGCGACGGCGATTACCGATCGTCCAACGGTGAATATGCTGGGGGGATACTACTCGCAGCAGCAGTTTTTGCGTAACCTGGACGTCCGTTCGAACATGGCTCCTGCCGACCAACCATCGGTCATGGACGAAGCCTATAAAGAATTTGTTATGCAGCTGGCGTCGTGGGACACCCGTCGCGATTTCTGGCTGCAGACGGATTATTACAAACAGCGGATGGTCGGTAACAGTAAAGCCGATGCGGCTCTGCTGGATGAAATGATCAACAACATCCAGTTTATTCCCGGTGATTTCACCCGTGCGACCAATGATAACGTTAAATTGATTGCCGAAACTGCCCCTGATGCCAATAATCTACTGCGTCAATATGTCGCATTCGCCAGTCAGCGCGCTGCCAGCCATCTGAATGATGAGCTGAAAGGCGCATGGGCAGCACGCACTATCCAAATGAAAGCCCAGGTGAAGCGTCAGGAAGAAGTTGCGAAAGCGATCTACGACCGCCGGGTAAACAGCATTGAGCAGGCGCTCAAAATCGCCGAGCAACATAATATTTCCCGTAGTGCGACAGATGTCCCTGCGGATGAATTGCCTGATTCAGAAATGTTTTTGCTGGGGCGCCCTATGCTGCAGGCGCGATTAGAAAATTTACAGGCCGTCGGTCCGGCCTTTGATCTTGACTATGATCAGAATCGGGCCATGTTAAACACCCTTAATGTAGGTCCAACCCTGGATCCGCGTTTTCAGACCTATCGCTATTTGCGTACGCCGGAAGAACCGGTAAAACGCGATAGCCCACGTCGTGCCTTCCTGATGATTATGTGGGGCATTGTCGGGGGGCTGATCGGGGCTGGTGTCGCATTAACCCGCCGTTGCTCGAAATAGCAACACTGCTGCGGTGAGCGCAAAGGCGCTCGCCGCTTATTCAAAGAGAATCGATGTGAAAGTACTGACTGTATTTGGTACGCGCCCGGAAGCCATCAAGATGGCACCGCTGGTGCATGCGTTGGCAAAAGATCCTTTTTTTGAGGCTAAAGTTTGCGTCACTGCGCAGCATCGGGAGATGCTCGATCAGGTGCTGAAACTCTTTTCCATTGTACCTGACTACGATCTCAACATAATGCAGCCAGGGCAGGGCCTGACAGAGATAACCTGTCGGATTCTGGAAGGGCTAAAACCTATTCTTGCCGAGTTTAAACCAGACGTCGTGCTGGTTCACGGTGATACCACTACCACACTGGCAACCAGCCTGGCAGCGTTTTATCAGCGTATTCCTGTTGGTCACGTAGAGGCTGGACTGCGTACTGGTGATCTCTATTCACCGTGGCCGGAAGAGGCTAACCGCACGCTGACCGGTCATCTGGCGATGTACCATTTCTCGCCAACTGAAACTTCCCGGCAAAACCTGCAGCGTGAAAACGTTGCTGACAGCCGAATCTTTATTACCGGCAATACCGTTATCGACGCCTTGCTGTGGGTGCGCGACCAGGTGATGAGCAGCGATACGCTGCGTTCTGAACTGGCGGCAAATTACCCGTTTATCGACCCCGATAAGAAGATGATTCTGGTGACCGGTCACAGACGTGAGAGCTTCGGTCGTGGCTTTGAAGAAATTTGCCACGCACTGGCAGAAATCGCCACCACTCATCAGGACATCCAGATTGTCTATCCGGTACATCTCAACCCGAACGTCAGAGAACCGGTAAACCGCATTCTGGGGCATGTGAAAAATGTCATTCTGATCGATCCCCAGGAATATTTACCGTTTGTCTGGCTGATGAACCACGCCTGGTTGATTTTGACTGACTCTGGCGGTATTCAGGAAGAAGCGCCTTCACTGGGTAAACCGGTGCTGGT
The DNA here is from genome assembly GCF_002965765.1 of Escherichia sp. MOD1-EC6819. Taxonomy (NCBI): domain Bacteria; kingdom Pseudomonadati; phylum Pseudomonadota; class Gammaproteobacteria; order Enterobacterales; family Enterobacteriaceae; genus Escherichia; species Escherichia sp. MOD1-EC6819. Next base: position 62,099 of record NZ_PTRG01000015.1, on the reverse strand, counting down.
GATGCGCGATACCACTGAACGTCCGGAAGCAGTGATGGCGGGTACGGTGCGTCTGGTAGGCACGGATAAGCAGCGAATTGTCGAGGAAGTGACGCGTCTTTTAAAAGACGAAAACGAATATCAAACTATGAGCCGCGCCCATAACCCGTATGGTGATGGTCAGGCATGCTCTCGCATTTTGGAAGCGTTAAAAAATAATCGGATATCACTATGAGTTTTGCGACCATTTCTGTCATTGGACTGGGTTACATTGGGCTGCCGACGGCGGCAGCGTTTGCCTCCCGGCAAAAACAGGTGATTGGTGTCGATATCAACCAACAAGCGGTTGATACCATCAATCGTGGCGAAATCCATATCGTCGAGCCTGATTTGGCGAGCGTGGTAAAAACTGCCGTAGAAGGTGGATTTTTACGAGCGAGCACGACGCCGGTTGAGGCGGATGCCTGGTTGATTGCTGTACCTACGCCGTTTAAAGGTGATCATGAACCGGATATGACTTACGTCGAATCGGCTGCCCGCTCCATTGCGCCAGTACTGAAAAAAGGCGCGCTGGTGATCCTTGAGTCCACCTCGCCGGTGGGGGCAACCGAGAAGATGGCAGAATGGTTAGCAGAGATGCGTCCAGATCTGACTTTCCCGCAGCAAGTGGGCGAGCAGGCTGACGTGAATATTGCCTACTGCCCTGAACGTGTGTTGCCGGGGCAGGTGATGGTCGAGTTGATTAAAAATGACCGTGTGATTGGCGGTATGACGCCGGTTTGTTCTGCGCGCGCCAGCGAACTGTACAAAATTTTCCTCGAAGGAGAGTGTGTCGTCACTAACTCGCGGACGGCGGAAATGTGTAAGCTGACTGAAAACAGCTTCCGCGATGTGAATATTGCTTTTGCTAACGAACTGTCGCTAATTTGTGCCGATCAGGGGATTAACGTCTGGGAACTGGTTCGCCTGGCGAATCGCCATCCACGAGTCAATATTCTTCAGCCTGGGCCTGGCGTGGGCGGTCACTGTATCGCTGTTGATCCGTGGTTTATCGTGGCGCAGAACCCGCAGCAGGCGCGGCTTATCCGTACCGCACGCGAAGTGAACGACAACAAACCTTTCTGGGTTATCGATCAGGTCAAAGCGGCGGTTGCCGACTGCCTGTCCACTACGGATAAACGCGCCAGCGAGCTGAAAATTGCCTGCTTTGGTCTGGCGTTTAAACCGAATATTGATGATCTGCGCGAAAGTCCGGCAATGGAAATCGCTGAACTGATCGCGCAATGGCACAGCGGTGAAACGCTGGTTGTTGAACCGAATATTCACCAGTTGCCGAAAAAACTGATCGGACTTTGCACTCTGGCGCAGCTTGACGACGCACTGGAAACGGCAGATGTACTGGTGATGCTGGTCGATCACAGTCAGTTCAAAGCCATCAGCGGCGAACATGTTAAACAGCAGTATGTCGTAGATACCAAAGGGGTCTGGCGCTGATTACAGTGAATGACTGTTTTGAGGGAGTCACACAATGCCCATTCGCGCCAGAATTGAACCACTAACCTGGGAAAACACCTTCTTTGGTGTCAACAGCGCCATTGTGCGTATTAGTCCTGACGCGCCACTCCTGACGTCAGACGCCTTAGCGCCGTGGTCACGGGTGCAGGCCAAAATTGCCGCATCAAATACCGATGAGCTGGACGCCTTGCAACAACTGGGATTCTTACTGGTTGAGGGTGAAGTTGATTTGGTACTGCCTGTGAACAGTGCAAGTGATAGCGACGCAGAAGTGGCACAAGAGACAGATATTCCAGTGCTACGCCAGTTAGCCAGTGAGGCATTTGCGCAAAGCCGTTTTCGTGCGCCGTGGTATGCGCCTGACGTCAGTGGGCGCTTTTATGCGCAGTGGATTGAAAACGCCGTACGCGGCACTTTTGATCATCAATGCCTGATTTTACGTTCGGCGTCTGGTGATATTTGTGGCTATGTTTCTCTACGAGAGTTGAATGCCACTGACGCGCGCATTGGCTTGCTGGCAGGCCGTGGCTCCGGTGCACAGCTGATGCAAGCGGCACTAAACTGGGCGTATGCTCGCGGTAAAACAACATTGCGGGTGGCGACCCAGATGGGCAACACCGCCGCGCTTAAACGATACATACAAAGTGGTGCGAATGTAGAAAGCACCGCGTACTGGTTATACAGGTGATCACATGATTCCATTTAACGCACCGCCGGTGGTAGGAACCGAACTCGACTATATGCAGTCGGCAATGGGTAGCGGCAAACTGTGCGGCGATGGCGGTTTTACCCGTCGCTGCCAGCAGTGGCTGGAGCAACGTTTTGGTAGTGCCAAAGTGCTGCTGACGCCGTCCTGCACCGCTTCGCTGGAGATGGCGGCGTTGCTGCTCGATATCCAGCCTGGCGATGAAGTGATCATGCCGAGTTACACCTTTGTCTCCACCGCCAACGCCTTCGTGCTGCGTGGAGCAAAAATCGTCTTTGTGGATATCCGCCCGGACACCATGAACATCGACGAAACGCTTATTGAATCGGCGATCACCGACAAAACGCGTGTTATTGTGCCGGTACATTACGCGGGTGTGGCCTGTGAAATGGACACCATTATGGCGCTGGCGAAAAAGCATAACCTGTTTGTGGTGGAAGATGCCGCTCAGGGCGTGATGTCCACTTACAAAGGGCGTGCGCTGGGAACCATTGGTCATATTGGCTGCTTTAGCTTCCATGAAACCAAAAACTATACGGCGGGCGGGGAAGGTGGTGCGACGCTGATTAACGATAAAGCGTTGATTGAACGTGCCGAGATCATCCGCGAAAAAGGCACTAACCGCAGCCAGTTCTTCCGTGGTCAGGTCGATAAATATACCTGGCGTGATATTGGTTCCAGCTATCTGATGTCCGATCTGCAAGCTGCGTACCTGTGGGCGCAACTGGAAGCCGCCGAACGTATCAACCAGCAACGTCTGGCGTTGTGGCAAAACTACTATGATGCGTTAGCACCTCTGGCGAAAGCCGGGCGTATCGAACTGCCGTCGATTCCGGATGGCTGCGTGCAGAACGCGCATATGTTCTACATTAAGCTGCGGGATAATGATGACCGGAGCGCATTGATTAACTTCCTGAAAGAAGCGGAAATTATGGCGGTGTTCCATTATATTCCGCTACACGCAAGCCCTGCGGGTGAACGCTTTGGTGAGTTCCACGGCGAAGATCGCTACACCACCAAAGAGAGCGAGCGCCTGCTGCGCCTGCCGCTGTTCTACAATTTGTCGCCCGTCAATCAACGCACGGTAATTGCGACCTTGTTGAACTACTTCTCCTGATATGTCGCTGGCAAAAGCGTCCTTATGGACGGCGGCCAGTACGCTGGTCAAGATTGGTGCCGGGTTGCTGGTCGGTAAGTTGCTGGCGGTGTCATTTGGTCCGGCTGGGCTGGGGCTGGCGGCAAATTTCCGCCAGTTGATTACCGTGCTCGGCGTGCTCGCTGGGGCGGGCATCTTTAACGGCGTAACGAAATACGTTGCCCAGTACCATGATAATCCGCAGCAGCTACGCCGCGTGGTCGGCACTTCATCAGCGATGGTGCTTGCCTTCTCTACGCTGATGGCGCTGGTTTTTGTGCTGGCGGCTGCCCCAATCAGCCAGGGATTGTTCGGTAATACCGACTATCAGGGGCTGGTGCGATTGGTTGCACTCGTACAGATGGGGATCGCCTGGGGCAACCTGCTGCTGGCGCTGATGAAAGGTTTTCGTGATGCCGCCGGTAATGCCCTGTCGCTTATTCTCGGCAGCTTGCTTGGCGTTATTGCCTATTACGTCAGTTACCGTTTGGGCGGTTATGAAGGGGCGTTGCTGGGACTGGCGTTGATTCCTGCGCTGGTGGTGATTCCTGCCGTCATCATGCTAATTAAGCGTGGTGCAATCCCGTTAAGCTATCTGAAACCCAGCTGGGATAATGGTCTGGCAGGGCAGTTGAGCAAATTTACGCTCATGGCGTTGATTACGTCGGTGACCTTGCCCGTTGCTTACATCATGATGCGTAAACTGCTGGCGGCGCAGTATAGCTGGGATGAAGTGGGCATCTGGCAAGGGGTGAGCAGTATTTCCGATGCCTACCTGCAATTCATTACCGCCTCTTTTAGCGTGTATTTACTGCCCACGTTGTCGCGGCTAACGGAAAAGCGCGATATCACCCGGGAAGTGGTGAAGTCGCTGAAATTCGTCTTACCAGCAGTGGCGGTGGCGAGTTTTACCGTCTGGCTGCTGCGCGATTTTGCCATCTGGCTGCTGTTATCGAATAAATTTACCGCTATGCGCGATCTCTTTGCCTGGCAGTTGGTGGGCGATGTGTTAAAAGTGGGTGCTTATGTCTTTGGTTACCTGGTGATCGCCAAAGCGTCGCTGCGGTTTTATATCCTGGCGGAAGTCAGCCAGTTCACTTTGTTGATGGTATTTGCCCACTGGTTGATCCCCGTGCATGGCGCGCTGGGCGCGGCGCAGGCTTATATGGCAACGTATATCGTCTATTTCTCTCTTTGTTGTGGCGTGTTTTTACTCTGGCGTAGGCGGGCATGACTGTACTGATTCACGTACTGGGATCGGATATCCCTCACCATAACCAAACCGTTTTACGGTTTTTCAACGACGCGCTGGCCGCAACGAGCGAGCACGCGCGCGAGTTTATGGTTGCTGGCAAGGACGACGGCTTAAGTGACAGCTGTCCGGCACTTTCTGTGCAATTTTACCCAGGTAAAAAATCCCTGGCAGAAGCGGTCATCGCAAAGGCGAAAGCTAACCGGCAGCAGCGATTTTTCTTCCACGGTCAGTTCAACACCACGCTGTGGCTGGCGTTGCTGAGTGGTGGTATCAAACCCAGCCAGTTTTACTGGCATATCTGGGGGGCAGATCTCTATGAGGTCTCCAGCGGGCTGAAATTCAAACTGTTTTACCCTATCCGCCGGCTGGCACAAAAGCGAGTTGGCTGCGTATTTGCTACTCGCGGTGATTTGAGCTTTTTTGCTAAAACGCATCCTAAGGTGAGGGGCGAACTGATTTACTTCCCGACACGGATGAATCCATCACTCAATACGATGGCGAACGATCGGCAACGTGAAGGGAAAATGACCATTCTGGTGGGGAACTCCGGCGATCGCAGCAATGAACACATTGCCGCCTTAAATGCTGTTCATCAGCAGTTTGGCGATACGGTAAAAGTGGTGGTGCCGATGGGGTATCCGCCCAATAACGATGTGTATATCAACGAAGTTCGTCAGGCGGGGCTGAAATTGTTCAGCGAAGAAAATCTGCAAATTTTGAGCGAAAAACTGGATTTTGACGCCTATCTGGCGCTACTTCGCCAGTGCGATCTCGGCTACTTTATTTTTGCCCGCCAGCAGGGCATTGGTACTCTGTGCTTGTTGATTCAGGCAGGCATTCCCTGCGTACTTAACCGGGAAAACCCATTCTGGCAAGATATGACGGAACAACATTTACCGGTGCTGTTTACCACTGATGATCTCAACGAGGATATTGTGCGTGAAGCGCAGCGCCAGCTGGCGTCGGTGGATAAAAACAACATTGCCTTCTTTAGCCCGAACTATCTGCAAGGCTGGCGGCGGGCGTTGGCTATTGCCAGCGGGGAGGACGCATGAGCCTGTTGCAATTTAGCGGCCTGTTTGTTGTCTGGCTGCTTTGCTCACTGTTTATTGCTACGCTGACCTGGTTTGAGTTTCGCCGCGTGCGCTTTAACTTCAATGTCTTCTTTTCATTGCTGTTTTTGCTCACTTTTTTCTTTGGCTTTCCGCTGACCAGCGTGCTGGTATTTCGCTTTAATGTCGGCGTTGCGCCGCCAGACATTCTCCTTCAGGCGCTACTTTCTGCTGCTTGCTTCTATGCGGTTTACTACGTCACCTACAAAACCCGCCTACGCAAACGCGTTGTCGATGTACCGCGCCGCCCGCTGTTTACCATGAACCGTGTGGAGACCAATCTCACATGGGTGATCCTGATGGGCATCGCGCTGGTGAGCGTCGGCATCTTCTTCATGCATAACGGTTTTTTGCTGTTCCGGCTTAACTCCTACAGCCAGATCTTCTCCAGTGAAGTCTCTGGCGTGGCGCTAAAACGCTTCTTTTACTTTTTCATCCCGGCGATGCTGGTGGTCTATTTTCTGCGCCAGGACAGCAAAGCGTGGCTGTTTTTCCTCGTCAGCACGGTCGCATTTGGTTTGCTGACTTATATGATTGTCGGCGGTACTCGCGCCAATATCATCATTGCATTCGCTATCTTTCTGTTTATCGGCATTATTCGCGGCTGGATTTCGTTGTGGATGCTGGCGGCGGCAGGCGTGCTGGGGATTGTTGGTATGTTCTGGCTGGCGCTAAAACGCTATGGAATGAACGTGAGCGGCGATGAGGCGTTCTACACGTTTCTCTATCTCACCCGCGACACCTTCTCGCCGTGGGAGAATCTGGCGTTGCTGTTGCAGAACTACGACAACATCGACTTCCAGGGGCTGGCGCCGATTGTTCGCGATTTCTATGTCTTTATTCCTTCCTGGTTGTGGCCGGGACGGCCGAGCATGGTGCTGAATTCTGCCAACTATTTCACCTGGGAAGTGCTGAACAATCACTCCGGGTTGGCAATCTCGCCTACGCTTATTGGTTCACTGGTTGTTATGGGCGGCGCGCTGTTTATTCCTCTGGGGGCGATTGTGGTTGGTCTGATCATTAAGTGGTTCGACTGGCTGTATGAGCTGGGCAACCGCGAAACCAATCGTTATAAGGCCGCGATATTGCACAGTTTCTGCTTCGGGGCGATCTTCAATATGATCGTGCTGGCGCGTGAAGGGCTGGATTCGTTTGTCTCACGCGTGGTCTTTTTTATCGTGGTCTTCGGCGCATGTCTGATGATCGCAAAACTGTTGTACTGGCTTTTTGAAAGCGCCGGACTCATTCATAAACGCACAAAATCATCGCTCCGGACGCAGGTTGAAGGATAACAATGAATAACAACACCACGGCACCGACCTATACGCTGCGTGGCTTACAGTTAATCGGTTGGCGTGATATGCAGCACGCCCTCGATTATCTGTTCGCTGAAGGGCAGCTTAAGCAGGGAACGCTGGTTGCCATTAATGCCGAAAAAATGCTGACCATTGAAGATAATGCTGAGGTCAGGGAGTTAATTAACGCTGCCGAATTTAAATATGCTGATGGCATCAGCGTTGTACGTTCAGTGCGTAAAAAGTACCCACAGGCGCAGGTTTCCCGTGTTGCCGGGGCCGATCTCTGGGAAGAGCTGATGGCGCGCGCAGGCAAAGAAGGGACGCCAGTATTTCTTGTTGGCGGTAAACCTGAAGTGCTGGCGCAGACCGAAGCTAAACTGCGCAACCAGTGGAATGTGAATATCGTTGGCAGTCAGGATGGTTATTTTAAACCCGAGCAGCGTCAGGCGCTGTTTGAACGAATTCATGCCAGTGGAGCGCAAATCGTCACCGTTGCGATGGGATCGCCAAAGCAGGAGATCTTCATGCGCGACTGCCGTCTGGTGCATCCAGATGCGCTGTATATGGGCGTTGGCGGGACGTATGATGTCTTTACTGGCCATGTGAAACGCGCGCCGAAAATCTGGCAAAAACTGGGGCTGGAGTGGCTCTATCGCCTGCTTTCGCAGCCAAGCCGCATTAAACGCCAGCTTCGTTTACTGCGCTATTTACGCTGGCACTACACCGGCAACCTCTGATTTTCCTCTCTCTGTAAAGCGACGGAGTGGTCACTCCGTCACCTGTCTGCCGTTTTATTACACAAAGCATCCAAATTTTTAATGCTTCATTTGCCATTTCTTCTAAATTACGAAAACATTCGCAACACTCGATGTACCCATAACGATAACCGGTAACACCGGAAAAACATGCAAACACAACACGAGGATTTATGGCAGATAACAAACCAGAGCTACAGCGTGGGCTGGAAGCTCGACATATCGAACTCATCGCCCTGGGGGGCACCATTGGCGTCGGCCTGTTTATGGGGGCCGCCAGTACCCTGAAATGGGCTGGGCCATCCGTATTGTTGGCCTATATCATCGCCGGGCTGTTCGTCTTTTTCATTATGCGTTCAATGGGCGAAATGTTGTTCCTCGAACCGGTTACTGGTTCTTTCGCCGTTTACGCACATCGTTATATGAGCCCGTTCTTTGGCTATCTCACCGCCTGGTCTTACTGGTTTATGTGGATGGCTGTGGGGATTTCAGAAATCACCGCCATCGGCGTCTACGTCCAGTTCTGGTTCCCGGAGATGGCACAATGGATACCAGCATTGATCGCGGTGGCGCTGGTGGCGCTGGCAAATCTGGCGGCGGTGCGGTTGTATGGCGAAATCGAGTTCTGGTTCGCGATGATCAAAGTCACCACAATCATTGTGATGATCGTCATTGGCCTGGGCGTGATTTTCTTTGGTTTTGGCAATGGCGGGCAGTCGATTGGTTTTAGCAATCTCACAGAGCATGGCGGTTTCTTTGCGGGTGGCTGGAAAGGCTTCCTCACCGCCTTGTGTATCGTGGTGGCGTCCTACCAGGGCGTGGAGCTGATTGGCATCACCGCCGGTGAAGCGAAGAATCCGCAGGTGACGTTGCGCAGTGCCGTAGGCAAAGTGCTATGGCGAATCCTGATTTTCTACGTAGGCGCGATTTTCGTTATCGTCACTATCTTCCCGTGGAATGAAATAGGCAGCAACGGCAGCCCATTCGTACTGACTTTCGCCAAAATCGGCATTACCGCAGCGGCGGGCATTATCAACTTTGTGGTGCTGACGGCGGCTCTCTCTGGCTGTAACAGCGGCATGTACAGTTGCGGACGTATGCTCTACGCGCTGGCGAAAAACCGCCAGTTACCGGCGGCGATGGCGAAAGTTTCCCGTCACGGCGTACCAGTTGCGGGTGTGGCGGTATCAATAGCCATTCTGTTGATTGGTTCATGCCTGAATTACATCATCCCCAATCCACAGCGTGTGTTTGTTTACGTCTACAGTGCCAGCGTGCTTCCGGGGATGGTGCCATGGTTTGTGATTTTGATAAGCCAACTGCGTTTTCGTCGTGCGCACAAAGCGGCGATTGCCAGCCATCCGTTCCGCTCCATTCTGTTCCCGTGGGCCAACTACGTAACAATGGCATTCCTGATTTGCGTTTTGATCGGCATGTACTTTAATGAAGATACGCGTATGTCGCTGTTTGTTGGCATCATCTTTATGCTGGCGGTGACGGCGATTTATAAAGTTTTTGGGCTTAATCGCCACGGTAAAGCGCATAAACTGGAGGAATAAGCAGCAAAATGCACAAACCGTAACCAAACGCGCATTTTATTTAAAAAGGGACTAGACAGAGGGGTGCGAAGTCCGTATTATCCACCCCCGCAACGGCGCTAAGCGCCCGTAGCTCAGCTGGATAGAGCGCTGCCCTCCGGAGGCAGAGGTCTCAGGTTCGAATCCTGTCGGGCGCGCCATTTAGTCCCGGCGCTTGAGCTGCGGTGGTAGTAATACCGCGTAACAAGATTTGTAGTGGTGGCTATAGCTCAGTTGGTAGAGCCCTGGATTGTGATTCCAGTTGTCGTGGGTTCGAATCCCATTAGCCACCCCATTATTAGAAGTTGTGACAATGCGAAGGTGGCGGAATTGGTAGACGCGCTAGCTTCAGGTGTTAGTGTCCTTACGGACGTGGGGGTTCAAGTCCCCCCCCTCGCACCACGACTTTAAAGAATTGAACTAAAAATTCAAAAAGCAGTATTTCGGCGAGTAGCGCAGCTTGGTAGCGCAACTGGTTTGGGACCAGTGGGTCGGAGGTTCGAATCCTCTCTCGCCGACCAATTTTGAACCCCGCTTCGGCGGGGTTTTTTGTTTTCTGTGCATTCCATCACTCTCCCTTCGCAATAAACGCCCGTGGTTAATCATTGCCAAACGGTATTATTTCGCCCTTAAATTCATCGAAGGACGACTTCAGGCAAGGAGCGACTATGCTGCAACAGGTTCCAACGCGTGCTTTTCACGTAATGGCGAAACCGAGCGGTTCAGATTGTAATCTGAACTGTGACTACTGTTTTTATCTCGAAAAACAATCCCTTTACCGCGAACAACCTGTCACGCATATGGACGATGAAATGCTGGAAGCGTATGTCCGTCACTATATCGCTGCCAGCGAACCCCAAAACGAAGTGGCATTTACCTGGCAGGGCGGCGAACCAACGTTACTCGGGCTGGATTTTTACCGTCGTGCAGTGGCGCTACAGGCGAAATATGGTGCTGGCAGGAAGGTAAGTAACAGCTTCCAGACTAACGGTGTGCTGCTTGATGAAGAATGGTGTGCATTTCTGGCAGAAAATCATTTTCTTGTTGGGTTATCGCTGGATGGCCCGGCTGAGATCCACAATCAATATCGCGTGACTAAAGGTGGCAGACCAACGCATAAGCTGGTGATGCGCGCACTTAAACTACTGCAAAAATATCACGTTGATTATAACGTGCTGGCGTGCGTTAACCGCACCAGCGCGCTGCAACCGTTGCAGGTTTATGACTTTTTGCGTGATGCGGGCGTGGAGTTCATCCAGTTTATTCCTGTAGTGGAGCGGCTGGCGGATGAAAAATCTGCCAGCGACGGGCTAAAATTACAGGCGCCTGGTGATATTCAGGGGGAACTGACAGAATGGTCAGTGCGCCCCGATGAATTTGGTGAATTTCTGGTGGCGATATTCGACCACTGGATCAAACGCGACGTCGGCAAGATTTTCGTGATGAATATCGAATGGGCGTTTGCCAATTTTGTCGGTGCGCCGGGTGCGGTTTGCCATCATCAGCCAACCTGTGGACGTTCGGTGATTATTGAGCACAACGGTGACGTTTACGCCTGCGATCACTTTGTTTATCCGCAATATCGGCTGGGGAATATGCTTCAGCAGACCCTCGCAGAAATGGTAGATTCCCCGCAGCAGCAGGCGTTTGGTGAAGATAAATTTAAGCAGTTACCGGCGCAGTGTCGCAGTTGTAACGTGTTAAAAGCATGTTGGGGAGGCTGCCCGAAACACCGCTTTATGCTCGATATCAGCGGCAAACCGGGGCTGAATTATTTGTGTGCCGGGTATCAGCGTTATTTCCGCCATCTACCGCCATATCTTAAAGCAATGGCTGATTTGCTGGCGCACGGTCGCCCGGCCAGCGACATTATGCAGGCACATTTGATGGTGGTGAATAAGTAAAAAAGCGGCCATTTGGAGGCCGCCTGCGGTTGATTGCCGGATAAGGCGTTCACGCCGCATCCGGCAAGGTCAGTGTGGCCCGATGTAGCGATAGCGCCGGCTTAATCAGATTTAATCTGCGCGCGTGGCGGATATTTTTTCAGGATCTCCATATACGCATGCATTTCGGTCTGTAGCGGTACTCCCATCGGAATATGGCGCACGCCGATGGAGTCGCTTTCCTGCGGATCGGTATAGAGATTAAATACCGCAGAGCCCGCCGTTTGCATTACTGTACCGGTGAATCCTCCCTGATATCCGCTCTGGGTATAGGCATATGGCTGCTGAATAAGAACATGATATTTGAACTCATCCATACGCACAGCAGCGAGTTTACCGTTGAGGAAGTAGTGCTCGGCCTTACGGTTAGACTGACCATTTGTTCCCAGGAAGAAGGATGTCTGATCCACGCCATCGATAAAGGTGGTTTTCGGCACTAAATTTGCCACTTTCGCCCCAGGATGACCAGCCAGATCCAGCGCGGTAGGGAAGAGATCTGCCAGATCGACAATACCGTCAGATTTACGCGGTTGGATCATCCCTTTCCAGTAAACGAAAGTCGGTACGCGAACGCCGCCTTCCCAGGTCGAACCTTTAGAGCCACGAAACGGTGTGCGACCGTGCGGCGGCACTTCGGCTTCCGGGCCGTTATCGGAGGTAAAGACAATCAGCGTGTTATCGAGCTGACCGTTTTTCTCCAGTGCTTTATACAGGTTGGCGAACACATCGTTCATCTCAACCATACAGTCGCCGTAAGAGGTGCGCGCCGGAGAACTTCCCGCATATTTTGCGTTCGGGTAGTTATCAAAGTGACAGCCGCGAGTACCGTAATAGAGGAAGAAAGGTTTGTCGCTTTTTGCCATTTTGTCGAGGAACTTAACGCCATATTCCATCCAACGCTGATCCAGATCTTCCATATATTTCGGCGTAATGTCGGCAATGGCTTCCTGTTCACCGCCGCGCACCGCATGAACGTCATCTTTACTGAACGGCAGTTTTTTGATGTATTCAGAACGATCCGGGCTCAGGGCGACTTCCGGGTTTACGTGAACATCACGCCATTCGGTATACATATCGGACACTGAGTTGAAGCCACGGAAATCATCAAAGCCGACGTTCTGTGGCTGCGACTCTTTGTTTTCCCCCATGTGCCATTTCCCGATGGCCTGGGTGACATAGCCTTGATCATGCAGCAGTTGCGGTAGTGTCGTTAACCCTTGCAGACCGCCAGGTTGTCCGTACATCGGCGGCATCAAAATGCCGTGGTGGATGGAATACTGTCCAGTGAGAATCGTTGCGCGGGTTGGTGAAGAACTGGGTTGTGAATAAGCAGACGTTAAAATCAGCCCCTGGCTGGCAACGGCGTCAATATCTGGCGTTGGGTTACCTACTGCCACGCCGCCGCCGTTAAAGCCAACGTCCATCCAGCCTACATCGTCCAGCAAGAAAACAACCACGTTCGGTTTCTTGCCGGTTTTTTTCTCAAGTTCCGCCAGTTTCTGCTGGGTTTCTTTATCCTGCGCCGGGTGCTGCATTACCGGCATCATATTATCGGCAATTTGGGTTGCTGGTTTAACCAGATATTGATTTGGGTGATCGTAACCAGAAAAACCCTCGCGCGCGGTGGCAGTTGACGGGGTATCTGCTGCACTGACCATAAAGGGAATAGCAGTGGCAACAGCAATAACAAGACGTTTGGGTGAAAACGAAATTTCCATGTGAAATGCTCCGGTTTCCTGTCATCAAAACGACGACGTAATTAAGCATTGATAATTGAGATCCTTCTCCCTGATAAAATAGTTATATAAATAATTTATGGAAATATATTATTTATATACTGTGGGAATGTATATGAATATCAGGAGAGCATTTTCAATCCTACCTCCAGCGTGGCGGATATGTAAGGCTGGTTTATTATATATTATTGATTATTTATGCTGTTTTTATTTTGAATTCAATTAATATTTATATTGCCTATTTAACGACTTTAATTATTCATGAAATATATAATCGCGGCTGCCAGATTTGAGATAACATTCACCAATGTAATTATTGCAAGTGCATGAAAACAGGGTACAGAATTGTCTCATAACAAGTATTAAAGGATGTTATTTCCAGGGTCAGTGTGGCATAATAATTGGGTAGATGCTCATTCCATCTCTTATGTTCGCCTTAGTGCCTCATAAACTTAGGAATGACGCAGAGCCGTTTACGGTGCTTATCGTCCACTGACAGATGTCGCTTTTGCCTCATCAGACACCATGGACACAACGTTGAGTGAAGCACCCACTTGTTGTCATACAGACCTGTTTTAACGCCTGCTCCGTAATAAGAGCAGGCGTTTTTTTATGTATCAGAAAGCCCCCGGAGGTGCTTGCCTCCGGGTGAGAGAGAACTATTGCGGCGGGTTGTTCTGTAAGGTCAGCATTAAACCGTCGCGGCGCATCGCTGCGGCTTCTTCCGGCTTGTGCAGTCTGTCCAGCACGTCGGCAAGCCATGCATAATCATAGGCGTCCGGGCGTTGTTTCAGCGCCGCACGGAAGGCGAGGGATGCTTCCTGCCATTCGCCATGTTTCATCAGCGACTGACCCAATGTGCTCCATAACAGCGGGCGATCGCCCACGTTTTTGATCTGTTGGCGCAGCACTTTTTCCAATTGTTCTGGATTGTTGGTTTTCAGGCGTGGGATCGGCAGCAGCAAACGATCGTCATACTGGTGTTTCAGGCCGTCGATGATAATTTGCTGGGCGGTGTCATGGTCATCACACTCAATAAGATGTTCCGCCATTGCCACCTGCAACGCCACCTGATGACGCGTTTTCCGGCTTTGATTTTTCCACCAGTTACGCAAGCCTTCACTACCGTCATCAGCCCGCGCCTGATCCATCAGACCAATCCATGCCTGTTGTTCCAGTGCGGCGCGGTGTTCTTCATCGCTAACGTGGGCTTTCGCCATTGATGGGATGATGTCCAGTAGCGAACTCCATGCGCCCGTGCGGATATAAGCCTGTTCAGCCAGACGTAATACTTCTGGATGGCGTGGCGTTACTTCCAACAACTTATCCACGCCGTGGCGTGCTGCATGGTTTTCATTACGCGCCAGTTGCAGGCGAACGCGGGCGATTTCTACCGGAATGGTATCATTGCCCGCCAGTTCCGCCGCGCGTTCCAGATGCTGATTGGCGCGCGATTCATCACCACGCTGTTGCGCGGCTTCGGCAGCCAGCAAATAGTTCACTACGGGTTGCTCAGCATGATCGGCATTTTTCGCCATCAGCTTTTCGACTTGCTGATAATCACCTTCCGCCAGTTTCAGCAGCGCCTGTTCGGTCTGTTTACGCGCGCGGCGACGTTTACGCCCGACAAACCAACCGCGAGTGTGCGCGCCTGTGCGGAAAATCCGTCGCAGTAACCATTCGATAGCAAACAGCACCACCATAGCCAGAATCAAAATGATTGCCAGTCCCGTGACGCTGGTTTCGATATTGTAGTTATCCGTCTGGATCAGTACGTAACCCTGATGTCCGGCAATCATTGGGCCAACGACGATGCCTGCAATCAGCAACACAAAGAGCAATAACACTTTTAGCATGGTTATTCTCCTTGCGGCGCGGCTGCCGGTGTATCAGCTTGCGGTGCAGGTGCAGCCTCCGCTACTGGTGTTACTGGTTGCGCCAGCAGATTGCGCACGCGAGTCTGCATCAGTTTTTCCAGCATTGCCTGGCTTTGCAGGGTTTCCGGGAGAACCATCGAGATATTTTGCTGACTTAACTGATCCACCTCGTCGAGGAACGCTTTGGTGGTGGCATCGTCAGTATCGTAGTAAGCACGTACCCAGGTGGAGACGTTCTCCAGCGCCTGGCGGTAAGTCTCTTGCTGATGACGTGGTACAGCTTGTGCCGCGACCAGCAGGCGAGAGCGAATATTTTCGCGCAGATAGATATCCTGATTCGGTGCTAACAGCGGTACGGCGGTGTCATCACGACGGCGAATCGTAATGAAGTTGTCCATAAAGTTCTGCCAGCTTTTTTGCAGATTGATGCGCCATTCGCTGATGGAGCTGGAAAGCTCTTCACCATCGGAATCCATCGGCGAACCGTCGCTATCATTATCGGCCAGACGCAGGTTATCAACCTGATTAGAAAGCTGATTCAGCTTAAGGATGATGCCGTCATAATCTACCTGCGAGACCGCAGAAAGGCTGGCGATATCATCGGTAATTGCCCGGCGAACGGTAATAAGACTTGGGTCATTCATATCCGCCAGGCTGGCGTCTGCGCTTTTCAGCAATGCCGCAGCGGTAGTGACGTCCTGATCGCTCCACAACTTACGTCCGGCGAGCTTCACAAGGAAATCAGCCTGCGCCAGCAGCCAGGTCTTGGCATCACTACCTGAGATAGTGGCGACCTTTTGTTGAACTTCATCCAGCTGTTTGGCCAGCGTTTCCTGCTGACGATTTGCCTGCTCTAGCTGTGTAGCCTGTTGCTTGATGATGCTTTCCAGCTCGGCTTTTTGGCTCTCCTGGGCTTTTTGCAGAGCCGCGAGTTGGTTAGCCAGAACATCACTGGTGGTCGTCTGATTGACGGCCTGTTGTTTACCCCAGCCATACAAACCGACACCTGCAGCCAGAGCAATAGCGATAGCCACCGCACTTAAAATCAGAGCAGTACTGTTATTACTCTTTTTTTCTACTGTGACAGATTGTGGCGTGGTGTCCACGACCTCCCTGGTCTCTTCAACCACGGCGGAGGTTTTTTCTTGTTCCGTCATTATGGCTTCCTGTTATGAGAGTTATTGTAATGCCCGTAAAAGCGCATCGTTGTCTGCGTTATCGGCGACCTTAATATCTTGCCAGCCCAGTTCCCGGGCGAGTTTCGCCAGACGCTCGCTGACGACCAGTAGTCGACAGCGTAGTAACCAGTGCTCACGATACCATCGTGGAATCAGCGACCAGAGCTGTTGCAGCATTTCACCGCTGGTAACAACGATCGTTGTCACTTCGCGAGTTTGCCAGCGCATCGCTTCTTCTGCACCATCGTAATGAATGGCGCATCGTTGATAACATTCGCAAAAAATGACTTCAGCACCGCGTGCCGTCAGGGTGTCCCCGATCAGCTCACGACCGCCGTTGCCACGTAAAATTAGCGCACGTTTGCCTGCAATATTTTGTAATTCAGGTAATTGTAGCAAGACTTCGCTGATTTCCCGATCCTGCGGATAACGAACTTCGTGTCCGCTCACGGTATGCAGCGCCAGTGCGGTAGTGCGACCAATGGCGAAATAAGCGGGTAGGGCGGGCCACTGGAGACCTTGCTGATGCAGTTGCGACTGTGCAAAAGCAACGGCATGTTGCGAAAGGGCAAATAGTAGATCTCCTTCGCTCAGTGCCGCCAGCTGGTCGGCAAGTTGTGGCAGTTGCCGACCCGGAGAAAACTCAATCAGCGGAAAATGCCAGGCCACCTGTCCCAGTGCGCGCAGACGGCTCACTAACTCTTCTCCTGCGGGAGATGGGCGGGTGACCAGGATACTCATGCTGGCGCATCTCCGCTGTAAACTTCGGCGAGGATCTCGCGCGCGCCGTTATTCAGTAGCTCTTCCGCCAGCGAAATGCCCATTTGCTCGGCAGCCTGCGGCGAGCCACGGCGCTCACCGCGAATAATCTGCGAACCGTCCGGTGCGCCAACCAGCGCACGCAGCCAGATTTCGCCATTGATAAGTTCGGCATAGCTACCAATCGGCACCTGACAACCGCCTTCGAGGCGGGTATTCATGGCACGTTCGGCGGTGACGCGCAGCGCCGTTTCGTGGTGATTCAGCGCGGTGAGTACCTCGCGGGTGCGCGAATCATCCAGGCGGCATTCAATGCCTACTGCACCTTGTCCTACTGCTGGAAGAGAAACTTCAGGCGGCAGCGCAGCACGAATGCGAGACTCCAGCCCTAAACGTTTTAAGCCAGCCACAGCAAGAATAATGGCATCGTATTCGCCATTATCCAGTTTACTCAGACGAGTACCGACATTGCCGCGCAGAGAACGGATAATGAGATCCGGACGGCGTTCAGCCAGTTGGCACTGGCGGCGTAAGCTGGAAGTACCGACGATGCTGCCTGCGGGTAACGCATCCAGACTTTCATAGTTATTGGAAACAAAGGCATCGCGAGGATCTTCGCGCTCGCAAATGGTGACCAGCCCCAGACCTTGCGGAAATTCAACCGGCACATCTTTCATTGAATGCACGGCGATATCGGCACGGTTTTCCAGGAGCGCGACCTCCAGCTCTTTCACAAATAAGCCTTTTCCGCCAACCTTCGCCAGCGGCGTATCAAGAATCACATCGCCGCGCGTCACCATCGGCACCAGTTCAACCACCAGCCCTGGATGGCTCGCCATCAACTTGTCTTTGACATAATGTGCCTGCCAGAGTGCAAGTGGGCTTTGGCGTGTGGCAATTCTTAAAACATTGTCTAACATGCTTGTTACCGTCATTATCATCCATGGTTCATCCTAACATCCTTGCCGGAGCGATGTCAGTGTTGTGGTGAAACGTCGATGCCTGTGTAAAACGTAAAATGTAGCCAGGCGGTGGTTCCTGACAGGCGCTTCAAGCCGTCGTAATAAGGAATTTACAGAGAATAAACGGTGCTACACTTGTATGTAGCGCATCTTTCTTTACGGTCAACCGGCAAGGTGTTAAATTGATCACGTTTTAGACCATTTTTTCGTCGTGAAACTAAAAAAACCAGGCGCGGAAAGTGGTACGGTTACCTTTGACATACGAAATATCCCGAATGCCGCGTGTTTCCGTTGATGTTGGCGGAATCACAGACATGACGGGTAGCAAATCAGGCGATACGTCTTGTACCTCTATATTGAGACTCTGAAACAGAGACTGGATGCCATAAATCAATTGCGCGTGGATCGCGCGCTTGCTGCTATGGGGCCTGCATTCCAACAGGTCTACAGTCTGCTGCCGACATTGTTGCACTATCACCATCCGCTAATGCCGGGTTACCTTGATGGTAATGTTCCCAGGGGCATTTGCCTTTACACGCCTGATGAAACCCAACGCCACTACCTGAACGAACTGGAACTGTATCGTGGAATGTCAGTACAGGACCCGCCAAAAGGCGAGCTTCCGATTACTGGCGTATACACCATGGGCAGCACCTCGTCTATAGGGCAAAGCTGTTCCTCCGATCTGGATATCTGGGTCTGCCATCAATCCTGGCTCGATAGCGAAGAGCGCCAGTTACTACAACGTAAATGCAGTCTGCTGGAAAGCTGGGCCGCCTCGCTGGGCGTGGAAGTCAGCTTCTTCCTGATTGATGAAAACCGTTTCCGCCATAATGAAAGTGGCAGTCTGGGGGGGGAAGATTGTGGCTCTACCCAGCATATACTGCTGCTTGACGAATTTTATCGTACCGCCGTGCGTCTCGCCGGTAAGCGTATTCTGTGGAATATGGTGCCGTGCGACGAAGAGGAGCATTACGATGACTACGTAATGACGCTCTACGCGCAGGGTGTATTAACGCCAAATGAATGGCTGGATCTCGGTGGCTTAAGCTCGCTTTCCGCTGAAGAGTACTTTGGTGCCAGCCTTTGGCAACTCTACAAAAGTATCGATTCTCCGTACAAAGCGGTGCTGAAAACACTGTTGCTGGAAGCTTATTCCTGGGAATATCCAGACCCACGCCTGCTGGCGAAAGATATCAAACAGCGTTTGCACGACGGCGAGATAGTGTCATTTGGTCTCGATCCGTACTGCATGATGCTGGAACGCGTTACTGAATATTTGACGGCAATTGAAGATTTCACCCGTCTGGATTTAGTGCGCCGCTGCTTCTATTTAAAAGTGTGCGAAAAACTCAGCCGCGAGCGCGCTTGCGTAGGCTGGCGTCGGGAAGTCTTAAGCCAACTGGTAAAAGAGTGGGGATGGGACGAAGCCCGTCTGGCGATGCTCGATAATCGCGCCAACTGGAAGATTGATCAGGTGCGTGAAGCGCACAACGAGTTGCTTGATGCAATGATGCAGAGCTACCGTAATCTGATCCGCTTTGCCCGTCGCAATAATCTTAGCGTTTCCGCCAGCCCGCAGGATATCGGCGTGCTGACGCGTAAACTGTACGCTGCGTTTGAAGCATTACCGGGGAAAGTGACGCTGGTAAACCCGCAGATTTCACCGGATCTTTCCGAGCCAAACCTGACCTTTATTTATGTACCGCCGGGCCGCGCTAATCGTTCTGGCTGGTATCTGTATAATCGTGCGCCGACAATCGAGTCGATCATCAGCCATCAGCCGCTGGAATATAACCGCTATCTGAATAAGCTGGTGGCCTGGGCGTGGTTTAATGGCTTGCTGACATCACGAACGCATTTGTTTATTAAAGGCAACGGCATTGTCGATCTGCCTAAGTTGCAAGAGATGGTGGCTGATGTGTCGCACCATTTCCCGTTGCGCTTACCTGCGCCGACGCCGAAGGCGCTCTACAGTCCTTGTGAGATCCGCCATCTGGCGATTATCGTCAACCTGGAATATGACCCGACGACAGCGTTTCGTAATCAGGTAGTACATTTCGATTTCCGTAAGCTGGATGTCTTCAGCTTTGGCGAAGAACAAAAATGCCTGGTGGGTAGTGTTGATCTGTTGTATCGCAACTCGTGGAATGAAGTGCGTACGCTACATTTCAACGGCGAGCAGTCGATGATTGAAGCCCTGAAAACGATTCTTGGCAAAATGCATCAGGACGCCGCGCCGCCTGATAGCGTAGAAGTCTTCTGCTACAGTCAGCATCTGCGCGGATTAATCCGTACTCGCGTGCAACAACTGGTTTCTGAGTGTATCGAACTGCGTCTTTCCAGCACTCGCCAGGAAACCGGGCGCTTCAAGGCGCTGCGCGTTTCTGGTCAAACCTGGGGCTTGTTCTTCGAACGCCTGAATGTGTCTGTGCAGAAACTGGAAAATGCTATCGAGTTTTATGGCGCGATCTCGCATAACAAACTGCATGGTTTGTCAGTGCAGGTTGAGACCAATCACGTCAAATTACCGGCAGTAGTGGATGGCTTTGCCAGCGAAGGGATCATCCAGTTCTTCTTCGAAGAAACGCACGATGAGAACGGTTTTAATATCTACATTCTCGATGAAAGCAATCGAGTTGAGGTGTATCACCACTGCGAAGGTAGCAAAGAGGAGCTGGTGCGTGACGTCAGCCGTTTCTACTCGTCATCGCACGACCGTTTCACTTACGGCTCCAGTTTCATCAACTTCAACCTGCCGCAGTTCTATCAGATTGTGAAGGTCGATGGTCGCGAACAGGTCATTCCGTTCCGTACCAAATCTATCGGCAACATGCCGCCAGCCAATCAGGATAATGACACGCCGCTGTTACAGCAGTATTTTTCGTGATGAGTATGCCGGAAAGCGAGGCTTATCCGGCATGAAACCTTAACGGAAGCTCACCCTCTCTCCCGCCTGCTGCGTCGCCGCCTGTTCCAGCAAATCCCAGAAGGTTTCGCCACTGCGATCGCAAATCCATTCGTCGCCTTTCAGATCAAAGTGGTAGCCGCCCTGTTTGGTTGCCAGCCATACCTGGTGCAGCGGTTCCTGGCGGTTGATAATGATTTTGCTGCCGTTTTCAAAGGTAATGGTCAGTACGCCGCCGTTGATTTCGCAGTCGATATCGCTGTCGCCATCCCAGTCGTCCAGGTGTTCTTCAATGGTTAGCCACAGTTGGTCAGCTAGGCGATGAAATTCACTGTCGTTCATTGTTGTATCCTGTTTTTACGTGATGGCGGCAGTATAGCGGCCTGGCGTCAGGGCATCAAAGTTTGCCCGTCTGCTGCTGCGTTCCGGCATGATTCCTCCGTCATCGGAATAATAATGTCTCTGTTTTGAATTTCACGCGCATCTTCCTCTCTGACGTGTGTTTTCGCCGGGCAGGGGGAGGGTGTAACCCTTACCTCTGTATCGGTCCAGGTATAAACATTGCGATAGTGCATAAAGCCATCCTGGCGCGAGGTGCCGATCACGAAACTACCAGCAAAACATAAATCCTCTCTTGTAAGCGTTATACTCGCAGCAATTCCTCACTTTTCAGACTTCATAAAGAGTCGCTAAACGCTTGCTTTTACGTCTTCTCCTGCGATGATAGAAAGCAGAAAGCGATGAACTTTACAGGCAATCCATAATGAAAAACGTGTTTAAAGCACTCACTGTATTACTTACTCTTTTCAGCCTGACGGGCTGCGGTTTGAAAGGTCCGCTCTATTTCCCGCCCGCAGATAAAAATGCGCCACCGCCGACTAAACCGGTAGATACGCAAACACAATCCACGTTGCCGGATAAAAACGACCGCGCCACTGGCGATGGCCCATCTCAGGTGAATTACTAAAAGTCAGTTTCTGTACCCGCGTGATTGGAGTAAATGATGCAGTTCTCGAAAATGCATGGCCTTGGCAACGATTTTATGGTCGTCGACGCGGTAACGCAGAATGTCTTTTTTTCACCGGATCTGATTCGTCGCCTGGCGGATCGGCACCTGGGTGTGGGTTTTGATCAGCTACTGGTGGTCGAGCCGCCGTACGATCCAGAACTGGATTTCCACTATCGCATTTTCAATGCTGACGGTAGTGAAGTGGCGCAGTGTGGCAACGGTGCACGCTGCTTTGCCCGCTTTGTACGCCTGAAAGGGCTGACCAATAAGCGCGATATTCGCGTCAGCACTGCCAATGGTCGGATGGTACTGACCGTCACTGATGACGATCTGGTACGGGTAAATATGGGGGAACCAAATTTCGAACCTTCCGCCGTGCCATTTCGCGCCAACAAAGCGGAAAAGACCTATATCATGCGCGCCGCCGAGCAGACAATCTTGTGCGGCGTGGTGTCGATGGGAAATCCGCACTGCGTGATTCAGGTCGATGATGTCGATACTGCGGCGGTAGAAACACTGGGGCCTGTTCTGGAAAGCCACGAACGTTTCCCGGAACGTGCCAACATCGGTTTTATGCAAGTGGTTAAGCGCGAGCATATTCGTTTACGTGTCTATGAACGTGGTGCAGGAGAAACCCAGGCCTGCGGCAGCGGCGCGTGTGCGGCGGTAGCGGTAGGGATTCAGCAAGGTTTGCTGGCCGAAGAAGTTCGTGTGGAACTCCCTGGCGGTCGCCTTGATATTGCCTGGAAAGGTCCGGGTCATCCGTTATATATGACGGGTCCGGCAGTACATGTTTACGACGGATTTATTCATCTATGAAGCAACCAGGGGAAGAACTACAGGAAACACTCACGGAGCTTGATGACCGGGCGGTTGTCGATTATCTGATTAAAAATCCTGAGTTTTTTATCCGCAATGCGCACGCAGTAGAGTCAATTCGTGTGCCGCATCCGGTACGTGGCACCGTTTCACTCGTCGAATGGCATATGGCTCGCGCGCGTAACCATATTCATGTTCTGGAAGAGAACATGGCGCTGTTGATGGAACAGGCTATCGCTAACGAAGGCCTGTTTTATCGCTTACTCTATTTGCAGCGCACTCTTACTGCCGCCAGCAGCCTCGACGATATGCTAATGCGCTTTCACCGCTGGGCTCGCGATCTCGGCCTGGCTGGCGCGAGTGTGCGCCTGTTTCCGGATCGCTGGCGTTTAGGTGCGCCGTCGAACCATACCCATCTGGCATTAAGCCGTCAGGCTTTCGAACCGCTGCGTATTCAGCGTCTGGGGCAGGAACAGCATTATCTGGGGCCGCTTAACGGGCCGGAACTGCTGGTGGTGCTGCCGGAAGCGAAAGCGGTGGGGTCGGTGGCGATGTCGATGCTGGGAAGTGATGCTGATCTTGGTGTGGTGCTGTTCACCAGTCGCGATGCCAACCATTATCAACAAGGGCAGGGAACGCAGTTACTCCATGAAATTGCGCTGATGATGCCGGAGCTTCTGGAGCGTTGGATTGAACGCGTATGACCGATTTACATACCGATGTGGAACGCTACCTACGTTATCTCGGCGTAGAGCGTCAGCTTAGCCCGATTACCCTGGTTAACTACCAGCGCCAACTTGAGGCGATCATCAATTTTGCCAGCGAAAACGGCCTGCAAAGCTGGCAACAATGTGATGTGACGATGGTGCGTAATTTTGCTGTACGCAGTCGTCGTAAAGGGTTGGGAGCGGCAAGCCTCGCGTTACGGCTTTCTGCGCTACGTAGCTTTTTTGACTGGCTGGTCAGCCAGAACGAACTCAAAGCTAACCCGGCAAAAGGTGTTTCGGTACCGAAAGCGCCGCGTCATCTGCCGAAAAATATCGACGTCGATGATATGAATCGGCTGCTGGATATCGATATCAACGATCCCCTCGCCGTGCGCGACCGGGCGATGCTGGAAGTGATGTACGGCGCGGGGCTGCGTCTTTCCGAACTGGTGGGGCTGGATATCAAACATCTCGACCTGGAGTCCGGCGAAGTGTGGGTGATGGGAAAAGGCAGCAAAGAGCGCCGCCTGCCGATTGGTCGCAACGCCGTGGCGTGGATTGAGCACTGGCTTGATTTGCGTGACCTGTTTGGTAGCGAAGACGACGCGCTTTTCCTGTCGAAACTGGGCAAGCGTATCTCCGCGCGTAATGTGCAGAAACGCTTTGCCGAATGGGGCATAAAACAGGGGCTGAATAATCACGTTCACCCGCATAAATTACGTCACTCATTCGCCACGCATATGCTGGAGTCGAGTGGTGATCTGCGTGGTGTGCAAGAGCTGTTGGGTCATGCCAATCTCTCAACCACACAAATCTATACTCATCTTGATTTTCAACACCTTGCCTCGGTGTATGATGCGGCGCATCCACGCGCCAAACGGGGGAAATAATGCGTTTTTACCGGCCTTTGGGGCGCATCTCGGCGCTCACCTTTGACCTGGATGATACCCTTTACGACAACCGTCCGGTGATTTTGCGCACCGAGCGGGAGGCGCTGACTTTTGTGCAAAATTATCATCCGGCGCTGCGCAGCTTCCAGAATGAAGATCTGCAACGTCTGCGCCAGGCGGTACGGGAAGCAGAACCCGAGATTTATCACGACGTGACGCGCTGGCGTTTTCGCTCGATTGAACAAGCGATGCTTGACGCCGGGCTGAGCGCGGAAGAAGCCAGCGCAGGCGCACACGCGGCGATGATCAACTTTGCCAAATGGCGCAGCCGAATCGATGTTCCGCAGCAAACCCACGACACCTTAAAACAGCTGGCAAAGAAATGGCCGCTGGTAGCGATCACCAACGGTAACGCGCAGCCGGAACTGTTTGGTCTGGGCGACTACTTTGAGTTTGTGCTGCGCGCTGGCCCGCACGGGCGCTCGAAACCGTTCAGCGATATGTACTTTCTGGCGGCAGAAAAACTCAATGTGCCGATCGGCGAGATCTTACATGTAGGTGACGATCTTACCACCGACGTGGGTGGGGCGATCCGCAGCGGAATGCAGGCCTGTTGGATCAGACCGGAAAATGGCTGCCTGATGCAAACCTGGGACAGCCGTTTACTCCCACATCTGGAAATTTCCCGGTTGGCATCTCTGACCTCGCTGATATAATCAGCAAATCTGTATATATACCCAGCTTTTTGGCGGAGGGCGTTGCGCTTCTCCGCCCAACCTATTTTTACGCGGCGGTGCCAATGGACGTTTCTTACCTGCTCGAAAGCCTTAATGACAAACAGCGCGAAGCGGTGGCCGCGCCACGCAGCAATCTTCTGGTGCTGGCGGGCGCGGGCAGTGGTAAGACGCGCGTACTGGTGCATCGTATCGCCTGGCTGATGAGCGTGGAAAACTGCTCGCCATACTCGATTATGGCGGTAACGTTTACCAACAAAGCGGCGGCAGAGATGCGTCATCGTATTGGGCAGCTGATGGGCACCAGCCAGGGCGGCATGTGGGTCGGCACCTTCCACGGACTGGCGCACCGTTTGCTGCGTGCGCACCATATGGACGCCAATCTGCCGCAGGATTTCCAGATCCTCGACAGTGAAGACCAGCTACGCTTGCTTAAGCGTCTGATCAAGGCGATGAACCTCGACGAGAAGCAGTGGCCGCCGCGCCAGGCAATGTGGTACATCAACAGCCAGAAGGACGAAGGGCTGCGTCCGCACCATATTCAAAGCTACGGTAATCCGGTGGAGCAGACCTGGCAGAAGGTTTATCAGGCGTATCAGGAAGCGTGTGACCGCGCAGGCCTGGTGGACTTCGCCGAACTGCTGCTACGCGCGCATGAGTTGTGGCTTAACAAGCCACATATCCTTCAGCACTATCGCGAACGTTTCACCAACATTCTGGTGGACGAATTCCAGGATACCAACAACATTCAGTACGCGTGGATCCGTCTGCTGGCGGGCGATACCGGCAAAGTGATGATTGTTGGTGATGACGACCAGTCAATCTACGGCTGGCGTGGGGCGCAGGTAGAGAATATTCAGCGTTTCCTCAATGATTTCCCCGGTGCCGAAACTATTCGTCTGGAGCAGAACTACCGCTCAACCAGCAACATTCTGAGCGCCGCCAACGCCCTGATTGAAAACAACAACGGGCGTCTGGGTAAAAAACTGTGGACTGATGGCGCGGACGGTGAGCCGATTTCCCTCTATTGCGCCTTTAACGAACTCGACGAAGCGCGTTTTGTCGTTAACCGCATCAAAACCTGGCAGGACAACGGCGGTGCGCTCGCTGAGTGCGCCATTCTCTACCGTAGCAACGCCCAGTCGCGTGTACTTGAAGAAGCCTTATTGCAGGCCAGTATGCCGTATCGTATTTATGGCGGTATGCGCTTCTTCGAACGTCAGGAAATCAAAGATGCGCTCTCGTATCTGCGCCTGATCGCCAACCGCAACGATGACGCGGCGTTTGAACGCGTGGTCAATACGCCAACACGGGGTATTGGTGACCGGACGCTGGACGTGGTACGTCAGACATCGCGCGATCGCCAGTTAACTCTCTGGCAGGCGTGTCGTGAACTGTTGCAGGAAAAAGCCCTCGCCGGACGTGCTGCCAGCGCCTTGCAGCGGTTTATGGAACTGATTGACGCCTTAGCGCAAGAAACTGCCGATATGCCGCTGCATGTACAGACTGACCGGGTAATTAAAGACTCCGGCCTGCGCACCATGTACGAGCAGGAGAAAGGCGAAAAAGGCCAGACGCGTATCGAAAACTTAGAGGAACTGGTGACGGCAACGCGCCAGTTCAGCTACAACGAAGAAGACGAAGATTTAATGCCGCTACAGGCGTTCCTCTCCCATGCGGCGCTCGAAGCAGGTGAAGGGCAGGCGGATACCTGGCAGGATGCGGTACAGCTGATGACGCTACACTCGGCAAAAGGCCTGGAGTTCCCGCAGGTGTTTATTGTCGGTATGGAAGAGGGCATGTTCCCAAGCCAGATGTCGCTGGATGAAGGCGGGCGTCTGGAAGAAGAACGCCGTCTGGCCTACGTTGGCGTAACCCGTGCGATGCAGAAACTGACGCTGACCTACGCGGAAACCCGCCGCCTGTACGGCAAAGAAGTTTACCATCGCCCGTCGCGCTTTATCGGCGAGCTGCCGGAAGAGTGTGTGGAAGAGGTACGCCTGCGCGCCACGGTAAGTCGTCCGGTTAGCCATCAGCGTATGGGTACGCCGATGGTTGAGAACGACAGCGGCTACAAGCTCGGTCAGCGCGTGCGTCACGCCAAGTTCGGTGAAGGAACTATCGTTAATATGGAAGGTAGCGGCGAACATAGTCGTTTGCAGGTGGCATTCCAGGGCCAGGGTATTAAATGGCTGGTAGCGGCTTACGCCCGGCTGGAGACGGTGTAATTTACGATTACGTTGCCGGATGCGGTGCTGCGCACCTTATCCGGCCTACGAGAATTGCACCCGGTAGGCCGGATAAGGCGTTTACGCCGCATCCGGCATCAGCACCATATTAAGTATCTGACACAAAACTATCATTCTAACCTTTCCGCTCGACGGAAATCATGGTGACAAAAGGATAGCGTTGCCACGGGATTGCCCCGCCTTTCATATACATATGTGAAATCGTGCCATCAAGATAAAGCAGCTGCTCTACGTCCAGTTTCGCTTTGGCATAGCAGGCAAAATCATAAAAATTTGTCGCCTGCTGGCTAAGTAAAAACACGGCGTTCCCTTGTTTATTAATCCCTACTCCATTACGAATTTTGCGCGAGGCAACATTCGGGTGAATACGTGTATTTATGACCCCGTTTTCTAACAACATTGGTCCTGACTGCACCGCAAACTGAATTTCTTTACTTGCTTTAAATTCATCCAGAAGAACGATGCCGAATTTATCTCCCGCGACATAAAACACGCCGCCAGGACGGATAAAGAAGTTCCCTTCCCCTGAGGCGAGATTTAGCGCCACCTTCTGCTGACCGTTTTCGATGTACAAACCAAGCGGCGCATAGCTTTCATCATAGATGCCGCCGTTCATCACCATCTGAACCTGATCCTGACTATTAACATCAGCCAGCAGCGAATGTAACGTTCCCCACGCTTCGCCATTGGCTTTTTGCCAGTACATTTTCACCCGTTCGGTTTGAGGATTAACGGTATACGCCTGCACGGTCAGCGTCGGATCAGAGAGTACGCAGTCATCAGCGGCAACAGCAAATAAGGGGAGTAAGACGAGGGCGGGTAAAATCCGTTTGAGATTCAAGGTGATCATTCCTTTACCAATGAGTAGCCGATGCGCCATTATAGGTCCTGGATGTGTGATTTTTTTATCCTGTTAACGACCTTGACGAGTACCAAAAAGCGCGAAGTTCAACTATTGTTCTGTGGTGTTCCGTTGCGTGTTGACGGCAAAATTTTGCTGGCGTAACATGCGCGCACGATCACTCTAAGAGGACATTCGCCTTGGACACACCCAGTAGATACTGGCTCATTATCCTGTCATCCAGGATCAACTCCTAAGGCTATCCCTTTTTGCTGATAGCCTTAGCGGTTGTCAGCGACCTCAATTTTTCCCGTCGCGCTGAGTCAGGCTGTTTAATGGTCTGAAACCCAATTTGTTTCTGTGTGCCCACCGAACTGTCCGATATTTTAAGCATTGGGAGTCCCGGTCATGCTGAGCGCATTTCAACTGGAAAATAACCGACTGACCCGGCTGGAAGTCGAAGAGTCACAACCCCTTGTAGATGCAGTATGGATTGATCTTGTCGAACCGGATGACGACGAGCGACTGCGCGTACAATCTGAACTTGGTCAGAGCCTGGCAACTCGCCCGGAACTGGAAGACATCGAAGCATCGGCGCGTTTCTTTGAAGACGACGACGGCCTGCATATTCACTCCTTCTTCTTCTTTGAAGATGCGGAAGATCACGCCGGTAACTCCACTGTGGCATTTACTATCCGCGATGGTCGCCTGTTTACCCTGCGTGAGCGTGAGCTGCCTGCATTCCGTCTGTATCGTATGCGCGCCCGTAGCCAGTCAATGGTTGACGGTAACGCCTACGAGCTGCTGCTGGATCTGTTCGAAACCAAAATCGAACAGCTGGCGGATGAAATTGAAAACATCTACAGCGATCTGGAGCAGTTGAGCCGGGTAATTATGGAGGGGCATCAGGGCGATGAGTACGACGAGGCGCTCTCCACGCTGGCGGAACTGGAAGATATCGGCTGGAAAGTTCGTCTGTGTCTGATGGATACCCAGCGCGCGCTCAACTTCCTGGTGCGCAAGGCGCGTTTACCTGGCGGGCAACTGGAGCAGGCGCGTGAAATTCTGCGAGATATCGAATCCCTGCTGCCGCATAACGAATCCCTGTTCCAGAAGGTAAACTTCCTGATGCAGGCGGCGATGGGCTTTATCAACATCGAGCAGAACCGCATCATCAAAATCTTCTCGGTGGTATCCGTCGTGTTCCTGCCGCCAACGCTGGTTGCTTCCAGCTACGGGATGAACTTTGAGTTTATGCCGGAACTGAAGTGGAGCTTCGGCTACCCAGGCGCGATTATCTTTATGATCCTCGCGGGCCTGGCACCATATCTGTACTTTAAGCGGAAGAACTGGTTGTAACTATACGATGTCGCTGTGAGTAAGTTAGTGTGCTGACAGCGACATTTTAGCCGAGGGAATCGCAGATAACATAATTGTTGTGAATAATATCCATGCCACGTTGAGTTGGACGCTTAATGAATCACAACTCACCCCTTCTATTACAGCATGAACAATAGAAAACAGTGTCAAACTCAATGAAATCAATACGAAATAGATTGCCTTACACCCAGTATCTCTTATTCTTTTAGCCCCAATATTAATGTTTATATATGTGTTGGCGATGACCAACACAAAACTCAACATCAGGTTGATATCATTCAGCGTTATTAATGTTATCCAGGATATTAAGGTATAAATAATAAATTTCAGGCGTGATAAACGTTCATCCCGTGATGGGTATAATATAGTTTCAATAAATGATTTAATCATTGTTATATTTTCGTTTATATAGGTAATTGTTTTAGTATATATTCATTTTTTTGAAAAGTAACTTTATATAATGTTCATCAGTTCTTATGTTGATAACGCTACAGTACTGGTTTAGGATGCGTGAGTTTCATTCAGAGCATGATATAGATTTAATTAAATATCATTAAATGCTATTTTTTTCTGTTAATAATATTTTTGGTGAATGGATTCCATATGGAAAATGGTAACTTTTGGCAGTTGTTCTTGGGTAAAGAACCTTACAGCAAAAAATCTGATTTTGTTAAGGCGTGGTTATTGTGGTGGGTTATTGCCATCTTCGTTCTATTTATTTTAAGCCTAACTACGACATTAAATTTAAGAAGTATAGGCGTAGGGTTAAGTTTTGGGTTTTGTCAAATCCTTGGTAGATATACAATGTCTCTAGGATGGAGTAAGTACTGGGGAGTTTTGGGTATATTTCCTGTAACAAACATTGTTCTTTTTCTTATCTTAATTTTTTTCAAAAAAAGATAGATAAGTCAGCGGGTAGGCTTTTTAAATGGCCTACCCACTTTAATGCTTAACTTTTTCGACGCTGCGTATAAATCGCATCCATCACAAAAATTGCCAGCGCCACCCAAATAAAGGTGAAAGTCACCATCTTATCGGCACCCGGTTTTTCACCATAAAACGTCACTGCCAGCAGGAACATCAGCGTCGGGCCAATATACTGGAAAAAGCCTAACGTTGAGAGACGCAAGCGCGTGGCAGCGGCGGTGAAACACAACAGCGGTACAGTGGTGACAACACCAGCGGCGATCAGCAGTAAATTTAGCGACATCGGGTTTTGCCCCATATGGCTGGTAGAACTATCAGCAATAGCAAACAGGTAAATCGCCGCCACGGGCAGCAACCACATGGTTTCAATTAACATGCCGGTTTGTGCTTCTACCGCAATCTTCTTGCGTACCAGGCCGTAGAAGGCAAAACTAAATGCCAGTCCCAGCGCGATGATTGGCAGCGAACCAAAAGTCCAGAGCTGGACCAGCACACCACAAATCGCCAGAATCACTGCCAGCCATTGCATCCGGCGGAATCGCTCGCCGAGGAAAATCATCCCCAGCAATATATTCACCAGTGGATTAATAAAGTATCCAAGGCTGGCCTCCAGCATATGGTGATTGTTCACTGCCCAGATAAACAGTAACCAGTTGCCACCAATTAGCACAGCAGAGACTGCCAGCATAAATATTTTCTTCGGCGTCTGAATCAGGGTTTTTAAATAGGACCACTGGCGGCTGATGCTCATCAACACCACCATAAAGAAAAACGACCAGATTACACGATGCGTCAGGATCTCATCAGCAGGTACGTAATAAATCAGTTTGAAGTACGCAGGTGCAATACCCCAAATAAAATAAGCGGCAAGAGCGAGTAATACGCCCTGCCGCGTTTGTTTTGTATCCATTGGAAAACTCATTTTTTGTTGTTAATTGCAGTTTACCTGCTCAGATGGCTGACAAAGTGCGCTTTGTTCATGCCTTACCCAACCTACAAAAGAATGCAAATTCAATACATTGCATTTCTCTGGTAGACCAGATAAGCGTAGCGCATCAGGCAATTTGCGTTTGTCATCAGTTTAAGCAGTTTACCTGCTTTTAGATTTTCAACCTACCATATAGGTGGCGGTAGCACTGGCAATATAAATCTGTTCTTCATTGTGCAGTTCGACACGGGCGACGGCGACTTTATTACCCGCACGTAACAGGCTACTGGTGGCTGTAAAACGCTCACCCCTGCCTGGACGCAGATAATCGACGCGAAGATCTATGGTTCCCATCCGCGATAGCCGCTGGCGCAGTTCATCTTCATTAATGGTTTCGTGACGCGTTAAAGTGCTGCCTACACATACCAGGCCAGCGGCGACATCCAGCGCCGACGCAATCACCCCGCCGTGCAAAATACTTTGCGCCCAGTTACCGACCATCATTGGCTGATTATTAAAGGCCAGCTGCGCAAATTCTTTTTCGTAACGCTCCAGTTCCATCCCCAATGCCCGGTTAAACGGCATGTGATAGACAAACATTTCACCCACTAATTTCAGGGCTTGTTCAGCGGTCAGTACGGCAGACATATCATCCTTACACTTCAATAGTTAATGAAATGTTGATTTTATGCTTCTTTGTTGTTGGTTTCTACTTTAGGAAGGGATAACTAACGGCAATTGAGTTAAGTATGTAGAATAGCCTGCAGAAATATTCATCTAATCAATAATTCGTCACGGAGAACATGACCGATGCGGACTCTTCTGGGCTGGTTGTTGCCTGTATATATGCTGCCGCTGGCGGTACATGCACAAGAGGCAACGGTGAAAGAGGTGCATGATGCGCCTGTTGTGCGCGGTAGTATTATCGCCAATATGTTGCAGGAACATGATAATCCTTTCACCCTTTATCCTTATGACACCAACTACATCATCTATACCCAGACCAGCGATCTGAATAAAGAAGCGATTGCCAGTTACGACTGGGCAGAAAACGCGCGTAAGGATGAAGTAAAGTTCCAGTTAAGTCTGGCGTTTCCGCTTTGGCGTGGGATTTTGGGAGCAAACTCTGTACTGGGTGCGTCTTACACCCAGAAATCCTGGTGGCAGCTTTCTAATAGCGAAGAGTCATCGCCGTTTCGTGAAACTAATTACGAACCGCAATTATTCCTCGGTTTTGCTACCGATTACCGCTTTGCTGGCTGGACACTGCGCGATGTGGAAATGGGCTACAACCACGATTCAAACGGGCGATCTGACCCGACGTCCCGTAGCTGGAACCGTATCTATACCCGCCTGATGGCAGAAAACGGCAACTGGCTGGTGGAAGTCAAACCGTGGTATGTAGTGGGTAATACAGACGATAACCCGGATATCACCAAATATATGGGGTACTACCAGCTTAAAATCGGCTACCACCTGGGTGATGCCGTATTGAGCGCGAAAGGACAGTACAACTGGAACACCGGTTACGGTGGTGCGGAGTTAGGCTTAAGTTACCCGATCACCAAACATGTGCGACTTTATACCCAAGTCTACAGCGGTTACGGCGAATCGCTCATCGACTATAACTTTAACCAGACCCGCGTCGGTGTGGGGGTTATGCTAAACGACTTGTTTTGATGAACGGTTGAGTGGTTGGCAAATCTGGAATCCAGCATCCAGTATTACCCTCTCAGAAACTAAAAGCATTGCAGTTTCTTGCGCAGGCGCTGAAAATAGCGCCTGTTTTTATTTCAGGCAATTGGGGTGAATGTGGCGCAGGCGGAAGTGTTGAATCTGGAGTTCGGAGCTAAACAGGTTTTACAAGAAACCTTTGGCTACCAACAGTTTCGCCCCGGTCAGGAAGAAATTATCGACACCGTACTTTCCGGTCGCGATTGCCTCGTCGTCATGCCAACTGGCGGCGGAAAATCCCTGTGCTATCAAATCCCTGCGTTGTTATTGAACGGTCTTACTGTCGTTGTTTCACCGCTAATTTCGTTGATGAAAGATCAGGTGGATCAACTGCAAGCCAACGGTGTGGCGGCGGCGTGCCTTAACTCGACGCAGAACCGCGAGCAGCAGCTTGAAGTGATGACAGGCTGCCGTACCGGGCAAATTCGCCTGCTATATATCGCGCCGGAACGCCTGATGCTGGATAACTTCCTTGAGCATCTGGCGCACTGGAATCCTGTCTTATTAGCCGTTGATGAAGCGCATTGTATTTCCCAATGGGGTCACGATTTCCGCCCGGAATATGCCGCGCTCGGCCAGTTGCGCCAGCGTTTCCCGACGCTGCCGTTTATGGCGCTAACCGCTACTGCCGATGACACCACGCGGCAAGATATCGTGCGCCTGCTGGGGCTTAATGATCCGCTGATCCAAATCAGTAGTTTTGACCGCCCGAATATTCGCTACATGTTGATGGAGAAATTTAAACCACTCGATCAACTGATGCGTTACGTTCAGGAACAACGCGGTAAGTCGGGGATTATTTACTGCAATAGCCGTGCGAAAGTAGAAGACACCGCTGCGCGCCTGCAAAGTCGGGGTATTAGCGCAGCGGCGTATCACGCAGGGCTGGAAAATGATGTCCGTGCCGACGTGCAGGAAAAATTCCAGCGTGATGACCTGCAAATCGTGGTGGCTACCGTGGCCTTCGGTATGGGCATCAACAAACCTAACGTCCGCTTCGTGGTGCACTTTGATATTCCGCGCAATATTGAATCCTATTATCAGGAAACAGGTCGCGCCGGGCGTGACGGCCTGCCCGCAGAAGCGATGCTGTTTTACGATCCAGCAGATATGGCGTGGTTGCGCCGCTGTCTGGAAGAAAAGCCGCAGGGGCAACTACAGGATATCGAGCGCCATAAACTGAATGCGATGGGCGCGTTTGCCGAAGCGCAAACCTGTCGTCGTCTGGTACTGCTGAACTACTTTGGCGAAGGGCGTCAGGAACCGTGTGGGAACTGCGATATCTGCCTCGATCCGCCGAAACAATACGATGGTTCAACCGATGCGCAGATTGCGCTTTCTACCATTGGTCGTGTGAATCAGCGGTTTGGTATGGGCTATGTGGTGGAAGTGATTCGCGGCGCTAATAATCAGCGTATCCGCGACTATGGCCATGACAAACTGAAAGTTTACGGCATGGGGCGTGATAAAAGTCATGAACACTGGGTGAGCGTGATCCGCCAACTGATTCACCTCGGTCTGGTGACGCAAAATATCGCCCAGCATTCTGCGCTACAACTGACAGAGGCCGCGCGTCCGGTGCTGCGTGGCGAATCCTCTTTGCAACTCGCCGTGCCGCGTATTGTGGCACTCAAACCGAAAGCGATGCAGAAATCCTTCGGCGGCAATTATGATCGCAAACTGTTCGCCAAATTACGCAAACTACGTAAATCGATTGCCGATGAAAGCAATGTTCCGCCGTATGTGGTGTTTAACGATGCGACACTGATTGAGATGGCAGAGCAAATGCCGATTACCGCCAGCGAAATGTTGAGTGTAAACGGTGTCGGGATGCGCAAGCTGGAACGCTTTGGTAAACCGTTTATGACGCTGATTCGCGCTCATGTCGACGGCGATGACGAAGAGTAGTCAACGGCATAAAAAAGTGCCAAGATGAACATTCCGTAAACGTTTTCCCCGCGAGTCAAATGTATGTTGATGTTATTTCTCACCGTTGCCATGGTGCACATTGTGGCGCTTATGAGCCCCGGCCCCGATTTCTTTTTTGTCTCTCAGACCGCCGTTAGTCGTTCCCGTAAAGAAGCGATGATGGGCGTGCTGGGCATTACCTGCGGCGTAATGGTCTGGGCAGGAATCGCGCTGCTTGGCCTGCATCTGATTATCGAAAAAATGGCCTGGCTGCATACGCTAATTATGGTTGGCGGTGGCCTGTATCTTTGCTGGATGGGTTACCAGATGCTGCGCGGTGCGCTGAAAAAAGAGGCTGTTTCTGCGCCGGCACCACAAGTCGAGCTGGCGAAAAGCGGGCGCAGTTTCCTGAAAGGCTTACTGACCAATCTCGCCAATCCGAAAGCGATTATCTACTTTGGCTCGGTGTTCTCATTGTTTGTCGGTGATAACGTCGGTACTACCGCGCGCTGGGGCATTTTCGCGCTGATTATTGTCGAAACGCTGGCGTGGTTTACCGTTGTTGCCAGCCTGTTTGCGCTACCGCAAATGCGCCGGGGTTATCAACGTCTGGCGAAGTGGATCGACGGTTTTGCCGGGGCGTTATTTGCCGGATTTGGCATTCATTTGATTATTTCGCGTTGATGCCAGACGCATCATCAGAGTTGGTCGGATAAGGCGTTTACGCCGCATCCGACATTATTTTCAGGCATGTCTTGCCGATGCCAACAGCGCCCCCACCAGCATAAATAGCGAGCCGAATATCTTATTCAGCGCCTTCATCTGCTTCGGCCCTTTAATCCAGAGAGCGATTCGTTGGGCGAGGGTGGCGTAACCGATCATCACAATAATATCGACCACAATAGTGGTGACGCCGAGCACAATATACTGCATCAGTTGCGGTTGCTGCGGCATGATGAATTGCGGAAATAGCGCCGCCAGAAACACAATACTTTTGGGATTAGTAAGATTCACAAACACTGACCGCTGGAACAGGTGGCGGCGCGATTGGGTAGGCGTCAGCGATTTAAGATCAATTGCACCAGCGGCGCGCCACTGCTGTATTCCCAGCCAAATCAGGTAAGCCGCGCCTGCCCACTTCAACACTTCAAAAGCAATAACCGAGCGGGAAAATAGTGTCCCCAAACCCACGCCAACCAGCACAATATGAATCGCCAGTCCGGTCTGAAGCCCTGCAATAGACGCCACCGCGCCGCGATAACCGTGGTTGAGCGAAGTGGTCATGGTGTTGATTGCGCCAGAGCCTGGCGAGAGGCTTAAAATGATCGATGTCAGTAAGTAGGCGAACCACCATTCAAAGGTCATGGGAATCTCCCGGATAGTCTATTTTTGTGCCACAATACGCTACTGTCGCAGCGTTGTGTCAGGCACGCTTAAAAAAACGATTTTACGTGGTTTAAGAGGCAGATTACCCGATGTTTCAGCAGCAAAAAGACTGGGAAACAAGAGAAAAAGCGTTTGCTGCTTTTACGATGGGGCCACTGACTGACTTCTGGCGTCAGCGGGACGAAGCAGAGTTTATCGGCGTGGATGACATTCCGGTGCGTTTTGTCCGCTTTCGCGCTCAACAACATGATCGGGTGGTCGTCATTTGTCCGGGGCGTATTGAGAGCTATGTAAAGTATGCGGAGCTGGCCTACGACCTGTTCCATCTGGGGTTTGATGTGTTAATCATCGACCATCGCGGTCAGGGGCGTTCCGGTCGGCTGTTAGCCGATCCGCATCTTGGTCATGTTAATCGCTTTAATGATTATGTTGATGATCTGGCGGCGTTCTGGCAACAAGAAGTTCAGCCTGGTCCGTGGCGTAAACGCTATA
This sequence comes from Escherichia sp. MOD1-EC6819, assembly GCF_002965765.1. Lineage (NCBI taxonomy): Bacteria > Pseudomonadati > Pseudomonadota > Gammaproteobacteria > Enterobacterales > Enterobacteriaceae > Escherichia > Escherichia sp. MOD1-EC6819. The sequence goes on along the minus strand of NZ_PTRG01000015.1, from coordinate 25,400 downwards.
TACTGGCGCACTCGATGGGCGGTGCAATCTCCACGCTGTTTCTGCAACGTCACCCTGGTGTGTGCGATGCCATTGCGCTAACTGCGCCAATGTTTGGGATTGTGATTCGTATGCCATCATTTATGGCGCGGCAGATCCTTAACTGGGCAGAAGCGCATCCACGTTTTCGTGATGGCTATGCGATTGGCACCGGGCGCTGGCGCGCGCTGCCGTTTACCATCAATGTACTGACCCACAGCAGGCAACGATATCGACGTAATTTACGTTTCTATGCTGATGACCCAACGATTCGCGTCGGTGGGCCGACCTACCATTGGGTACGCGAAAGTATTCTGGCCGGCGAACAGGTGTTAGCCGGTGCGGGTGATGACGCCACGCCAACGCTTCTCTTGCAGGCTGAAGAGGAACGCGTGGTGGATAACCGTATGCACGACCGTTTTTGTGAACTCCGCGCCGCAGCGGGTCATCCTGTAGAAGGGGAGCGACCGCTGGTAATTAAAGGTGCGTACCATGAGATCCTTTTTGAAAAGGACGCAATGCGCTCAGTCGTGCTCCACGCCATCGTTGAATTTTTCAACCGGCATAACTCACCCAGCGGAAATCGCTCTATAGAGGTTTAAATTTCTTATGTATCAGGTTGTTGCGTCTGATTTAGATGGTACGTTACTTTCTCCCGACCATACGTTATCCCCTTACGCCAAAGAAACCCTGAAACTGCTCACCGCGCGTGGCATCAACTTTGTGTTTGCGACGGGTCGCCACCACGTCGACGTGGGTCAGATTCGCGATAATCTGGAGATTAAGTCTTACATGATTACCTCCAATGGCGCGCGCGTGCACGATCTGGATGGTAATCTGATTTTCGCGCATAACCTGGATCATGACATTGCCAGCGACCTGTTTGGCGTGGTCAACGACAACCCGGACATCATTACTAATGTTTATCGTGATGATGAATGGTTTATGAATCGCCACCGTCCGGAGGAGATGCGCTTTTTTAAAGAAGCAGTATTTAAATATGCGCTGTATGAGCCGGGTTTGCTGGAGCCGGAAGGCGTCAGCAAAGTGTTCTTCACCTGCGACTCCCATGAAAAATTGTTACCGCTGGAGCAAGCAATCAATGCTCGCTGGGGCGATCGCGTCAACGTCAGTTTCTCTACTTTGACTTGTCTGGAAGTGATGGCTGGCGGCGTTTCTAAAGGTCATGCGCTGGAAGCGGTGGCGAAGAAATTGGGCTACAGTCTGAAGGATTGCATTGCGTTTGGTGACGGGATGAACGACGCCGAAATGCTGTCGATGGCGGGGAAAGGCTGCATTATGGGCAGTGCGCACCAGCGCCTGAAAGATCTGCATCCGGAGCTGGAAGTGATTGGCACTAACGCCGAAGACGCGGTGCCGCATTATCTGCGTAAGCTCTATTTATCGTAATCGTTCTTTATTTGGTCAGTTGTCAACCTAATACTTCGCTACAATGGATACTCGTTAATCAAAGAGTTTTCCATTGTGGCGCTACTTATCATCACCACGATTCTGTGGGCCTTCTCCTTTAGCTTTTATGGCGAGTACCTTGCGGGGCACGTCGACAGCTATTTTTCGGTGCTGGTACGCGTTGGTCTGGCGGCACTCGTTTTTCTGCCGTTTCTGCGTACCCGTGGCAATAGCCTGAAAACCATTGGCCTGTATATGCTGGTGGGCGCGATGCAACTTGGCATTATGTATATGCTGAGTTTCCGCGCCTATCTCTACCTGACGGTCTCTGAACTGCTGCTGTTTACCGTGCTGACGCCGCTCTACATCACGCTGATTTATGACATTATGAGCAGACGTCGTCTGCGCTGGGGTTATGCGTTCAGCGCGTTACTGGCGGTGATTGGTGCCGGGATTATTCGCTATGATCAGGTCACCGACCATTTCTGGACTGGCCTGCTGCTGGTGCAGCTCTCCAATATCACCTTTGCGATTGGCATGGTGGGTTATAAACGCCTGATGGAAACCCGCCCGATGCCGCAGCACAACGCCTTTGCGTGGTTCTATCTCGGCGCGTTCCTGGTGGCGGTGATTGCATGGTTCTTGCTGGGCAATACGCAGAAAATGCCGGAAACAACGCTGCAATGGAGCATTCTGGTATTTCTTGGCGTGGTGGCTTCAGGGATTGGCTACTTTATGTGGAACTACGGCGCGACGCAGGTGGACGCCGGAACGCTGGGTATTATGAATAATATGCACGTTCCGGCAGGGCTGCTGGTTAACCTGGCTATCTGGCATCAACAGCCGAACTGGCCAACGTTTATTACAGGCGCGCTGGTGATCCTGGCCTCACTGTGGGTGCATCGGAAGTGGGTCGCTCCGCGCTCTTTACAAACGGCAGATGATCGCAGGCGTGATTGCGTGCCGAGCGAATAAACGCTTCTGTCACTGGCTGACGCTGCTCGCCATCGCGCACGGCGGCGTATAGTCGGCTCCACAGGCCTTCGCCCAGGGTTTTGGTCACCACCAGACCCTGGCGCTCAAAACTCTCCACCACCCAATGCGGCAGAGCGGCAATACCCATCCGCGCGGCAACCATCTGAATCAACAATAAGGTGTTATCGACGCTTTTCAGTGACGGGCTGACGCCTGCCGGCTGAAGAAAATGGCGCCAGACATCCAGTCGGCTGCGCTGCACCGGATAAATCAGCAGCGTTTCGCTGGCGAGATCTTCCGGTGTGATTCGCGTTTTCGCCGCCAGTGGGTGGTCAGGTGCTAACACCAGACGCACCTCATAATCGAACATCGGCGAATAATGCAGGCCACTGCGCGGCAGAATATCGGAGGTCATCACCAGATCCAGCTCGCCCTGCTGCAACGCAGGCTGCGGGTCAAACGTTACGCCTGATTTAAAATCCATCTCGACCTGCGGCCAGTTCTTATGGAAATTTTCTAACGCGGGTGTCAGCCACTGAATACAGCTATGGCACTCAATGGCAATACGCAGGCGCGTTTGCTGCGGTTCATTGCAGGCTTGCAGTGCCTGACTGATTTGCGGCAGTACCTGGTTTGCCAGTTGCAATAGGATTTCTCCCTGCGGCGTAAAACGTAGCGGCTGGCTTTTACGCACAAATAGCCGGAAGCCAAGGCGTTGTTCCAGATCGCTAAACTGGTGAGACAGGGCGGATTGCGTCTGATGCAACGTCGCCGCAGCGGCTGCGAGCGAGCCGCAATTCCGCAACGCTTGTAGCGTTTTCAGGTGTTTTACTTCGATCATGAAAGTCCTTCACTTCGGCATGAATAATTTGCGCTTGAGGAATATACAGTAACCGCCAATTATGGATGTGTAAACATCTGGACGGCTAAATGCTAAAAATTCCATAAGGGGCATATAATGACAATTCTTAATCACACCCTCGGTTTCCCTCGCGTTGGCCTGCGTCGCGAGCTGAAAAAAGCGCAAGAAAGTTATTGGGCGGGGAACTCCACGCGTGAAGAATTACTGGCAGTAGGGCGTGAATTGCGTGCTCGTCACTGGGATCAACAAAAGCAGGCGGGTATCGACCTGCTGCCGGTGGGCGATTTTGCCTGGTACGATCATGTTCTGACCACCAGCCTGCTGCTGGGTAACGTTCCGGCGCGTCATCAGAATAAAGACGGTTCGGTGGATATCGACACCCTGTTCCGTATTGGTCGCGGTCGTGCGCCAACTGGTGAACCTGCGGCGGCGGCAGAAATGACCAAATGGTTTAACACCAACTATCACTACATGGTGCCGGAATTCGTTAAAGGCCAACAGTTCAAACTGACCTGGACGCAGCTGCTGGAGGAAGTGGACGAGGCGCTGGCGCTGGGCCACAACGTTAAGCCTGTGCTGCTGGGGCCGGTTACCTGGCTGTGGCTGGGGAAAGTGAAAGGTGAACAGTTTGACCGCCTTAGCCTGCTGAACGACATTCTGCCGGTTTATCAGCAAGTGCTGGCAGAGCTGGCAAAACGCGGCATCGAGTGGGTACAGATTGATGAACCGGCGCTGGTGCTGGAACTGCCGCAGGCGTGGCTGGACGCATACAAACCCGCCTACGACGCGCTCCAGGGCCAGGTGAAACTGCTGCTGACCACCTATTTTGAAGGTGTAACGCCAAACCTCGACACGATTACGGCGCTGCCTGTTCAGGGTCTGCATGTCGACCTCATTCATGGCAAAGATGATGTAGCAGAACTGCACAAGCGCCTGCCTTCTGACTGGCTGCTGTCTGCCGGACTGGTCAATGGTCGTAACGTCTGGCGCGCCGATCTCACCGAGAAATATGCACAAATTAAAGACATTGTCGGCAAACGTGATTTGTGGGTGGCATCTTCCTGCTCGCTGCTGCATAGCCCTATCGACCTGAGCGTGGAAACGCGTCTTGATGCAGAAGTGAAAAGCTGGTTTGCCTTCGCCCTGCAAAAATGTCATGAACTGGCTCTACTGCGCGATGCGCTGAACAGTGGTGATACGGCAGCTCTGGCAGAGTGGAGCGCCCCGATTCAGGCGCGTCGTCACTCTACCCGCGTACATAATCCGGCGGTAGAAAAGCGTCTGGCGGCGATTACCGCCCAGGACAGCCAGCGTGCGAACGTTTATGAAGTGCGTGCTGAAGCCCAGCGTGCGCGTTTTAAACTGCCAGCCTGGCCGACCACCACGATTGGTTCCTTCCCGCAAACCACGGAAATTCGTACCCTGCGTCTGGATTTCAAAAAGGGTAATCTCGACGCCAACAACTACCGCACGGGCATTGCGGAACATATCAAGCAGGCCATTGTTGAGCAGGAACGTTTAGGACTGGATGTGCTGGTACATGGCGAGGCTGAGCGTAATGACATGGTGGAATACTTTGGTGAGCACCTCGACGGTTTTGTCTTTACGCAAAACGGTTGGGTACAGAGCTACGGTTCCCGCTGCGTGAAGCCACCGATTGTTATTGGTGACGTTAGCCGCCCGGCACCGATCACCGTGGAGTGGGCGAAGTATGCGCAATCGCTGACCGACAAACCGGTAAAAGGGATGCTGACCGGCCCGGTGACCATTCTTTGCTGGTCATTCCCGCGCGAAGACGTCAGCCGTGAAACCATTGCCAAACAAATTGCGCTGGCGCTGCGTGATGAAGTGGCCGATCTGGAAGCCGCTGGAATTGGCATCATCCAGATTGATGAACCGGCGCTGCGCGAAGGTTTACCGCTGCGTCGCAGCGACTGGGACGCCTATCTCCAGTGGGGCGTGGAAGCTTTCCGTATCAACGCCGCCGTGGCGAAGGATGAAACGCAGATCCACACTCACATGTGTTATTGCGAGTTCAACGACATCATGGATTCGATTGCGGCGCTGGATGCTGACGTCATCACTATCGAAACCTCGCGTTCCGACATGGAGTTGCTGGAGTCATTCGAAGAGTTTGATTATCCGAATGAAATCGGTCCAGGCGTCTATGACATTCACTCGCCAAACGTACCGAGCGTGGAATGGATTGAAGCCCTGCTGAAGAAAGCGGCAAAACGCATTCCGGCAGAGCGCCTGTGGGTCAACCCGGACTGCGGCCTGAAAACGCGCGGCTGGCCAGAAACCCGCGCGGCACTGGCGAACATGGTGCAGGCGGCGCAGAATTTGCGTCGGGGATAAACTCCAAACCGGGTGGTAATACCACCCGGTCTTTTCTCATTACAGCGACTTCTTCCCACCATACTGCTTAAACCATTCCAGCATACGCTGCCAACCGTCTTTCGCAGACTCGGCATGATAGCTCGGGCGATAATCGGCGTTAAACGCATGACCGGCATCCGGGTACACGATAATCTCCGCTTTCGCGTTTGCTGCCCGCAGCGCCTGACGCATGGTTTCGACGCTCTCCTGCGGAATGCTGTTATCCTGACCGCCATATAAGCCGAGAACCGGCGCGTTGAGATCGGTCGCGATATCAACGGGTTGTTTCGGTGAGTTCAGCGACTTACCGCCTGTCAGTTTGCCGTACCACGCCACTGCCGCTTTTAGTTGCGGGTTATGCGCGGCATATAGCCAGGTGATACGTCCGCCCCAGCAAAATCCGGTAATCATTAAACGATGGACATCGCCGCCGTTGCGGGACGCCCAACTGGCGACATGATCGAGATCGGCCAGCACCTGTGAGTCAGGCACTTTTGCTACCAGACCGCTTAGCAACGTGGGAATATCGGCGAAATCATTCGGATCACCTTCGCGGAAGTAGAGTTCTGGTGCGATAGCCAGATACCCCTCCAGCGCCAGACGGCGACAAATGTCACGGATATGTTCATGCACGCCAAAAATTTCCTGCACTACAATGACCACTGGTAGTGGGCCATCGTTCTGTTTTGGACGGGCATGATAAGCAGGCATGTTATCCCCTTGTGAAGGGATAGAGGTGAACCCTGCCACAATCGCATCGTCCGGAGTCTGAACGATGGTCGAGGCGAGGGGGGATGCAGCAGGTGCAAATCCAGAGTGTTGTGTTGTTGTCATGGTATTCTCCGTACCCTTATAAAAATTTTGCGCAATGTTAACTATAGTCAGCGTGCAACAATTCACATTGCCTCAAATGGCTCATCTTTTAAGCGGCCTTACTGACTTAAGAGTAAATTATGTGATTTAAGTCACTTTTGATGAGTAAATGTATGCAACACATTTGCATCATAGTGATGATTATCACGAAAAAATCTTAATCCCTTCGGTAAAGTACCTTTTTGCTTCTTCTGACTAAACCGATTCACAGAGGAGTTGTATATGTCCAAGTCTGATGTTTTTCATCTCGGCCTCACTAAAAACGATTTACAAGGGGCTACGCTTGCCATCGTCCCTGGCGACCCGGATCGTGTGGAAAAGATCGCCGCGCTGATGGATAAGCCGGTTAAGCTGGCATCTCACCGCGAATTCACCACCTGGCGTGCAGAGCTGGATGGTAAACCTGTTATTGTCTGCTCTACCGGTATCGGCGGCCCGTCTACTTCTATTGCCGTTGAAGAACTGGCACAGCTGGGCATTCGCACCTTCCTGCGTATCGGTACAACTGGCGCTATTCAGCCGCATATTAATGTTGGTGATGTACTGGTTACCACGGCGTCTGTTCGTCTGGATGGCGCGAGCCTGCACTTCGCACCGCTGGAGTTCCCGGCTGTCGCTGATTTCGAATGTACGACTGCGCTGGTTGAAGCAGCGAAATCCATTGGCGCGACGACTCACGTTGGCGTGACTGCTTCTTCTGATACCTTCTATCCAGGTCAGGAACGTTACGATACTTACTCTGGTCGCGTAGTCCGTCACTTTAAAGGTTCTATGGAAGAGTGGCAGGCGATGGGCGTGATGAACTATGAAATGGAATCTGCGACTCTGCTGACCATGTGTGCAAGCCAGGGCCTGCGTGCTGGTATGGTGGCGGGCGTTATCGTTAACCGTACCCAGCAAGAGATCCCGAATGCTGAGACGATGAAACAAACTGAAAGCCATGCGGTGAAAATCGTGGTGGAAGCGGCGCGCCGTCTGTTGTAATTCTCTTCTCCTGTCTGAAGGCCGACGCGTTCGGCCTTTTGTATTTTTGCGTAGCGCCTCGCAGGAAATGCCTTTCCAACTGGACGTTTGTACAGCACAATTCTATTTTGTGCGGGTAAGTTGTTGCGTCAGGAGGCTTTGTGGATTTCTCAATCATTGTTTATGCCATTATTGCGCTGGTCAGTGTGGCCATCGGCTGGCTGTTTGCCAGTTATCAGCACGCGCAGCAAAAAGCCGAGCAATTAGCTGAACGTGAAGAGATGGTCGCGGAGTTAAGCGCGGCAAAACAACAAATTACCCAAAGCGAGCACTGGCGCGCAGAGTGTGAATTGCTCAATAACGAAGTGCGCAGCCTGCAAAGTATTAACACCTCTCTGGAGGCTGATCTGCGTGAAGTGACCACGCGGATGGAGGCCGCACAGCAACACGCTGACGATAAAATTCGCCAGATGATTAACAGCGAGCAGCGTTTGAGCGAGCAATTTGAAAACCTCGCCAACCGTATTTTTGAGCACAGCAATCGCCGGGTTGATGAGCAAAACCGTCAGAGCCTGAACAGCCTGTTGTCGCCGCTGCGTGAACAACTGGACGGTTTTCGCCGTCAGGTTCAGGACAGCTTCGGTAAAGAAGCACAAGAACGCCATACCCTGACCCACGAAATTCGCAATCTCCAGCAGCTCAACGCGCAAATGGCCCAGGAGGCAATCAACCTGACGCGTGCGCTGAAAGGTGACAATAAAACCCAGGGCAACTGGGGCGAAGTGGTATTGACGCGCGTGCTGGAGGCTTCCGGTCTGCGCGAAGGGTATGAATATGAAACCCAGGTCAGCATCGAAAATGACGCCCGCTCGCGGATGCAGCCGGATGTCATCGTGCGGCTACCGCAGGGGAAAGACGTGGTGATCGACGCCAAAATGACGCTGGTCGCCTATGAACGCTACTTCAATGCAGAAGACGACTACACTCGCGAAAGCGCATTGCAGGAGCATATCGCGTCGGTGCGTAACCATATCCGCTTGCTGGGGCGTAAAGATTATCAACAGCTACCAGGGCTAAGAACGCTGGATTACGTGCTGATGTTTATCCCCGTCGAACCTGCGTTTTTACTGGCGCTTGATCGCCAGCCGGAGCTGATAACAGAAGCGTTGAAAAACAATATCATGCTGGTTAGCCCGACCACGCTGCTGGTGGCGTTGCGTACTATCGCCAACCTGTGGCGTTATGAGCATCAAAGTCGCAACGCCCAGCAAATCGCCGATCGCGCCAGCAAGCTGTACGACAAGATGCGTTTGTTTGTCGATGATATGTCAGCGATCGGTCAAAGTCTGGACAAAGCGCAGGATAACTATCGTCAGGCAATGAAAAAACTCTCTTCAGGTCGCGGAAATGTGCTGGCGCAGGCAGAAGCGTTTCGCGGTTTAGGGGTAGAAATTAAACGCGAGATTAATCCGGATTTGGCTGAACAGGCGGTGAGTCAGGATGAAGAGTATCGACTGCGGTCGGTTCCGGGGCAGCCGAATGATGAAGCTTATCAACGCGATGATGAATATAATCAGCAGTCGCGCTAGCCCATTGGGGGTAGTTACGCCGGGTAGAAATCTAGGGCATCGACGCCCAATCTGTTACACTTCTGGAACAATTTTTTGATGAGCAGGCATTGAGATGGTGGATAAGTCACAAGAAACGACGCACTTTGGTTTTCAGACCGTCGCGAAAGAGCAAAAAGCGGATATGGTCGCCCACGTTTTCCATTCCGTGGCATCGAAATACGATGTCATGAATGATTTGATGTCATTTGGTATTCATCGTTTGTGGAAGCGATTCACGATCGATTGCAGCGGCGTACGCCGTGGGCAAACTGTGCTGGATCTGGCTGGCGGCACCGGCGACCTGACAGCGAAATTCTCCCGCCTGGTCGGTGAAACTGGCAAGGTAGTCCTCGCCGATATCAATGAATCCATGCTCAAAATGGGGCGCGAGAAACTGCGTAATATCGGCGTGATTGGCAACGTTGAGTATGTTCAGGCGAACGCCGAGGCGCTGCCGTTCCCGGATAACACCTTTGATTGCATCACCATTTCGTTTGGTCTGCGTAACGTCACCGATAAAGATAAAGCACTGCGTTCAATGTATCGCGTGCTGAAACCCGGCGGCCGCCTGCTGGTGCTTGAGTTCTCGAAACCGATTATCGAACCATTAAGCAAAGCTTATGACGCTTACTCCTTCCATGTTCTGCCGCGTATTGGCTCGCTAGTCGCGAATGACGCCGACAGCTACCGTTATCTGGCTGAATCCATCCGTATGCATCCCGATCAGGATACTCTGAAAGCCATGATGCAAGATGCCGGATTCGAAAGTGTCGATTATTACAACCTGACGGCTGGCGTTGTGGCGCTGCATCGTGGTTATAAGTTCTGACAGGAGACCGGAAATGCCTTTTAAACCTTTAGTGACGGCAGGAATCGAAAGTCTGCTCAACACCTTCCTGTATCGCTCACCCGCGCTGAAAACCGCCCGCTCGCGTCTGCTGGGTAAAGTATTGCGCGTGGAGGTAAAAGGCTTTTCGACATCGTTGATTCTGGTGTTCAGCGAACGTCAGGTCGATGTACTGGGAGAATGGGCAGGCGATGCTGACTGCACTGTTATCGCTTATGCCAGCGTGTTGCCGAAACTTCGCGATCGCCAGCAGCTTGCTGCACTGATTCGCAGTGGTGAGCTGGAAGTGCAGGGCGATATTCAGGTGGTGCAAAACTTTGTTGCGCTGGCAGATCTGGCGGAGTTCGACCCTGCTGAACTGCTGGCACCTTATACGGGTGATATCGCCGCCGAAGGCATCAGCAAAGCCCTGCGTGGTGGCGCGAAGTTCCTGCATCACGGTATTAAACGCCAGCAACGCTACGTGGCTGAAGCCATTACTGAAGAGTGGCGTATGGCACCTGGTCCGCTTGAAGTGGCCTGGTTTGCGGAAGAGACATCCGCCGTTGAACGTGCTGTCGATGCGCTAACCAAACGGCTGGAAAAACTGGAGGCAGTTTAATGACGCCAGGTGAAGTACGGCGCCTGTATTTCATCATTCGCACTTTTTTAAGTTACGGACTTGATGAACTGATCCCTAAAATGCGTATCACTTTGCCGTTGCGGTTATGGCGATACTCGTTATTCTGGATGCCGAATCGGCATAAAGACAAACCATTAGGTGAACGACTGCGACTGGCGCTGCAAGAACTGGGTCCGGTATGGATCAAGTTTGGACAGATGCTATCGACCCGCCGTGACCTTTTTCCGCCGCATATTGCTGACCAACTGGCGCTCTTGCAGGATAAAGTCGCGCCTTTTGACGGCGAACTGGCGAAAGCACAAATTGAAGCGGCGATGGGCGGTCTGCCGGTGGAAGCGTGGTTTGATGATTTTGACATTAAGCCGCTGGCATCGGCTTCCGTTGCACAGGTACATACTGCGCGGCTGAAATCGAATGGCAAAGAGGTGGTGATTAAAGTCATTCGCCCGGATATTTTGCCGGTCATAAAAGCGGATCTGAAACTCATCTATCGTCTGGCGCGTTGGGTGCCGCGTTTACTGCCGGATGGTCGCCGTCTGCGTCCAACCGAAGTGGTGCGCGAGTACGAAAAGACGTTGATTGATGAACTGAATTTGCTGCGGGAATCTGCCAACGCCATTCAGCTTCGGCGTAATTTCGAAAATAGCCCGATGCTCTACATCCCGGAGGTTTACCCTGACTATTGCAGTGAAGGGATGATGGTGATGGAGCGCATTTACGGCATTCCGGTGTCTGATGTTGCGGCGCTGGAGAAAAACGGCACCAACATGAAATTGCTGGCTGAACGCGGCGTGCAGGTGTTCTTCACTCAGGTCTTTCGCGACAGCTTTTTCCATGCCGATATGCACCCTGGCAATATCTTCGTAAGCTATGAACACCCGGAAAACCCGAAATATATCGGCATTGATTGCGGGATTGTTGGCTCGCTAAACAAAGAAGATAAACGCTATCTGGCAGAAAACTTTATCGCCTTCTTTAACCGCGATTATCGCAAAGTGGCAGAGCTGCACGTTGATTCTGGCTGGGTGCCGCCAGATACCAACGTTGAAGAGTTCGAATTTGCTATTCGTACTGTCTGTGAACCAATCTTTGAGAAACCACTGGCCGAAATTTCGTTTGGACATGTGCTGTTAAATCTGTTTAATACGGCGCGTCGCTTCAATATGGAAGTACAGCCGCAACTGGTGTTACTCCAGAAAACCTTGCTCTACATCGAAGGGGTAGGACGCCAGCTTTATCCGCAGCTCGATTTATGGAAAACGGCGAAGCCTTTCCTGGAGTCGTGGATTAAAGATCAGGTCGGTATTCCTGCGCTGGTGAGAGCATTTAAAGAAAAAGCGCCGTTCTGGGTCGAAAAAATGCCAGAACTGCCTGAACTGGTTTACGACAGTTTGCGCCAGGGCAAGTATTTACAGCACAGTGTTGATAAGATTGCCCGCGAGCTTCAGTCAAATCATGTACGTCAGGGACAATCGCGTTATTTTCTCGGAATTGGCGCGACGTTAGTATTAAGCGGCACATTCTTGTTGGTCAACCGACCTGAATGGGGGCTGATGCCCGGCTGGTTAATGGCAGGTGGTCTGATCGCCTGGTTTGTCGGTTGGCGCAAAACACGCTGATTTTTTCATCGCTCAAGGCGGGCCGTGTAACGTATAATGCGGCCTTGTTTAATCATCATCTACCACAGAGGAACATGTATGGGTGGTATCAGTATTTGGCAGTTATTGATTATTGCCGTCATCGTTGTACTGCTTTTTGGCACCAAAAAGCTCGGCTCCATCGGTTCCGATCTTGGTGCGTCGATCAAAGGCTTTAAAAAAGCAATGAGCGATGATGAACCAAAGCAGGATAAAACCAGTCAGGATGCTGATTTTACTGCGAAAACTATCGCCGATAAGCAGGCGGATACGAATCAGGAACAGGCTAAAACAGAAGACGCAAAGCGCCACGATAAAGAGCAGGTGTAATCCGTGTTTGATATCGGTTTTAGCGAACTGCTATTGGTGTTCATCATCGGCCTCGTCGTTCTGGGGCCGCAACGACTGCCTGTGGCGGTAAAAACGGTAGCGGGCTGGATTCGCGCGTTGCGTTCACTGGCGACAACGGTGCAGAACGAACTGACTCAGGAGTTAAAACTCCAGGAGTTTCAGGACAGCCTGAAAAAGGTTGAAAAGGCAAGCCTGACCAACCTGACGCCTGAACTGAAAGCGTCAATGGATGAACTGCGCCAGGCTGCGGAATCGATGAAGCGTTCCTATGTTGCAAACGATCCTGAAAAGGCGAGCGATGAAGCGCACACCATCCATAACCCGGTGGTGAAAGATAATGAAGCTGCGCATGAGGGAGTAACCCCTGCCTCTGCACAAACGCAGGCCAGTTCGCCGGAACAGAAGCCAGAAACCACGCCAGAGCCGGTGGTAAAACCTGCTGCGGACGCTGAACCAAAAACCGCTGCACCTTCCCCTTCGTCGAGTGATAAACCGTAAACATGTCTGTAGAAGATACTCAACCGCTTATCACGCATCTGATTGAGCTGCGTAAGCGTCTGCTGAACTGCATTATCGCGGTGATCGTGATATTTCTGTGCCTGGTCTATTTCGCCAATGATATCTATCACCTGGTATCCGCGCCGTTGATCAAGCAATTGCCGCAAGGTTCAACGATGATCGCCACCGATGTGGCCTCACCGTTCTTTACGCCGATCAAGCTGACTTTTATGGTGTCGCTGATTCTGTCAGCGCCGGTGATTCTCTATCAGGTGTGGGCGTTTATCGCCCCGGCGTTGTATAAGCATGAGCGTCGCCTGGTGGTGCCGCTGCTGGTTTCCAGCTCTCTGCTGTTTTATATCGGTATGGCGTTCGCCTACTTTGTGGTCTTTCCGCTGGCATTTGGCTTCCTCGCCAATACTGCGCCGGAAGGGGTACAGGTATCCACCGACATCGCCAGCTACTTAAGCTTCGTTATGGCGTTGTTTATGGCATTTGGTGTTTCGTTTGAAGTGCCGGTTGCCATTGTGCTGCTGTGCTGGATGGGGATCACCTCGCCAGAAGACTTACGCAAAAAACGCCCGTATGTGCTGGTTGGCGCATTCGTCGTCGGGATGCTGCTGACGCCGCCGGATGTCTTCTCGCAAACGCTGTTGGCGATTCCGATGTACTGCCTGTTTGAAATCGGTGTCTTCTTCTCACGCTTTTACGTTGGTAAAGGCCGAAACCGGGAAGAAGAAAACGACGCTGAAAGCGAAAAAACTGAAGAATAAATTCAACCGCCCGTCAGGGCGGTTGTCATATGGAGTGCAGGATGTTTGATATCGGCGTTAATTTGACCGGTTCGCAATTTGCGAAAGACCGTGATGATGTTGTAGAGCGCGCTTTTGGCGCGGGAGTTGATGGGCTACTTATCACCGGCACTAACCTGCGAGAAAGCCAGCAGGCGCAAAAACTGGCGCGTCAGTATCCGCACTGTTGGTCAACGGCGGGCGTGCATCCTCATGACAGCAGCCAGTGGCAAGCTGCAACCGAAGAAGCGATTATTGAGCTGGCCGCGCTGCCAGAAGTGGTGGCGATTGGTGAGTGTGGGCTCGACTTTAACCGCAACTTTTCTACGCCGGAAGAGCAGGAACGTGCTTTTGTTGCCCAGCTACGTATTGCCGCAGAATTAAACATGCCGGTATTTATGCACTGTCGCGATGCCCACGAGCGGTTTATGACATTGCTGGAGCCGTGGCTGGATAAACTTCCTGGTGCGGTTCTTCATTGCTTTACCGGCACACGCGAAGAGATGCAGGCGTGCGTGGCGCGTGGAATTTATATCGGCATTACAGGTTGGGTTTGCGATGAACGACGAGGGCAGGAATTGCGTGATCTGTTGCCACTTATTCCTGCGGAGAAATTGCTGATCGAAACCGATGCGCCGTATTTGCTCCCGCGCGATCTCACGCCAAAGCCATCATCACGGCGTAACGAGCCTGCGTATCTGCCCCATATTCTGCAACGTATTGCATACTGGCGAGGGGAGGATGCTGCGTGGCTGGCGGCTACCACAGATGCGAATGTCAAAACACTGTTTGGGATTGCGTTCTAGAGTTTGCGGAACTCGGTGTTCTTCACGCTGTGCTTAATTTCTTTATTGATAAGATTAAGCAATAGCATGGAGCGTGCCTCGCCGTCAGGCTCGGTGAAAATGGCCTGAAAACCTTCGAATGCGCCTTCGGTAATAATCACCTTATCACCTGGGTATGGTGTTGCCGGATCGACAATGTTTTCCGGTTTATACACAGACAGCTGATGAATCACTGCCGATGGGACTATCGCTGGCGATGCACCAAAGCGCACGAAGTGGCTGACGCCACGTGTAGCGTTGATGGTAGTGGTATGAATCACTTCTGGATCAAATTCCACAAACAGGTAGTTGGGGAACAACGGCTCACTGACTGCGGTACGTTTGCCACGCACGATTTTTTCCAGGGTGATCATCGGCGCCAGGCAATTAACGGCCTGTCTTTCGAGGTGTTCCTGGGCACGTTGAAGTTGCCCGCGCTTGCAGTACAGTAAATACCAGGATTGCATAATGACTCTTATCCGTTTAATCGGGGCGCAAGAATAGCAAAAGCGATGCGTTAAGTTAATTATATTCCCCGGTTTGCGTTATAGCGCCTGAGTTCACGCTAATTTAACAAATTTACAGCATCGCGAAGATGAACGCCGTATAATGGGCGCAGATTAAGAGGCTACAATGGACGCCATGAAATATAACGATTTACGCGACTTCTTGACGCTGCTTGAACAGCAGGGTGAGCTAAAACGTATCACGCTCCCGGTGGATCCGCATCTGGAAATCACTGAAATTGCTGACCGCACTTTGCGCGCCGGTGGGCCTGCGCTGTTGTTCGAAAACCCTAAAGGGTACTCAATGCCGGTGCTGTGTAACCTGTTCGGTACGCCTAAGCGTGTAGCGATGGGCATGGGGCAGGAAGATGTTTCGGCGCTGCGTGAAGTCGGTAAATTATTGGCGTTTCTGAAAGAGCCGGAGCCGCCAAAAGGTTTCCGCGACCTGTTTGATAAACTGCCGCAGTTTAAACAGGTGTTGAACATGCCAACGAAACGGTTACGTGGTGCGCCTTGTCAGCAAAAAATCGTCTCCGGCGAGGACGTCGATCTTAACCGCATTCCCATTATGACCTGCTGGCCGGAAGATGCCGCGCCGCTGATTACCTGGGGGTTGACCGTAACGCGTGGCCCGCACAAAGAGCGGCAGAATCTGGGTATTTATCGTCAACAGTTGATTGGTAAAAATAAACTGATTATGCGCTGGTTGTCGCATCGCGGCGGTGCGCTGGATTTCCAGGAGTGGTGTGCGGCGCATCCGGGTGAACGTTTCCCGGTTTCTGTGGCGCTGGGTGCTGATCCCGCTACTATTCTCGGTGCAGTCACCCCCGTTCCGGATACACTTTCAGAGTATGCGTTTGCCGGATTGCTGCGCGGCACCAAGACCGAAGTGGTGAAGTGTATCTCCAATGACCTTGAAGTGCCCGCCAGTGCGGAAATTGTGCTGGAAGGGTATATCGAACAAGGCGAAACGGCGCCAGAAGGGCCGTATGGCGACCACACCGGTTACTATAACGAAGTCGATAGTTTCCCGGTATTTACCGTGACGCATATTACTCAGCGTGAAGATGCGATTTACCACTCCACCTATACTGGTCGCCCGCCGGATGAACCTGCGGTACTGGGCGTGGCGTTGAACGAAGTGTTCGTGCCGATTCTGCAAAAACAATTCCCGGAAATTGTCGATTTCTACCTTCCGCCGGAAGGTTGCTCTTATCGTCTGGCGGTCGTGACGATCAAAAAGCAATACGCCGGGCACGCGAAGCGCGTCATGATGGGCGTCTGGTCGTTTTTACGCCAGTTTATGTACACAAAATTTGTGATCGTTTGCGATGATGATGTCAACGCACGCGACTGGAACGATGTGATTTGGGCGATTACTACCCGTATGGACCCAGCGCGGGATACGGTGCTGGTTGAAAACACGCCCATTGATTATCTGGATTTTGCCTCGCCTGTTTCCGGGCTGGGTTCAAAAATGGGGCTGGATGCCACGAATAAATGGCCAGGGGAAACCCAGCGCGAGTGGGGGCGTCCTATCAAAAAAGATCCGGACGTTGTCGCGCGTATTGACGCAATCTGGGATGAGCTGGCTATTTTTAACAACGGTAAAAGCGCCTGAGGCGCGTTTGTATTGCCCTATTTATCGATCCGACAGAGAAAGCGCATGACAACCTTAAGCTGTAAAGTGACCTCGGTAGAAGCTATCACGGATACTGTATATCGTGTCCGAATCGTGCCAGACGCGGCCTTTTCTTTTCGTGCTGGTCAGTATTTGATGGTAGTGATGGACGAACGCGATAAACGCCCGTTCTCAATGGCCTCGACGCCGGATGAAAAAGGTTTCATTGAGCTGCATATTGGCGCTTCTGAAATCAACCTTTACGCGAAAGCAGTCATGGACCGCATTCTTAAAGATCATCAAATCGTGGTCGATATTCCGCACGGTGAGGCATGGCTGCGCGATGATGAAGAACGTCCAATGATTCTGATTGCGGGCGGCACCGGTTTCTCTTATGCGCGCTCGATTTTGCTGACGGCGCTGGCGCGTAATCCCAATCGTGATATCACCATTTACTGGGGCGGGCGTGAAGAGCAGCATCTTTATGATCTCTCCGAGCTTGAGGCGCTTTCGCTTAAGCATCCAGGTTTGCAAGTGGTGCCGGTGGTTGAACAACCGGAAGCGGGCTGGCGTGGGCGTACTGGCACAGTGTTAACGGCGGTATTGCAGGATCACGGTACGCTGGCAGAGCATGATATCTACATTGCCGGACGTTTTGAGATGGCGAAAATAGCCCGTGACCTGTTTTGCAGTGAGCGTAATGCGCGGGAAGATCGCCTGTTTGGAGATGCGTTTGCGTTTATCTAAGCCATAAAAAACCCGCCCCTGACAGGCGGGAAGAACGGCAACTAAAACTTTATCAGTGGCATTTAGATCTATGTCGCATCCGGCAAACAGTGCCTGATGCGACGCTGTCGCGTCTTATCAGGCCTACAATTGGTGCCGGATCGGTAGACCGGATAAGGCGTTCACGCCGCATCCGGCAAGTGGTTAAACCCGCTCAAACACCGTCGCAATACCCTGACCCAAACCGATACACATCGTCGCCAGACCAAACTGAACGTCTTTGTGTTCCATCAGATTCAGCAGCGTGGTACTGATACGCGCACCGGAACAACCCAGCGGATGACCCAGCGCGATCGCGCCACCGTTGAGGTTGATCTTCTCGTCAATTTGCTCCACCAGTCCCAGATCTTTAATACACGGCAGGATCTGCGCGGCAAAGGCTTCGTTCATTTCAAACACGCCGATGTCGCTGGCAGAAAGCCCCGCTTTTTTCAACGCCAGCTTAGAGGCCGGAACCGGGCCGTAACCCATAATCGACGGATCACAACCAACAACCGCCATCGAACGCACACGGGCGCGCGGCTTAAGACCTAATTCACGGGCGCGGCTTTCACTCATTACCAGCATGGCAGCTGCGCCATCGGAGAGCGCAGAAGATGTACCCGCCGTTACCGTACCGCTGACTGGATCAAACGCCGGACGCAGCGTGGCGAGGGCTTCCACGGTAGTTTCCGGTCGAATCACTTCGTCATAATTAAACTGCTTCAGGACGCCGTCGGCATCGTGACCACCGGTCGGGATGATTTCATTTTTAAATGCCCCCGACTGCGTGGCGGCCCAGGCGCGAGCGTGTGATCGCGCGGCAAAGGCATCCTGCATTTCACGGCTGATACCGTGCATACGCGCCAGCATTTCTGCCGTTAAGCCCATCATGCCCGCCGCTTTGGCGACATTGCGGCTCAGGCCGGGGTGAAAATCAACGCCGTGACTCATCGGCACATGGCCCATATGCTCCACGCCGCCAACCAGACATGCCTGCGCATCGCCGGTCATGATCATTCGTGCTGCGTCATGCAGTGCCTGCATGGATGAACCACACAAGCGATTGACGGTAACTGCCGGGACAGAGTGCGGCACTTCTGCCAACAGCGCCGCGTTACGGGCGATATTAAAACCCTGCTCCAGCGTTTGCTGCACACAGCCCCAGTAAATATCATCGAGAGCAGCCGCTTCCAGCGCCGGATTACGCGCCAGCAGGCTACGCATTAAATGAGCGGAGAGATCTTCCGCACGCACGTTACGAAAAGCACCGCCCTTCGAACGGCCCATCGGGGTGCGAATTGCATCGACAATGACAACCTGTTCCATTGTGACTCCTTAAGCCGTTTTCAGGTCGCCAACCGGACGGGCTGGCTCAACCGGGGGATAGTACGGTTCGTTATGACGTGCTTTATTACGCAGACCTTCCGGCACTTCATACAGCGGGCCGAGGTGCTGATATTGCTGTGCCATATCGAGGTATTTCGCGCTGCCGAGGGTGTCCAGCCAGCGGAACGCGCCGCCGTGGAACGGAGGGAAGCCCAGGCCGTAGACCAGCGCCATATCCGCTTCTGCCGGAGTGGCGATAATGCCCTCTTCCAGACAGCGCACCACTTCGTTGACCATCGGGATCATCATGCGGGCGATAATCTCTTCCTCACTGAAATCGCGCTTCGGCTGGCTGACTTCTGCCAGCAGGTCGTCAACGGCGGCGTCTTCTTCTTTCTTCGGCTTACCTTTGCTGTCTTCTTTATAACGCCAGAAACCGAGGCCGTTCTTCTGACCAAAGCGGTTGGCATCAAACAGCGCGTCGATGGCATCGCGATAATCTTTCTGCATCCGCTGCGGGAAGCCTGCTGCCATCACGGCCTGAGCGTGGTGCGCGGTATCAACCCCCACGACATCCAGCAGGTATGCCGGACCCATTGGCCAGCCGAACTGTTTTTCCATCACTTTGTCGATTTTGCGGAAGTCCGCGCCGTCGCGTAGCAACTGGCTGAATCCGGCGAAGTAGGGGAACAGTACGCGGTTAACGAAGAAGCCGGGGCAGTCGTTCACCACAATCGGCGTCTTGCCCATCTTGCTCGCCCAGGCGACGACTTTCGCGATGGTTTCGTCGGAGCTTTTCTCACCACGAATAATTTCCACCAACGGCATCCGGTGCACCGGGTTAAAGAAGTGCATCCCGCAGAAGTTTTCCGGGCGTTCCAGCGCATTGGCCAGTTCGCTGATAGGAATGGTTGAAGTATTAGAAGCCAGCACGGTATCCGGGCGAACTTTCTGCTCGGTTTCTGCCAGCACGGCTTTTTTCACTTTTGGGTTTTCAACAACCGCTTCTACCACAACATCCACACGGTCAAACCCGGCGTAGTCGAGCGTTGGGTGAATTGTGGAGATCACGCCAGCCAGTTTCAGACCATCGATCTTGCCGCGCTCAAGCTGCTTGTTCAGCAGTTTCGCGGCTTCGGTCATGCCGAGGGTTAACGACTTGTCGTTGATATCTTTCATGACAACCGGCACGCCCTTCCACGCGGACTGGTAAGCGATACCGCCGCCCATAATGCCTGCGCCCAGCACGGCGGCCTGTTTCGGGGTTTCAACGTCTTTGGTGAGTTTCTTCGCTTTGCCTTTTACATATTGATCGTTAAGGAAAATGCCGACCAGTGCGCGAGCTTCGTTGGTGTGCGCCAGCGGGACAAAACTTTTGTTTTCCAGGTTTAAGGCTTCTTCACGGCCAAAACGGGCAGCCGCTTCAATAGTTTTTACTGCGGTGATGGGGGCTGGATAATGTTTCCCCGCCGTTTGCGCGACCATCCCTTTAGCGATGGTGAAGCTCATGGTGGCTTCAATCTTGCTCAGTTTTAGCGGTTCCAGCTTCGGTTGACGTTTCGCTTTCCAGTCGAGGTCGCCGTTAATGGCCTGGCGTAAAATCGCCATTGCGCCTTCAAGTAGTTTTTCTGCTTTGACTACGCCATCCACCAGACCGATTTTCAGCGCCTGATCCGCGCCGACATCTTTACCGGCGGCAATGATTTCCAGCGCACTGTCAGCGCCCAGCATACGTGGCATACGCACGGAGCCGCCAAAGCCCGGCATGATGCCCAGTTTGGTTTCCGGCAGACCGATACGCAGATCCGGCGTCGCCAGACGATAATCGGTCGCCAGCACGCATTCGCAGCCACCGCCCAGCGCATAGCCGTTGACGGCAGCAATGGTCGGCACCGGCAGATCTTCCAGGCGATTAAACACGCTATTGGCAAAGTGCAGCCACTGGCTTAACTGTTCTTCGGGAACGAGGAACAGGGACAAAAATTCGGTGATATCAGCACCGACGATAAAGGCTGCTTTGTTCGAACGCAGCAGCAGCCCTTTTAAATCTGATTGCTGTTCCAGCACACCGATGGCCTCGCCAAGGCTGGCGACGGTCGCAGTGTCGAGTTTATTAACTGAGCCTGGGGCATCAAATACCAGTTCGGCAATGCCATCTTCCAGCCAGTCAAGGTACAGGGTGTCGCCTTTGTAAAGCATGTCAGTCTCCTGAATCCGCAAGGTGATCTGGTCGTACCAGATGAAGCGAAGTGTGTATTTTGTGTTAAAAATATGCAAACAAAAGATTAAAGAAATGCCGATTCGATCACGCTCGGCAGAAATCACGCTCTGTATTAACGTTGTGCTAAGATGCGGAGACTTAAGGTCAAAAAAACAGAAGGGTAAAAAATGGAATCACTGGCCTCGCTCTATAAAAATCATATAGCTACCTTACAGGAACGGACTCGCGATGCGCTGGCGCGTTTCAAGCTGGATGCATTACTTATTCACTCCGGCGAGCTATTCAACGTTTTTCTCGACGATCATCCCTATCCGTTTAAAGTGAACCCGCAATTCAAAGCGTGGGTGCCGGTAACTCAGGTGCCAAACTGCTGGCTGCTGGTGGATGGCGTGAACAAGCCGAAACTGTGGTTTTATCTGCCGGTTGATTACTGGCACAACGTCGAACCGCTGCCGACCTCCTTCTGGACTGAAGATGTGGAAGTGATCGCGCTGCCGAAAGCCGATGGCATTGGTAGCCTGCTGCCTGCTGCGCGCGGCAATATCGGTTATATCGGTCCGGTGCCGGAACGTGCGCTGCAACTGGGTATTGAGGCCAGTAATATCAACCCGAAAGGGGTTATCGACTACCTGCATTACTACCGCTCCTTCAAAACCGAGTACGAACTGGCCTGTATGCGTGAAGCGCAGAAAATGGCGGTCAACGGTCATCGCGCGGCGGAAGAAGCCTTCCGTTCTGGCATGAGCGAGTTCGATATCAATATTGCCTATCTGACCGCGACCGGTCATCGTGATACCGACGTGCCTTACAGCAACATTGTGGCGCTTAACGAACATGCTGCGGTGCTGCATTACACCAAACTGGATCATCAGGCGCCGGAAGAGATGCGCAGCTTCCTGCTGGATGCCGGGGCAGAATATAACGGCTATGCGGCTGACCTGACCCGTACCTGGTCGGCAAAAAGCGACAACGACTATGCACAGCTGGTGAAAGACGTAAATGATGAACAACTGGCACTGATCGCCACCATGAAAGCGGGCGTCAGCTATGTGGATTACCACATCCAGTTCCATCAACGCATCGCCAAACTGCTGCGTAAACATCAAATCATCACCGATATGAGTGAAGAAGCGATGGTCGAAAACGATCTCACCGGACCGTTTATGCCGCACGGTATTGGCCATCCGCTTGGTCTGCAGGTGCATGACGTAGCCGGTTTTATGCAGGATGATAGCGGTACGCACCTCGCGGCACCGGCAAAATATCCGTACCTGCGCTGCACCCGTATTCTCCAGCCAGGCATGGTTTTAACCATCGAACCGGGTATCTACTTCATCGAATCGTTGCTGGCGCCGTGGCGTGAAGGGCAGTTCAGCAAACATTTCAACTGGCAGAAAATTGAAGCACTGAAACCGTTCGGCGGCATTCGTATCGAAGACAACGTGGTGATCCACGAAAACAACGTGGAAAACATGACCCGGGATCTGAAACTGGCGTGATGGAAAGCTGGTTAATCCCTGCGGCACCGGTCACGGTTGTTGAAGAGATCAAAAAGAGCCGCTTCATTACGCTGTTGGCACATACCGATGGCGTCGAGGCGGCGAAAGCGTTTGTTGAATCGGTAAGGGCAGAGCACCCCGATGCCCGCCACCATTGCGTGGCGTGGGTAGCTGGCGCACCGGATGATTCTCAACAACTGGGTTTCTCTGATGATGGAGAACCGGCAGGAACGGCAGGTAAACCGATGCTCGCCCAACTAATGGGCAGCGGCGTCGGGGAAATTACCGCTGTGGTGGTGCGCTACTACGGCGGCATCTTGCTGGGCACTGGTGGGTTAGTGAAAGCGTATGGCGGTGGCGTGAATCAGGCGCTGCGCCAGCTAACGACCCAACGCAAGACGCCATTAACCGAATATACTTTGCAATGTGAATATAGTCAGTTAACCGGCATTGAAGCGTTGCTGGGGCAGTGTGGCGGCAAAATTATCAACAGTGATTATCAGGCATTCGTTCTGCTGCGGGTGGCGCTTCCGGCGGCGAAAGTGGCTGAATTTTCCGCAAAGCTGGCGGATTTTAGCCGTGGTTCATTGCAATTGTTAGCGATTGAAGAATAATCCCCACTTCGTTTTGCAGAACTAAGGAAGCGGCAGAGATGCATTTTCGCGCCATTACCCGAATCGTTGGACTACTGGTCATCTTATTTTCAGGGACCATGATTATCCCTGGGCTGGTAGCACTCATCTACCGGGATGGGGCAGGCCGCGCTTTTACCCAGACCTTTTTTGTCGCCCTCGCCATTGGCTCTATGCTGTGGTGGCCGAACCGTAAAGAGAAGGGCGAACTGAAATCCCGCGAAGGGTTTCTGATTGTGGTGCTGTTCTGGACGGTGCTGGGTAGCGTCGGTGCGCTCCCTTTTATCTTCTCGGAAAGCCCGAACCTCACGATTACCGATGCGTTTTTTGAATCTTTCTCCGGCCTGACCACCACCGGGGCCACTACGCTGGTGGGGCTGGATTCACTTCCTCATGCGATTCTTTTTTATCGCCAGATGCTGCAATGGTTTGGCGGGATGGGGATCATCGTGCTGGCGGTAGCGATACTGCCTATCCTCGGCGTTGGTGGGATGCAGCTCTATCGCGCGGAAATGCCCGGCCCGCTGAAAGATAACAAAATGCGCCCGCGTATTGCGGAAACGGCGAAAACCTTGTGGCTGATTTATGTCTTGCTGACCGTCGCCTGTGCGCTGGCGTTATGGTTTGCCGGAATGGATGCTTTTGATGCCATCGGCCATAGCTTTGCGACTATCGCCATCGGCGGCTTCTCGACACATGATGCCAGCGTCGGTTATTTCGACAGCCCGACGATTAACACCATCATTGCTATCTTCCTGCTAATCTCCGGCTGTAACTACGGTCTGCACTTTTCGCTGTTAAGTGGGCGCAGTCTGAAGGTTTATTGGCGCGATCCGGAATTTCGCATGTTTATCGGCGTACAGTTTACGCTGGTGGTTATTTGTACACTCGTTCTGTGGTTTCATAATGTCTACAGTTCGGCGCTGATGACGATTAACCAGGCATTTTTCCAGGTGGTGTCTATGGCGACGACTGCCGGATTTACGACAGACAGCATTGCCCGTTGGCCGCTCTTCTTGCCAGTACTGCTGTTATGCTCTGCTTTTATCGGTGGTTGCGCCGGGTCAACGGGCGGTGGCCTGAAAGTGATCCGCATCCTGCTGCTGTTCAAGCAGGGGAACCGTGAGCTGAAACGACTGGTGCATCCGAACGCCGTCTACAGCATTAAGCTGGGGAATCGCGCACTGCCGGAACGTATCCTCGAAGCCGTTTGGGGATTTTTCTCCGCCTATGCATTGGTGTTTATTGTCAGTATGCTGGCGATTATCGCCACGGGCGTGGATGACTTTTCTGCCTTTGCCTCGGTTGTTGCGACATTGAATAACCTGGGGCCAGGGCTTGGCGTGGTTGCTGATAACTTTACCAGTATGAACCCGGTGGCTAAATGGATCCTGATTGCCAACATGCTGTTTGGTCGTCTGGAGGTCTTTACATTGCTGGTGCTCTTTACCCCGACTTTCTGGCGTGAATGATGGAGTAATACGTGAAAACATTAATTCTTTTTTCAACAAGGGACGGACAAACGCGCGAGATTGCCTCCTACCTGGCTTCGGAATTGAAAGAACTGGGGATACAGGCGGATGTCGCTAATGTGCACCGCATTGAAGAGCCACAGTGGGAAAACTACGATCGCGTGGTTATTGGCGCTTCTATTCGCTACGGTCACTACCATTCTGCGTTCCAGGAATTTGTCAAAAAACATGCGACGCAGCTGAACTCGATGCCGAGCGCCTTTTACTCCGTGAATCTGGTGGCGCGCAAACCGGAGAAGCGTACTGTGCAGACCAATAGCTACGCGCGGAAGTTTCTGATGAACTCACAATGGCGTCCCGATCGCTGTGCAGTCATTGCCGGGGCGCTGCGTTATCCTCGTTATCGTTGGTACGACCGCTTTATGATCAAGCTGATTATGAAGATGTCAGGCGGAGAAACGGATACGCGCAAAGAAGTTGTCTACACCGATTGGGAGCAAGTGGCGAATTTCGCCCGAGAAATCGCCCATTTAACCGACAAACCGACGCTGAAATAAGCATAAAGAATAAAAAACGCGCATTCGGAAAATTATTTTAAATTTCCTCTTGTCAGCTCAGAATAACTCCCTATAATGCGCCACCACTGACACGGAACAACGGCAAACACGCCGCCGGGTCAGCGGGGTTCTCCTGAG
>NZ_PTRG01000014.1:0-99555 GCF_002965765.1 Escherichia sp. MOD1-EC6819 | reverse complement strand
AAGCCACCGACATTGTGGTGATGCGTATTATGTGCCGTCGTGGTTTCGAAATGGACTTCGCTGAACTGTTGCTGGAAGACTACAAAGCCTCCCTGAAATATCTCAGCGATCACCCGAAACTGCAGGGTATTGCCCAGCAGAACAGCTTTAAACATACCTGATAACGTTTAAGTGGTAACGGTGTCCCGGAACGCTCTCGTTTCGGGACAAATTCCAAAGTCTGTTCACTGGCATTAGCAATGGAAAATATTGCTCTGAATACGCTTCAGAACAAGACAGGCGCGGTTCCGACAGGAATACCGTTTTAGGGGGAAAATATGGCTACATCAGTACAGACAGGTAAAGCTAAGCAGCTAACATTACTTGGGTTCTTCGCTATTACGGCATCGATGGTAATGGCTGTTTATGAATACCCTACCTTTGCAACATCCGGTTTTTCATTAGTTTTCTTCCTGCTATTAGGCGGGATTTTATGGTTTATCCCCGTTGGACTCTGTGCTGCGGAAATGGCTACCGTGGACGGTTGGGAGGAAGGCGGCGTTTTCGCCTGGGTATCGAATACCCTGGGGTTAAAATGGGGATTTGCAGCGATCTCATTTGGCTATCTGCAAATCGCTATCGGCTTTATTCCGATGCTCTATTTCGTGTTAGGGGCACTCTCCTACATTCTTAAATGGCCAGCACTGAATGAAGACCCGGTAACAAAAACCATTGCGGCACTCATCATTCTTTGGGTTCTGGCATTAACTCAGTTTGGCGGTACTAAATATACAGCGCGAATTGCTAAAGTCGGCTTCTTTGCCGGTATCCTGTTACCCGCATTTATTTTGATTGCATTAGCGGCGATTTATCTGCACTCCGGTGCGCCAGTTGCTATCGAAATGGATGCAAAAACCTTCTTCCCGGATTTCTCTAAAGTTGGCACCCTGGTTGTGTTTGTTGCCTTTATATTGAGTTATATGGGTGTAGAAGCCTCCGCAACCCACGTCAATGAAATGAGCAATCCGGGGCGAGATTATCCGCTGGCAATGTTATTGCTGATGGTGGCGGCAATCTGTTTAAGCTCGGTTGGTGGTTTGTCCATTGCGATGGTCATTCCGGGTAATGAAATCAATCTGTCCGCTGGGGTAATGCAAACCTTTACCGTTCTGATGTCCCATGTGGCACCGGAAATTGAGTGGACGGTTCGCGTGATCTCCGCACTGCTGCTGCTGGGTGTTCTGGCAGAAATCGCCTCCTGGATTGTCGGTCCTTCTCGCGGGATGTATGTCACAGCGCAGAAAAACCTGCTACCTCCAGCGTTCGCCAAAATGAACAAAAATGGCGTGCCGGTCACTCTGGTTATTTCTCAGCTAGTGATTACCTCTATCGCCTTGATTATCCTCACCAATACCGGTGGTGGTAACAACATGTCCTTCCTGATCGCACTGGCGCTGACGGTGGTGATTTATCTGTGTGCTTATTTCATGCTGTTTATTGGCTACATTGTGTTAGTCCTTAAACATCCTGACTTAAAACGCACATTTAATATCCCTGGTGGTAAAGGCGTGAAACTGGTTGTAGCTATTGTCGGCCTGCTGACCTCAATCATGGCGTTTATTGTTTCCTTCCTGCCGCCGGATAATATCCAGGGTGACTCTACCGATATGTATGTCGAATTACTGGTCGTTAGCTTCCTGGTGGTACTTGCCCTGCCCTTTATTCTCTATGCCATCCACGATCGTAAAGGCAAAGCGAATACCGGTGTGACACTGGAGCCAATTAACAGCCAGAACGCACCGAAAGGTCACTTCTTCCTGCATCCACGTGCTCGTTCACCGCACTATATTGTGATGAACGATAAGAAACATTAACCATCTCTGAAGGGGATAAGACAAGGGAGCGATAGTTAATCGCTCCCTTTTTCGTACCTGTTATCGTATTGACTTGCCCCAGATAAGTACGAGAATGAGCAACACATCTGTTTACCGGAAACCAGCATATATGGATATCTGCTCCCGAAACGTGAAATTAACGATCAAAAAGCCAGCCACACTCGTTGCTCTGGCTCTTTTACTGTGTAGTTGTAAGACCACACCGCCAACGCCAATAACTACACCACCAGCAGGTTCAAAACCACCAGCGACAACACATCAACCAGCGCAGCCGATGCGAGGTATCTGGCTGGCTACTGTCTCTCGCCTCGACTGGCCCCCCGTTTCCTCGGTTAATATCAGTAACCCCACCAGCCGAGCCCGCGCACAACAACAGGCGATGATTGACAAGTTAGATCATCTACAACGTCTCGGCATAAATACGGTCTTTTTCCAGGTAAAGCCCGATGGTACAGCCCTTTGGCCATCGAAAATTTTACCGTGGTCCGATCTTCTGACCGGCAAGATTGGTGAAGATCCAGGTTACGATCCGCTGCAATTTATGCTCGACGAAGCCCACAAGCGTGGGATGAAAGTGCACGCATGGTTTAATCCCTACCGCGTGTCGGTTAATACAAAACCCGGAACTATCAGGGAATTGAATAGCACCCTGTCACAGCAACCAGCCAGTGTCTACGTGCAGCATCGCGACTGGATCAGAACGTCGGGCGACCGTTTTGTTCTCGACCCTGGTATCCCTGAGGTTCAGGATTGGATCACATCAATAGTTGCGGAAGTGGTTTCCCGTTATCCGATAGATGGCGTGCAGTTCGACGATTATTTCTATACTGAATCACCGGGTTCGCTGCTGAACGATAACGAGACGTACCGCAAATATGGGAGAGCTTTTGCATCAAAAGCAGACTGGCGGCGCAACAATACTCAGCAATTAATTGCAAAGGTATCGCACACCATCAAAAGCATTAAGCCAGAGGTTGAATTTGGCGTTAGCCCGGCTGGCGTCTGGCGCAACCGATCACACGATCCGCTCGGTTCCGATACACGAGGCGCAGCAGCCTATGACGAATCCTATGCAGATACCCGCCGTTGGGTAGAACATGGTTTACTGGATTATATTGCCCCACAAATTTACTGGCCTTTCTCACGTAGCGCAGCACGCTATGACGTACTGGCAAAATGGTGGGCAGATGTCGTCAAACCGACCAAAACCCGTCTATATATCGGTATTGCCTTCTATAAAGTGGGTGAACCCTCAAAGATAGAACCTGACTGGATGGTTAACGGCGGCGTGCCAGAACTAAAAAAGCAGCTTGATCTTAACGATGCTGTACCCGAAATTAGCGGCACGATTCTGTTCCGCGAAGATTACCTTAATAAGCCACAGACCCAACAAGCCGTTAGTTATCTGCAAAGTCGTTGGGGTAGTTAAACGCCCTCTTTTACTGTGTCATGCCGGTGATGTAAGCACCGGCTTGTCACCCTGCAAAATGCCGTAACCTCTTAAATAAAATTATTTCCATATAAGCAAATTGCTACAATCCTCTGATTAATTAGTATCAACATGAAAAACAATACGATATTCGTCACCACCGAAAAATAATCACGATGGGCTATACTCTTCAGAAGAACAGTAGCGTAGATTAAAACTGTCTAATTCGTTTATTTCTTTTCATTATATCCTCATATTTCAGGAGAATATGGTGCGATAAGTCTGTCCAGTATGTTGCGTTTCGTTTTTCGATCCCATCTGCCTTTCCAGTCGTATAAGGGGCTGAATTATGGAGATGTACTTTAAAAGAATGAAAGATGAGTGGACTGGATTAGTTACCCAGGCTTCCCCTCTCATTCGCGCTAAAGCCGCAGAAATTGCTGTTGCACATGCCCATTACCTGAGCAATGAGTTTTATCGTATTGTACGCACAGACCCACATGCCGAAGAGTTTTTGAGTAACGAACAGGTTGAAAGGCAACTTAAAAGTGCTCTGGAAACATGGATTATCGATGTGCTCTCTGCGCAAGCGGACGATGTTGATAGGCTTATACAAATCCAACATACCGTGGCCGAAGTACATGCCCGTATTGGCATTCCCGTAGAAATCGTTGAGATGGGTTTTCGTGTATTGAAGAAAATCCTCTATCCAGCGATATTTTCCTCTGATTATTCGCCAGCGGATAAACTTCAGGTTTATCATTTTTCGATTAACAGTATTGATATAGCCATGGAAGTTATGACCCGGGCGTTTACCTTTAGCGACAGTAGTGCGGCTAAAGAAGACGAGAATTATCGTATCTTCTCACTACTTGAAAATGCCGAAGAAGAAAAAGAACGGCAAATAGCCTCATTACTTTCATGGGAATTAGATGTTATTTATAAAGTCCTGTTGGATTCTGATTTAGGCAGCAGCTTACCGTTAAGCCAGGCTGATTTTGGCTTATGGTTTAACCATAAAGGTCGGCATTATTTTAGCGGTATTGCCGAAGTCGGTCATATCTCCCGCCTTATTCAGGATTTCGACGGGGTTTTTAATCAGACAATACTCCATGCCAAGAATCTGAGTAACAAAAGTCTGCGAGTGAAGTTTTTATTGCAGATACGAAATACCGTATCGCAAATTACAACCTTATTGCGAGAACTGTTTGAAGAAGTTTCTCGCCATGAAGTGGGAATGGATGTGTTGACTAAGCTACTTAACCGCCGTTTCCTGCCGACTATCTTCAAACGTGAAATTGCCCATGCCAATCGGGCTGGCACGCCGTTATCTGTTCTCATCATCGATGTTGATAAATTCAAAGAGATCAATGATACATGGGGACATAACACCGGCGACGAAATTCTGCGTAAAGTCTCGCAGGCGTTTTACGACAACGTCCGTAGTAGTGATTATGTTTTCCGCTACGGTGGTGATGAATTTATCATTGTACTGACGGAAGCCTCAGAAACTGACACTTTACGTACCGCAGAACGTATTCGCAGTCGGGTAGAAAAAACCAAACTGAAAGCTGCAAACGGCGAAGATATTTACCTCTCTCTGTCCATTGGTGCCGCCATGTTTAATGGACATCCGGATTATGAACGTTTAATTCAAATAGCCGACGAAGCTCTGTATATCGCCAAAAGACGAGGTAGAAACCGTGTTGAACTCTGGAAAGCCAGTCTTTAGATTCACCCGGATGCAGAGGTAATCATGAAGCTAACCGATGCAGAAAATGCCGCTGACGGCATTTTTTTCCCCGCGCTTGAGCAAAATATGATGGGCGCGGTGTTAATCAACGAAAATGATGAAGTCATGTTTTTCAACCCCGCTGCAGAGAAGCTTTGGGGATATAAACGCGAAGAGGTCATTGGCAATAACATCGATATGCTGATTCCCCATAATTTGCGCCCAGCACACCCTGAATACATCCGGCATAACCGCGAAGGAGGTAAAGCGCGTGTCGAAGGAATGAGCCGGGAATTGCAGCTGGAGAAAAAAGATGGCAGTAAAATATGGACACGATTTGCCCTGTCAAAAGTGACTGCCGAGGGGAAAATTTATTACCTGGCGCTGGTGCGAGATGCCAGCGTTGAAATGGCGCAGAAAGAACAGACCCGGCAGTTGCTCATTGCCGTGGATCATCTCGACCGACCTGTGATTGTGCTTGATCCTGAGCGTCATATCGTTCAGTGCAATCGCGCGTTTACAGAAATGTTCGGCTATTGCATCAGCGAAGCCAGCGGTATGCAGCCCGATGCGCTGCTTAACATTCCTGAATACCCGACAGATAACCGCATCCGCTTACAGCAGCTTTTGTGGAAAACCTCCCGCGATCAAGATGAATTTTTGCTATTAACGCGCACGGGTGAAAATATCTGGATTAAAGCGTCTATCAGTCCGGTCTATGACGTGCTTGCTCATCTACAAAATCTGGTAATGACCTTCTCAGATATCACCGAAGAACGGCAAATCCGCCAGCTGGAAGGCAACATCCTCGCCGCCATGTGCAGCAGCCCACCGTTTCACGAAATGGGTGAAATCATTTGCCGTAATATTGAAGCCATTCTTCATGAATCGCATGTGTCACTGTATGCATTGCGTAATGGGATGCCAGTGCATTGGGCGTCGTCCTCTCATGGGACAGAAGTAAAGAATGCACAAAGCTGGGCTGTTACCATTCGCCAGCGCGATGGCGCACCAGCGGGAGTTCTGCAAATCAAGACGGCTGCAGGGACAGAAACCAGTGCATTTGTCGAACGCGTGGCAGACATCAGCCAGCATATGGCCGCACTGGCGCTGGAACAGGAGAAAAGCCGCCAGCACATCGAACAGCTAATCCAGTTTGATCCGATGACCGGTCTGCCAAATCGCAATAATCTGCACAATTACCTCGATGACCTTGTCGATAGAGCTGTATCTCCGGTGGTTTATCTTATTGGCGTCGACCATATTCAGGATGTGATCGACAGCCTCGGCTATGCGTGGGCCGATCAGGCATTGTTAGAAGTCGTTAATCGCTTTCGCGAAAAACTCAAACCCGACCAGTATCTCTGCCGCGTTGAAGGTGCACAGTTTGTCCTCATTAGTCTGGAGGATGAAGTCAGCAACATTACCCAAATCGCTGATGAGCTACGCAACGTCGTTAGCAAACCGGTCATCATTGACAATCAGCCTTTTCCTTTAACCTTAAGTATTGGTATCAGTTACGACGTTGGCAAAAACCGTGACTACCTGCTTTCTACCGCCCACAATGCGATGGATTTCATTCGCAAAAACGGCGGTAACGGCTGGCAGTTCTTTAGCCCGACAATGAACGAGATGGTTAAAGAGCGGTTGATATTAGGCGCGGCGCTGAAAGAAGCAATCAGCAACAACCAGTTGAAGCTGGTTTACCAGCCGCAGATCTTCGCCGAAACGGGCGAACTGTATGGTATTGAAGCTCTTGCTCGCTGGTATGACCCGCAGCATGGACATGTTCCCCCTTCCCGGTTTATTCCCCTCGCAGAAGAGATTGGTGAAATTGAAAATATTGGTCGTTGGGTAATTGCTGAAGCCTGTCGCCAGTTAGCAGAATGGCGAAGCCAGAATATTCATATCCCGGCGTTATCCGTAAACTTATCTGCGCTGCATTTTCGCAGTAATCAGCTACCCAATCAGGTTTGCGATGCGATGGAAGCCTGGCAGATTGACGGCCACCAGCTGACGGTGGAAATCACTGAAAGCATGATGATGGAACACGATACGGAGATCTTTAAACGCATCCAGATCCTGCGGGATATGGGCGTAGGTTTATCTGTCGACGATTTCGGTACAGGCTTTTCCGGCCTGTCACGCTTAGTCAGCCTGCCGGTAACGGAAATTAAAATCGATAAAAGTTTTGTCGATCGTTGCCTGAGCGAAAAACGCATCCGTGCCTTATTAGAAGCCATTACCAGCATTGGGCAAAGCCTGAACTTAACCGTAGTGGCAGAAGGTGTGGAAACGAAAGAACAGTTTGAGATGTTACGCAAGATTCACTGCCCCGTGATTCAGGGCTATTTCTTCTCACGTCCTTTGCCCGCTGAGGAGATCCCTGGCTGGATGTCTACTACGCTACCGCTTCAAATCGACGCTTAGTACATCTTGCCCGCGCAGGCGGGCAAGATTTCACGTATTCATATTCCGCCATTCGCCCGATGCTATATTAAAATTTGTACTGAATGCCCGCGCCAATAATGTAATTATAGTTTTGCATCCCTGGCGAATCTTTCTCTTTTACGCTTTCACCCTTGTCTTTATAAGAAATTACTGTGTTACCAATATCATTAGAGAATCTACTCCATGATATTTCTGTGAAAATCCGCGCCTGTGAGTTAATGTTATACCCCGCATTAATAAGACCTGAATAATATTTTTGGTTGGATACTTTATCTTTAAATGTAATGTTGCGCAAATAATGCTGATCTGTTCCTTTCCCTTCTCCCCAGGCGCTATATTTAAATTGAGCAATAATATCAAAATCATGATAGACATATTTACCAGAAAGACCTAAATAAGGCGCACTGAATTTTTGTTGGTAGCCAATAACTCTTTGGTCATGAGGAATATCTCCAGTGTCGGCACCATTATCATAACTATAGTAACCTCCTTTCGCCAGCCAACTGAAACGCGTCTCCTGATAGCCTAACATAGCGCCGAGTTGGTAACTCGGATCCGTTAAAAACCAACCTGTCATATTGAGATCAAACTGATTTGCAAAATTCAACCGCGTTGCCGGGTGATGTGACCAATCGCTCCAGTGGTGCTGCCCCGGCTCCAGCCAGTCATAATCATCCATTAGCGTACCGGCAGACGCAATCGTCGTCCAGCCTTTAGCATTAAGCGTCAGCCATGAGATTGCATCCCAGGTTAGCCCCATTTTAATAATGGGGGTATTTTGAATTTTCCAGTCCAGTTGGCTAAGTTTACCGCCATCGCTATAAACAAACTCACCTGACTCACCATTCAGAAATGAAAGAGAAGCATCACCAAAAACATTGTCAGATAAGAAATTAAATTCTGAAGATGCGCTTGCATACTGACTTAGAGAAATTAAAGCAATAGCAAAAGAGACCTTTTTCATCAACATAGTTTCATCCTTATTAAACAATGTTAATTAGCTCATTAATTAAATTTAACTAATTCAAATTAATTAAATCAACTGAATCTTACAATGCCATAAATGTTTCTCACCATCAAACAGAGAACATAAATAAACAGAGTTTTACTGTTATTCTGAACGAAATAGGAGTTTACAACCTGATGCAATAATGATTGTTCGGGAACAGGCGGGAATAACGAAAAGAATGACGATGCCGTTTAAATGCGAGATTTCATTGAGATAATCAGAAAATATTGGTGTAAATGCTTGCCGGATGACAACATCATCCGGCGAGTACTTATGCTTTCAACTGGTAATCCAGCGTAATTTCCGCTTTCAGTACCTGAGAAACCGGGCATCCGGCTTTTGCTTTCTGAATAATGCCGTCAAAGGTTGAGGCATCAATACCCGGTACGGCAACTTCACTCTTCAGTGCGATTTTGGTAATCGCGAAACCAGCATCGACTTTATCCAGCGATACATCGGCAGTGGTATCAATCGATGTTGGCGTGAATCCCGCTTCCCCCAGCATTAATGAAAGCGCCATCGAGAAACAAGCGGCATGTGCAGCGCCAATCAATTCTTCAGGGTTGGTTCCTTTTTCGCCTTCAAAACGCGTGTTAAACCCATACGGCTGTTGGTTCAGCACGCCGCTCTCGGTGGATACTGTTCCCTTCCCGCGTTTGATATCGCCTTCCCAGTGTGCCTGACCTTTCTTATGGATTGTCATTGTTGCTCTCCTGTGGGCTTAAAAAGGAAATTATAGACTACGTGAGAAACAGCACGAGGATAAGCAGGATATTCCGAATAAAATCCGGCGAAAATATTACCTCCGAACTTAAATAAAATTACCACAACAGAAGGCGGGGAATATATGGTTTAAAAGATATTGCAGCAATATCAAGCAACGAATGCCAATAACAATAGTCATGAATATCATGCAGTTAAAATATAAAACACATCAACCAGGACTAATCTTAACAACGAAGCGGCAAATATTTGCCATGCTGAATGTGCTTTATAAATCTGCGATCCGTAGCAGACACCATAAATACACAGACACGGAGAATCACTATGTTTACTTATTATCAGGCAGAAAATTCAACAGCAGAACCCGCTCTGGTTAATGCCATTGAGCAAGGCCTTCGGGCAGAGCACGGTGTTGTCACTGAAGATGACATTCTCATGGAGCTGACCAAATGGGTGGAAGCTTCTGATAACGACATCCTCAGTGATATCTACCAGCAAACGATCAATTATGTGGTCAGTGGCCAGCACCCTATGCTTTAAGCTGCTATGCTTGATCGGCAACCTAATTTAGGGGTTTAGCACGTGTTTCTTCGCTACGGCGATGTTGTCCTTAAAACTAGCAACAGGATTGAGGAGTACAAATGAAATCGAACCGCCAGGCACGTCATATTCTTGGACTGGATCATAAAATTTCTAACCAGCGCAAAATAGTTACCGAAGGTGACAAATCCAGCGTGGTAAATAACCCAACCGGCAGAAAACGCCCCGCTGAAAAGTAATCCTTAACAATCAGTCCTCAATGACGATTAAACACCATTGCCTGCGCAATGGTGTTTTTGTTTTTATCTGCTTTATACTTGGGGGCGACGCCCTGGCGGTAAAGCAAAGACGATAAAAGCACCCCAGGGATGGATATTCAAAAAAGAGTGAGTGACATGGAACCAAAAACAAAAAAACAGCGTTCGCTTTATATTCCTTACGCTGGCCCTGTACTGCTGGAATTTCCGTTGTTGAATAAAGGCAGCGCCTTCAGCATGGAAGAACGCCGTAACTTCAACCTGCTGGGGTTACTGCCGGAGGTGGTCGAAACCATCGAAGAACAAGCGGAACGAGCATGGATCCAGTATCAGGGATTCAAAACCGAAATCGACAAACACATCTACCTGCGTAACATCCAGGACACTAACGAAACCCTCTTCTACCGTCTGGTAAACAATCATCTTGATGAGATGATGCCTGTTATTTATACCCCAACCGTCGGCGCAGCCTGTGAGCGTTTTTCTGAGATCTACCGCCGTTCACGCGGCGTGTTTATCTCTTACCAGAACCGGCACAATATGGACGATATTCTGCAAAACGTGCCGAACCATAATATTAAAGTGATTGTGGTGACGGATGGCGAACGTATCCTGGGTCTTGGTGACCAGGGCATCGGCGGGATGGGTATTCCGATCGGTAAACTGTCGCTCTATACCGCCTGTGGCGGCATCAGCCCGGCGTATACCCTTCCGGTGGTGCTAGACGTCGGCACCAACAACCAGCAACTGCTTAACGACCCGTTGTATATGGGCTGGCGTAATCCGCGCATCACTGACGATGAATACTATGAATTCGTTGACGAATTTATCCAGGCAGTGAAGCAACGCTGGCCGAACGTGTTGCTGCAGTTTGAAGACTTTGCACAAAAAAATGCGATGCCGTTGCTTAACCGCTATCGCCATGAAATTTGTTCTTTTAACGATGACATTCAGGGCACCGCAGCGGTAACGGTCGGCACACTGATCGCAGCCAGCCGCGCAGCAGGTGGTCAGTTAAGCGAGAAAAAGATTGTCTTCCTCGGCGCCGGTTCAGCGGGATGCGGCATTGCCGAAATGATTATCGCCCAGACCCAGCGCGAAGGATTAAGCGAAGAAGCGGCGCGACAGAAAGTGTTTATGGTCGATCGCTTTGGTCTGCTCACCGACAAGATGCCAAACCTACTGCCTTTCCAGACCAAACTGGTGCAGAAACGCGAAAATCTTAGTGACTGGGATACCGACAGCGATGTGCTGTCACTGCTGGATGTGGTGCGCAATGTAAAACCAGATATTCTGATTGGCGTCTCAGGACAGACCGGGCTGTTTACGGAAGAGATCATCCGTGAGATGCATAAACACTGTCCGCGTCCGATCGTGATGCCGCTGTCTAACCCGACGTCACGCGTGGAAGCCACACCGCAGGACATTATCGCCTGGACCGAAGGTAACGCGCTGGTCGCCACTGGCAGCCCGTTTAATCCAGTGGTATGGAAAGATAAAATCTACCCTATCGCCCAGTGTAACAACGCCTTTATTTTCCCGGGCATTGGGCTGGGTGTTATTGCTTCCGGCGCGTCACGTATCACCGATGAGATGCTGATGTCGGCAAGTGAAACGCTTGCTCAGTATTCGCCGCTGGTCCTGAACGGCGAAGGTCTGGTACTACCGGAACTAAAAGATATTCAGAAAGTCTCCCGCGCAATTGCGTTTGCGGTTGGCAAAATGGCGCAGCAGCAAGGCGTGGCGGTGAAAACGTCTGCCGAAGCTTTGCAACAAGCCATTGACGATAATTTCTGGCAAGCCGAATACCGCGACTACCGCCGTACCTCCATCTAAGCCTGCGCCCGGTAGTGAAGGCTACCGGGCAATTTTCCTCTCCCTTTTTCAGATCTCATCCATACTGGGTGGTGGCGAATAAATCTCATTTGCCTCACCTGCTATGCAGAACATCATCCGAAAAGGAGGAACTATGAAGGCTGCAGTTGTTACGAAGGATCATCATGTTGACGTTACGGATAAAACACTGCGCTCACTGAAACATGGCGAAGCCCTGCTGAAAATGGAGTGTTGTGGTGTATGTCATACCGATCTTCATGTTAAGAATGGCGATTTTGGTGACAAAACCGGCGTAATTCTGGGCCATGAAGGCATCGGTGTGGTAGCAGAAGTTGGCCCAGGTGTCACCTCATTAAAACCAGGCGATCGTGCCAGCGTAGCGTGGTTTTACGAAGGATGCGGTCATTGCGAATACTGTAACAGTGGTAACGAAACGCTCTGCCGTTCAGTTAAAAATGCCGGATACAGCGTTGATGGCGGGATGGCGGAAGAGTGCATCGTGGTCGCCGATTACGCGGTAAAAGTGCCAGATGGCCTGGATTCGGCGGCGGCCAGCAGCATTACCTGTGCGGGGGTCACCACCTACAAAGCGGTTAAACTGTCAAAAATTCGTCCCGGTCAGTGGATTGCTATCTACGGTCTTGGCGGTCTGGGTAACCTCGCCCTGCAATACGCGAAGAATGTCTTTAACGCCAAAGTGATCGCCATTGATGTCAATGATGAGCAGTTAAAACTGGCGACTGAAATGGGGGCAGATTTAGCGATTAACTCACGCACCGAAGACGCCGCCAAAATTGTGCAGGAGAAAACCGGTGGCGCTCACGCTGCGGTGGTAACAGCAGTAGCTAAAGCTGCGTTTAACTCGGCAGTTGATGCTGTCCGTGCAGGCGGTCGTGTTGTGGCTGTCGGTCTGCCGCCGGAGTCTATGAGCCTGGATATCCCACGTCTTGTGCTGGATGGTATTGAAGTGGTCGGTTCGCTGGTCGGCACGCGCCAGGATTTAACTGAAGCCTTCCAGTTTGCCGCCGAAGGCAAAGTGGTGCCGAAAGTCGCCCTGCGTCCGTTAGCGGACATCAACACCATCTTTACCGAGATGGAAGAAGGCAAAATCCGTGGCCGTATGGTGATTGATTTCCGCCGCTAAGAGACCATTGCTGCGACTGCCAGTCCTGGTGTCGCAGCCTGTTTTGCGAGACGCTTTCCGCTATTTAACTCTTCTTCTTTTCCTCCCTCATCTTTCCCCTCACAATTCGCGAAAACGTAGCGAAATTTGTTGCGCCGCACGGAACAATAGTGATAGTGTTCCTTTCGAAGGAACAAGGATGAAGAGATGATAATGAATTTCAGACACAAGGGATTGCGTGACTTGTTTCTTCTTGGCAAAACCTCCGGCGTTATACCGACGCAAGTCAAAAGATTACGCCACCGACTCGCTGTAATTGATGCAGCAAGCTGTCTTGCTGATATCGATATGCCAGGTTACCGACTACACCCGTTAAGCGGCGATCGCGATGGAATTTGGGCAATCTCTGTCTCGGGCAACTGGCGGATAACGTTTGAGTTCGTCAATGGCGATGCATACATACTGGATTACGAGGACTATCACTGATGAAAATGGCCAATCATCCCCGTCCGGGGGACATCATTCAGGAATCACTGGACGAGCTGAACGTCAGCCTGCGCGAATTTGCCAGAGCAATGGAAATTGCGCCCTCAACGGCAAGCCGATTGCTGACCGGAAAAGCGGCTTTGACGCCAGAAATGGCGATTAAACTTTCCGTGGTGATCGGCAGTTCGCCGCAAATGTGGTTGAATCTGCAAAACGCGTGGAGTCTGGCAGAGGCTGAAAAAACGGTGGATGTGTCGCGACTACGCCGTCTGGTTACGCAATAAAAAAATGGCGCCTTTTACAGCGCCATTTTCAGCTTAAAGTTCAAAAGAGATTATATCCCTTCTTCACTCTCTTTTTTTGCTTCTGCCTTCTCGATTTCACGATACCAGCGCGGATGGTGTTTCTTCGCCCAGCGACGGCTCACCTTCCCTTCGATCATCCCTTTAATCGACCCTTTCACCCAGAATGCCATATACATATGGATCAGGATGGCGTGGATCAGGATGATACCCGCTGCCGCGTGGATCAGCAGGCTATAACGGACAACCTGCATCGGGAAGTACTGCGCAAAGTACGGACGCCAGATGATCACCCCGGTCACCAGCAGCACGAAAATCATGCTCATGATTGACCAGAACATCATCTTCTGTCCGGCGTTGTACTTACCAACATCCGCCACTTTGTGCTCATTGCCTTTCAATACTTCGACAATGTTCAACAGCCACGGAATATCTTTCTTATCCGGGATGTTGTGATGCACAAAGCGGAAGAACATAAACATCAGCGCGACGAAAATCGCAATGCCGAAGAACGGGTGCAAAATGCGTCCCATCTGCGGCGTACCGAAGGTTTGCGTCAGCCATTGCAGCGTCGGGAAGAAGAACGAAATCCCGGACAGCGCCACCAGGAAGAAGCAAATCACCACGGTCCAGTGACAGGCGCGATCAATAAACTTTGTGCGCACAATCATTTTCGACTTACTCATGATGATCCTCCTCGTCATCGTCCACTTCCTTATTCGGGCCAATACCGATGTAGTGGAAAATCAACCCGGCAAAAGTGGCGATAAAGCCAGCCGCTGCCAGCGGTTTCAACGCGCCTTTCCACAAGCTCACCGAGGTATCGATCTTCGGATCTTTCGGCAGACCGTGATACAGCTCCGGCTGATCGGCGTGATGCAACACGTACATGACGTGCGTACCACCGACACCTTCCGGGTTGTAGACGCCAGCATGTTCGTAACCACGCGCTTTCAGTTTCGCCACGCGCTGTTCCGCCAGCTCCAGCATCTCCTTCTTGGTGCCGAAATGGATAGCCCCGGTCGGACAGGTTTTCACACAAGCCGGTTCCTGGCCGACGCTGACGCGATCGACGCAGAGCGTGCATTTATATACCCGGTTATCCTCTTTGTTGAGGCGCGGAATATTAAACGGACACCCGGCAATGCAGTAACCACAGCCGATGCAGTTTTCCGACTGGAAATCGACAATCCCGTTAGCGTACTGAATGATTGCACCAGCAGACGGGCACGCCTTCAGGCAGCCCGGATCTTCACAGTGCATACAGCCATCTTTACGGATCAGCCACTCCAGCTTGCCGTTCTGTTCGGTTTCGCTAAAGCGCATCACCGTCCAGGACTTGGCGCTCAGATCGGCGGGGTTATCATAAACCCCGACGCAGTGCCCCACTTCATCACGGATGTCGTTCCACTCCGAACACGCCACCTGACAGGCTTTACAGCCGATACAGGTGGAAACGTCGATAAGTTTCGCGACTTCTGCTTTGTAATCACGCACCTGAGAAGGCGGCGTGATGGAGTTAGTTGCGGACCTTTTGATAATGTCCTGCGTTTCCATAGCCATCTGTTCGCCCCCTTACGCCTTCTCGATGTTTACTAAGAACGCTTTATATTCCGGCGTTTGCGAGTTTGCATCACCGACATTTGGCGTCAGAGTGTTAGCGATATAACCTTTACGCGCGACACCCTCAAAGCCCCAGTGGATTGGAATACCCACCGTTTCAACCTGCTGACCGTTTACATTCAGCGGTTTCAGACGGCGCGTTACCACAGCCACCGCGCGGATAAAGCCACGCTTGCTGGAGACAGTGACACGGTCACCATTGGCAATGCCTTTCGCCGCCGCCAGCGTTTCGCTGATCTCCACAAACTGTTCCGGCTGGGCGATTGCGTTGAGCAATGCGTGCTTGGTCCAGGTGTGGAAGTGCTCGGTCAGACGATAGGTCGTACCCACATACGGGAACTGCTCTTTTTTACCCATCCGCAGCGCGTCTTGTTCATACAGACGAACCACCGGGTTAGACACCACGTTCGGATGCAGCGGGTTAGTTCCCAGCGGCGTTTCAATTGGCTCGTAGTGTTCCGGGAACGGACCTTCCGCCATTTTGTTAATGGCAAACAGGCGTCCCATCCCTTCCGGCTGCATGATAAACGGCCCGGTTGGCGTACCCGGCGCGGCATTGCCGAAGTCAGGAATATCGTTACCCGTCCACTTGCTGCCGTTCCACTGGATCAGCATTCGTTTCGGATCCCACGGTTTACCGTTGATATCCGCTGAAGCACGGTTGTACAGCACGCG
This sequence comes from Escherichia sp. MOD1-EC6819, assembly GCF_002965765.1. NCBI lineage: Bacteria > Pseudomonadati > Pseudomonadota > Gammaproteobacteria > Enterobacterales > Enterobacteriaceae > Escherichia > Escherichia sp. MOD1-EC6819. Next base: position 83,495 of record NZ_PTRG01000014.1, on the reverse strand, counting down.
ACGGTTGAGCGGCCACGCCCAGGCCCATCCCAGCGTGTTCCCCAGACCGGACGGGTCGGAGTTATCACGGTTGGCCATCTGGTTGCCCTGCTCTGTCCAGCTACCGGTGTAGATCCAGCAAGAAGATGCGGTTGTACCGTCATCACGCAGATGCGCAAAGCTACTCAGCAACTGACCTTTCTTCGCAATCAGCACGCCATTAGCGTCATAGAGATCTTCCAGCGCATAGCCGTTGTTCTCTTTTGCCACTTCGTCAGACTGCGGCTCGTGCGGTTGCTTGTAGTTCCAGCTCATTTTCATCAGCGGTTCTACGCCTTTACCACCTTCAGCTTTGTACAGCTCGCGCAGGTGATGGTAGATACCCGCCAGAATTTCGCCGTCGTTACGCGCTTCGCCTGGTGCGTCCTGGCCTTTCCAGTGCCACTGCAACCAGCGTCCGGAGTTGGCGATAGAACCATCTTCTTCAGCAAAGCAGGTCGAAGGCAGGCGGAATACTTCAGTCTGGATAGACGCCGGATCGACATCGTTCGACTCGCCGTGGTTCTGCCAGAAAGTAGACGTTTCAGTCACCAGCGGATCGATAACCACCATGTACTTCAGCTTACTCAGGCAGCTAACCACTTTGTTTTTGTCCGGGAAGGACGCAACCGGGTTAAAGCCCTGGCAGAAATAACCGCTGACCTTGCCTTCGTCCATCATGTTGAAATACTTGATGACGTCGTAGGTCTGGTCCCACTTCGGCAGCCAGTCGTAGCCCCAGTTGTTCTCTTTCTGCGCGGCATCGCCGTAGAAAGATTTCATCAGGCTAACGAAGAACTTCGGATAGTTGCTCCAGTAGTTCACCTGATCCGCCAGCGTCGCTTTCGGCGTGTTCGCTTCCAGATAAGACTGCAAATCAACCTGTTTTTCTGACGGCAGCGTCAGATAACCCGGCAGGCTGGTAGAGAGCAGACCTAAGTCGGTCAGACCCTGAATGTTGGAGTGACCACGCAGTGCGTTCACGCCGCCGCCGGCCATACCCATGTTGCCGAGCAGCAACTGGATCATCGCCATAGTACGGATGTTCTGCGCACCGACGGTGTGCTGCGTCCAGCCCAGCGCGTACAGGAAGGTGGTTGTGCGATCCGGCGCGCTGGTGGAGGCCAGCACTTCACACACTTTCAGGAAGTCGGCTTTTGGCGTACCGCAGATGTTTTCCACGACGTCCGGCGTATAGCGGGAAACGTGCTCTTTTAGCAGGTTCCACACACAGCGCGGATGAGTCAGCGTGTCATCGCGTTTCGCATAGCCGTTTTCATCGAACTGATAGTTCCAGGACGACTTATCGTACTGGCGTTTTTCAGCGTCATAACCGCTGAACAGGCCGTCTTCGAAAGTAAAATCATCACGCACCAGCAGGCTGGCGTTGGTGTAATGCTTAACGTATTCGGCGTTGATTTTGTTGTTTTCGATCAGGTAGCGCAAAACGCCAGACAGGAACGTAATGTCCGTACCGGAACGAATAGGTGCGTAAATATCCGCCACAGAAGCGGTACGCGTAAAACGGGGATCGACAACGATCAAGGTTGCATCGTTGTTGTTTTTCGCTTCCATCGCCCAGCGGAAACCGACGGGATGCGCTTCAGCAGCGTTACCGCCCATCACCATTACGACGTTAGCGTTTTTGATATCCACCCAGTGGTTGGTCATCGCACCGCGACCAAATGTTGGAGCAAGACTTGCTACCGTTGGTCCGTGTCAGACGCGCGCCTGGTTGTCTACCGCCAGCATCCCGAGGGAGCGGGCAAATTTCTGGGTCAGCATCCCGGTTTCGTTGCTGGCACCGGAAGCACACAGCATACCGGTAGAAAGCCAACGGTTTACCGTTACGCCCTGCTCGTTCTTTTCAATAAAGTTGGCGTCACGGTCAGCTTTCATCAGCTTCGCAATACGGGAGAATGCTTCTTCCCAGCTAATGCGCTGCCATTTGTCAGAACCAGGCGCACGATATTCCGGGTAACGCAGACGGTTTTCGCTGTTGACGTAATCCAGCAAACCGGCCCCTTTCGGGCACAGCGCACCACGACTTACCGGATGATCCGGGTCACCTTCAATGTGATAAATCGCTTCTCTGGCGTTTTTCGCGCCATCACCCAGGCTATACATCAATAGCCCGCAACCTACGGAACAGTATGTGCAGGTGTTACGGATCTCTTTAGCGCGTAATAATTTGTAGTTTCGCGCCTGAGCCAGTGCTTGCTTCGGGGCAAAGCCCAATGCCGCTACTGTTGTTCCCGCCATACCGCCCGCGCAGATTTTAAAAAATTGTCTGCGACTGACGTCCATTGCTTTCCTCTTTTTTCAGGGGTATTACTGCGCGAGGAAACTAACAGTAAAATTCTGAATCTTTTTGCGCGAAATCAAAAAGAACACGTGTTTGCCACAAAATAATCCGCCTGCGCAAATTGACCTACCTCAATGGCGGTAGAAAAACACACCACTGCCTGACAGGCCGGTTAAAAAAATGCTATAAATTTCAGCTTAATTTTTAACGGCAAGAGAGACTAAACAACGCGCATGACACGACAAAAAGCAACGCTCATAGGGCTAATCGCGATCGTCCTGTGGAGCACCATGGTAGGATTGATTCGCGGTGTCAGCGAGGGGCTCGGCCCGGTCGGTGGTGCGGCGGCGATCTATTCATTAAGCGGGCTGCTGTTAATCTTCACCGTTGGATTCCCGCGTATCCGGCAGATCCCGAAAGGCTATTTACTTGCTGGCAGCGTATTGTTCGTGAGTTATGAAATCTGCCTCGCGCTTTCCTTAGGTTATGCTGCTACCCGCCATCAGGCGATAGAAGTAGGTATGGTGAACTATTTATGGCCCAGCCTGACGATACTATTCGCCATTCTTTTTAATGGTCAGAAAACAAACTGGCTGATTATTCCCGGATTGCTTTTAGCTTTGATGGGTGTCTGTTGGGTATTAGGCGGCGACAACGGGCTACAATATGATGAAATCATCAATAATATTACCACCAGTCCATTAAGTTATTTTTTGGCGTTTATTGGTGCGTTTATCTGGGCAGCTTATTGCACAGTCACGAATAAATATGCCCGTGGATTTAACGGCATTACTGTTTTCGTTCTTCTGACGGGGGCAAGTCTATGGATTTACTATTTTATAACGCCACAACCAGAGATGGTTTTTAGCTTTCCTGTCATCGTTAAACTCATATCTGCGGCATTTACTTTAGGATTTGCTTACGCCGCCTGGAATGTCGGTATTTTACATGGCAACGTAACGATTATGGCGGTTGGTTCTTATTTTACGCCTGTACTTTCTTCTGCTCTGGCTGCCGTGCTACTCAACGCACCGCTATCGTTCTCATTCTGGCAAGGCGCACTCATGGTCTGTGGCGGCTCTCTGCTCTGTTGGCTGGCGACACGTCACCGATAAGTTTCATGCTGCAACAAAGTTCGTTCAGGGTATGCGGATTGAAATATTAGTGAAGGCAATGATATATCTTTGTTACATTCAGTAACACATAACCCTTCAGATAATCCGCATTCTCACCGCGCGGCTGCGCTTTCTTATCTATTCTTTCAGTCAGTATCTCACCTGATTCTCTTAATTATAAAAGTGGGTCATCGCGCCCAACGTCCTGTCTTTCTTTTTTTCATTACCAACGTGTGCATGTGAGGAAGAATATGGCACTGCAAAATGAGAAAAGTAATCGTTATCTTTTGCGCGACTGGAAGCCAGAAAATCCGGCCTTCTGGGAAAATAAAGGAAAACATATAGCACGAAGAAATCTCTGGATATCAGTCAGTTGTTTACTTCTTGCATTCTGTGTCTGGATGTTATTTAGCGCAGTCACCGTTAATCTCAATAAAATTGGCTTTAATTTTACGACCGATCAGCTTTTTTTATTAACCGCATTACCCTCCGTTTCTGGCGCATTATTACGTGTCCCCTACTCCTTTATGGTGCCTATATTTGGTGGGCGTCGCTGGACTGTTTTTAGTACCGCGATCCTGATTATTCCCTGCGTCTGGCTCGGTATTGCCGTACAAAATCCCCATACTCCTTTTGGAATATTTATTGTTATTGCCTTGCTGTGTGGTTTCGCTGGCGCGAATTTTGCTTCCAGTATGGGCAATATCAGTTTTTTCTTCCCGAAAGCAAAACAAGGTAGCGCATTAGGGATTAATGGCGGATTAGGCAATTTAGGCGTCAGCGTGATGCAACTGGTTGCGCCACTGGTGATTTTTGTTCCGGTATTTGCCTTTCTCGGTGTTAATGGCGTACCACAGGCCGATGGCTCAGTGATGTCGCTGGCGAACGCCGCATGGATTTGGGTGCCACTGCTGGCAATTGCCACTATCGCCGCCTGGTTTGGGATGAACGATATCGCCAGTTCACGCGCGTCAATTGCCGACCAGTTGCCCGTTTTACAACGTCTGCATCTCTGGCTGTTGAGTCTGCTCTATCTCGCCACCTTCGGTTCGTTTATCGGTTTTTCCGCTGGTTTTGCCATGCTGGCGAAAACTCAGTTCCCGGATGTGAATATACTGCAACTGGCGTTCTTTGGGCCGTTTATCGGCGCGATTGCCCGGTCAGTTGGCGGTGCTATCTCCGATAAATTTGGCGGCGTGCGGGTGACGCTTATCAACTTTATTTTTATGGCGCTTTTCAGTGCCCTGTTGTTCCTCACTCTGCCTGGTACAGGTTCCGGCAATTTCATCGCATTTTTCGTCGTGTTTATGGGGTTGTTCCTGACAGCGGGTCTGGGTAGTGGCTCCACCTTCCAGATGATTGCTGTCATCTTCCGCCAGATAACCATTTATCGCGTCAAGATGAAAGGTGGCAGCGATGATGAAGCGCAGCGAGAAGCGATCACCGAAACGGCGGCGGCGCTGGGCTTTATCTCAGCCATTGGCGCAGTTGGCGGCTTTTTTATTCCGCAGGCGTTTGGCATGTCGCTGAATATGACAGGCTCTCCGGTGGGCGCGATGAAAGTGTTTTTAATCTTTTACATCATCTGTGTACTGCTGACCTGGCTGGTCTATGGTCGGCGGAAGTTTAGCCAAAAATAAGAGATCGATGCCTGATGCGACGTGTCGCACCCGTAGGTCGGATAAGGCGTTTATGCCGCATCTGACAAGGCATCAGATCCCAAATCATTCCTGGAGCAGGAGTCATGTCATGAGTAAACTTTTGGATCGCTTTCGCTACTTCAAACAAAAGGGCGAAACTTTTGCCGATGGTCACGGACAGGTGATGCATAGCAACCGCGACTGGGAGGACAGCTATCGCCAGCGTTGGCAGTTCGACAAAATCGTGCGTTCCACCCACGGCGTTAACTGTACCGGCTCCTGTAGCTGGAAAATCTACGTTAAAAATGGCCTGGTGACCTGGGAAATTCAGCAGACCGACTACCCACGCACTCGCCCTGACCTGCCCAATCATGAACCACGCGGCTGCCCGCGTGGCGCAAGTTACTCCTGGTATCTCTACAGTGCCAACCGCCTGAAATACCCGCTAATTCGTAAACGGCTGATTGAACTGTGGCGCGAAGCACTTAAACAACACAGCGATCCGGTACTGGCGTGGGCATCAATTATGAATGACCCGCAAAAGTGCCTGAGCTACAAGCAGGTACGCGGACGCGGTGGGTTTATCCGCTCCAACTGGCAGGAACTGAATCAACTGATTGCTGCCGCTAATGTCTGGACCATCAAAACTTACGGCCCTGATCGCGTTGCTGGTTTCTCGCCGATCCCGGCGATGTCGATGGTCTCTTACGCCGCCGGAACACGCTATCTGTCACTGCTAGGCGGCACCTGCTTAAGTTTCTATGACTGGTATTGCGACCTGCCGCCCGCCTCGCCGATGACCTGGGGCGAACAAACCGACGTACCGGAATCCGCCGACTGGTATAACTCCAGCTACATCATCGCATGGGGGTCTAACGTACCGCAGACGCGCACGCCAGACGCCCACTTCTTTACCGAAGTGCGCTACAAAGGCACCAAAACTATCGCCATTACCCCGGACTACTCGGAAGTAGCAAAACTGTGCGACCAGTGGCTGGCGCCAAAGCAAGGCACCGATAGCGCGCTGGCAATGGCGATGGGCCATGTGATCTTAAAAGAGTTCCACCTCGATAACCCCAGCGACTACTTTATCAACTACTGCCGCCGCTACAGCGATATGCCGATGCTGGTAATGCTGGAACCGCGCGACGATGGCAGCTACGTTCCGGGACGCATGATCCGCGCGTCTGACCTGGTGGATGGACTGGGTGAAAGCAACAATCCGCAGTGGAAAACCGTGGCGTTTAATATCGCTGGAGAACTGGTGGTGCCGAACGGTTCGATCGGTTTTCGCTGGGGAGAGAAAGGCAAATGGAATCTGGAATCCATTGCCGCAGGTTCAGAAACCGAATTGTCGTTAACCCTGCTCGGTCAACACGACGCTGTTGCTGGCGTGGCTTTTCCCTACTTTGGCGGCATTGAAAACCCGCATTTTCGCAGCGTAAAACACGATCCGATTCTGGTACGCCAGCTTCCGGTGAAAAATCTGACGCTCTCCGATGGCAGTGTCTGTCCGGTGGTCAGCGTTTATGATCTGGTGCTAGCAAATTACGGTCTTGATCGCGGGCTGGAAGACGAAAACAGCGCGAAAGATTACGCTGAAATCAAAGCCTACACGCCGGCATGGGGCGAGCAAATTACCGGCGTGCCGCGCCAGTATATTGAAACCATCGCCCGTGAATTTGCCGATACCGCCCATAAAACCCACGGACGTTCGATGATTATCCTCGGTGCTGGTGTTAACCACTGGTATCACATGGATATGAACTATCGGGGAATGATCAATATGTTGATCTTCTGCGGTTGTGTTGGGCAAAGCGGCGGGGGCTGGGCACACTATGTCGGTCAGGAAAAACTGCGTCCGCAAACCGGTTGGTTACCACTGGCCTTTGCGCTTGACTGGAACCGCCCACCGCGCCAGATGAACAGCACCTCATTTTTTTACAATCACTCAAGCCAGTGGCGCTATGAAAAAGTCACCGCTCAGGAATTGCTCTCACCGCTCGCCGATGCCAGTAAATACAGCGGTCATCTGATTGATTTCAACGTTCGCGCCGAACGCATGGGCTGGCTACCTTCTGCGCCGCAGTTGGGGCGTAATCCGCTCACGTTGAAAGCTGAAGCCGACAAGGCCGGATTATCACCCACTGAATTTACCGCTCAGGCGCTGAAATCGGGTGATTTGCGTATGGCCTGCGAGCAGCCAGATAACGGCAGCAATCATCCGCGTAACCTGTTTGTCTGGCGTTCTAACCTGCTTGGCTCCTCCGGCAAAGGCCATGAGTATATGCAGAAATATCTGCTGGGTACGGAAAGCGGTATTCAGGGGGAAGAACTTGGGCTGACGGAGGGAATTCAACCGGAAGAAGTCGAGTGGCAAACCGCCGCGATAGAGGGCAAGCTCGACCTGCTGGTGACGCTCGACTTCCGCATGTCCAGCACTTGTTTATTCTCCGATATCGTCCTGCCTACCGCGACCTGGTACGAAAAAGACGATATGAATACCTCGGATATGCATCCGTTTATTCATCCACTTTCAGCGGCGGTCGATCCGGCGTGGGAGTCACGCAGCGACTGGGAAATCTACAAAGGTATCGCCAAAGCATTCTCGCAAGTCTGCGTGGGACATCTTGGCAAAGAAACAGATATTGTACTGCAACCGTTATTGCACGACTCTCCGGCAGAACTCTCCCAACCGTGTGAAGTGCTCGACTGGCGCAAAGGCGAATGCGACCTAATCCCAGGTAAGACCGCGCCGAATATTGTGGCGGTGGAGCGCGACTACCCTGCTACCTATGAACGTTTTACCTCGCTGGGGCCGTTGATGGACAAACTTGGCAACGGCGGTAAAGGGATTTCGTGGAATACCCAGGATGAAATCGATTTCCTCGGCAAACTCAATTACACCAAACGCGATGGCCCGGCACAGGGGCGTCCGCTGATTGACACCGCCATTGATGCATCAGAGGTCATTCTGGCGCTGGCACCGGAAACCAACGGCCATGTAGCGGTAAAAGCCTGGCAGGCTCTGGGCGAGATCACCGGGCGCGAACATACTCATCTGGCGCTACACAAAGAGGATGAGAAGATTCGCTTTCGCGATATTCAGGCGCAACCACGTAAAATCATTTCCAGCCCCACCTGGTCCGGTCTGGAAAGCGATCACGTCTCCTATAACGCGGGATACACCAACGTTCACGAGTTAATTCCGTGGCGCACGCTGTCGGGACGCCAGCAGCTCTATCAGGATCATCCCTGGATGCGCGCCTTTGGTGAAAGCCTGGTGGCTTATCGCCCGCCTATCGACACCCGCAGTGTCAGTGACATGCGTCAGATCCCGCCAAACGGCTTCCCGGAAAAAGCACTTAACTTCCTGACGCCGCACCAGAAATGGGGCATTCACTCTACCTACAGTGAAAACCTGCTAATGCTGACGCTCTCGCGCGGCGGGCCGATTGTCTGGATCAGCGAAACCGATGCCCGCGAACTGACCATTGTTGATAACGACTGGGTGGAAGTGTTTAACGCCAACGGTGCGCTGACAGCTCGTGCGGTAGTCAGCCAGCGCGTGCCACCGGGCATGACCATGATGTATCACGCTCAGGAACGCATTATGAATATCCCCGGTTCAGAAGTGACCGGAATGCGCGGCGGTATTCACAACTCAGTCACCCGCGTTTGCCCGAAGCCGACGCATATGATTGGCGGTTACGCGCAACTGGCCTGGGGCTTTAACTACTACGGCACCGTCGGCTCGAACCGCGATGAGTTCATCATGATCCGTAAGATGAAAAACGTTAACTGGCTGGATGATGAAGGTCGCGATCAGGTACAGGAGGCGGAAAAATGAAAATACGTTCGCAAGTCGGCATGGTGCTTAACCTCGATAAATGTATCGGCTGCCACACCTGTTCGGTGACCTGTAAAAACGTCTGGACCGGGCGCGAAGGCATGGAGTACGCATGGTTTAACAACGTCGAAACCAAACCGGGCATTGGTTATCCGAAAAACTGGGAAGATCAGGAAGAATGGCAAGGCGGCTGGGTACGTGATGTGAATGGCAAGATCCGCCCGCGCCTGGGCAGCAAGATGGGCGTAATAACTAAAATCTTCGCCAACCCGGTGATACCGCAGATTGACGACTACTACGAACCTTTCACCTTCGACTACGAACATTTGCATAGCGCGCCGGAAGGTAAACACATTCCCACTGCCCGCCCACGTTCGCTGATTGACGGCAAACGGATGGACAAAGTGATCTGGGGGCCAAACTGGGAAGAATTGCTGGGCGGCGAGTTTGAAAAACGCGCCCGCGACCGCAACTTCGAAGCCATGCAAAAGGAGATGTACGGTCAGTTTGAAAACACTTTCATGATGTACCTGCCGCGCCTTTGCGAACACTGCCTCAACCCCAGCTGCGTGGCGACCTGCCCCAGCGGCGCTATCTACAAACGCGAAGAAGACGGCATTGTGCTGATCGATCAGGATAAATGTCGTGGCTGGCGCTTGTGCATTAGCGGTTGTCCGTACAAAAAAATCTACTTCAACTGGAAAAGCGGCAAGTCGGAAAAATGCATCTTCTGTTATCCGCGAATTGAGTCCGGTCAGCCCACGGTCTGCTCCGAAACCTGCGTGGGGCGCATTCGTTATCTTGGTGTACTGCTCTACGACGCCGACCGCATCGAGGAAGCAGCGAGCACCGAGCGCGAAGTTGATCTCTATGAACGCCAGTGCGAAGTGTTCCTCGATCCGCACGATCCATCAGTGATCGAAGAAGCCCTGAAACAAGGTATCCCGCAAAACGTGATTGAGGCAGCCCAGCGTTCACCGGTTTACAAAATGGCAATGGACTGGAAACTGGCGCTACCGTTGCACCCGGAATATCGCACCCTGCCGATGGTCTGGTACGTGCCGCCGCTGTCGCCGATTCAGTCTTACGCCGACGCGGGCGGACTGCCCAAAAGCGAAGGCGTACTTCCCGCCATCGAAAGCCTGCGTATTCCGGTGCAATACCTCGCCAATATGTTGAGTGCGGGCGATACCGGCCCTGTACTGCGGGCGCTGAAACGGATGATGGCAATGCGCCACTATATGCGTTCGCAAACCGTAGAAGGTGTAACTGATACCCGCGCGATCGACGAAGTCGGGTTGAGCGTCGCCCAGGTGGAAGATATGTATCGCTATCTCGCTATCGCCAACTATGAAGATCGGTTTGTCATTCCGACCAGTCATCGGGAAATGGCGGGCGACGCCTTCGGTGAACGCAACGGCTGCGGCTTTACTTTTGGCGACGGTTGCCACGGCTCTGATACTAAATTCAACCTGTTCAACAGTAGCCGGATCGATGCTATCGACATTACCGAAGTACGCAATAAAGCGGAGGGGGAATAATGCAAATCCTCAAAGTGATTGGCCTGTTGATGGAGTATCCGGACGAGCTGCTATGGGAGAACAAAGACGACGCGCTGGCGCTGATTCGCCACGACGCGCCGATGCTCACCGATTTCACCTGCGACCTGCTTAATGCGCCGCTGCTGGATAAACAGGCTGAATGGTGTGAAGTGTTTGACCGTGGACGTACCACTTCGCTGCTGCTATTTGAACATGTTCATGCCGAGTCACGCGATCGCGGTCAGGCAATGGTGGATCTGCTGGCGGAGTATGAAAAAGTCGGCCTGCAACTAAATTGTCGCGAGTTGCCTGATTATCTGCCTTTGTATCTGGAGTATTTAAGTGTGCTACCCGACAACCAGGCTAAAGAAGGTTTGCTCAACGTTGCGCCAATCCTCGCCCTGCTCGGCGGGCGCTTAAAACAACGTGAGGCGCCGTGGTATCCGTTGTTTGACGCCCTGCTGCATCTGGCGGGAAGTACACTCTCAAGTGACAGTGTCACAAAACAGATACGCAGCGAGGAGCGCGACGACACCCGTCAGGCACTGGATGCGGTGTGGGAAGAGGAACAGGTGAAGTTTATTGAAGATAACGCCACGGCGTGTGACAGCTCGCCGCTTAATCAATATCAGCGACGCTTTAGTCAGGATGTCGCACCGCAGTATGTGGACATCAGTGCGGGAGGTGGGAAATGATTCAGTATCTGAACGTCTTTTTTTACGATATCTACCCGTACTTGTGTGGCACGGTTTTTATCCTCGGAAGCTGGTTGCGCTACGATTACGGGCAGTACACCTGGCGTGCCTCCTCAAGCCAGATGTTGGATAAACGCGGAATGGTGCTGTGGTCGAACTTGTTCCATATCGGTATTCTGGGGATCTTCTTCGGTCATCTGTTCGGCATGTTAACGCCGCACTGGATGTACGCGTGGTTCCTTCCGGTGGCGGTAAAACAGCAGATGGCGATGATCCTCGGCGGTATTTGCGGGGTGTTGACGCTGATTGGCGGTGCGGGGCTGCTGGTGCGTCGTTTAACAAATCCGCGTATCAGGGCGACGTCTTCTGGTGCGGATATCCTGATCCTCGCCATTTTGTTAATTCAGTGCATTCTTGGGTTAACCACCATTCCCTTTTCAGCACAACATCCGGACGGCAGTGAAATGATGAAGCTGGTGGGATGGGCGCAAAGCATCGTCACTTTCCAGGGCGGCGCATCGACGCATCTTGATGGCGTAGCTTATATCTTCCGCGTTCATCTGGTGTTGGGAATGACCATCTTCCTGCTCTTCCCGTTCACCCGACTGGTGCATGTATGGAGCGCACCGTTTGAGTACTTTACCCGCAGGTATCAGATTGTGCGCTCACGGCGATAATTCTCATGCCGGCCGGATAGCCTTTCGCTCTCCGGCCGATTGCAGGCTATGATAGTTCTCCAGCCACAGGAGAACAGTAATGAAACCGCAGATTTACCACGTCGATGCTTTTACCTCTCAACCGTTTCGCGGCAATTCTGCCGGTGTTGTATTCCCTGCCGATAATCTTAGCGAAGCGCAAATGCAACTTATCGCCCGCGAGTTAGGCCATTCGGAAACGGCTTTTCTGCTGCGCAGTGACGACAGCGATGTACACATTCGCTACTTTACGCCAATGGTTGAAGTGCCAATTTGCGGTCACGCGACGGTAGCAGCGCACTATGTACGTTCAAAGGTATTGGGTTTGGGAAATTGCACCGTCTGGCAAACATCGTTGGCGGGAAAGCACCGTGTCACTATCGAAAAACAAAACGGTGATTATCGTATTTCTCTGGAGCAAGGCACGCCGGGCTTTGAACCGCCGCTGGAAGGTGGAGCTCGCGCGGCAATTATCAACGCGCTTCATCTCACTGAGGACGATATTCTGCCAGGCTTGCCAATTCAGGTGGCAACAACAGGACACTCAAAAGTGATGATCCCGTTGAAACCAGAAGTGGATATCGATGCCCTTTCGCCTGACCTTGCTGCGCTGACCGCTATCAGTAAACAGATTGGCTGCAATGGTTTCTTCCCCTTCCAGATCCGCCCAGGCAAAAATGAAACCGATGGTCGCATGTTCTCGCCTGCGATTGGTATTGTGGAAGATCCGGTGACCGGCAATGCCAATGGCCCAATGGGCGCATGGTTAGTGCATCACAACGTATTGCCCCACGATGGCAACGTGTTGCGTGTTAAAGGCCATCAGGGACGAGCTCTGGGGCGTGACGGCGTGATTGATGTGACAGTGACTATTCGGGACAACCAACCGGAGAAAGTCACCATTTCTGGCACAGCGGTGATTTTGTTTCATGCCGAATGGGCCATTGATCTCTGAAACCGTTGCCGGTCCCAATTGCCTGATGCGCTTCGCTTATCAGACCTACAAGCGTGAATCTGTTGGCTAATTTAGGCCGGATAAGGCGTTTACGCCGCATCCGGCACAAACTATTTCCCTGCCTCCGGATGTGTGTCGAACGCTGCCATCACCAGTGCCAGTTCATCCACGGTAAACCCATGTTTCGCATCATCCACGCCCAGCCCAAATTGTTCCTGCATCACGGCATATAACGACGCCACATCCGATAGATTCCGCTGATCCACCGCGTGCCCATTTTCATAATGGGTGAAATGGAAATTGGTCAGCGTCAGCTTGCCACCGTCCGGCAAATGGCGGCACATCAACAGATGATGGCGAAAATGCGACTGCGGCCAGTGCGCCGACCAGAAATTGCCCATCACATAATCACTTTGTTGCTGCTCGCAGAGATCAAAACGGTACATCGACTGCCAGTGCTGATGATGATTAAACTGCAAAACCCAGTTATCACCCTCCTGCAACAACCGATACTCTCCGTGTGGCGTGGTTTGTGCGATATCCGGCACTAAACGGATTGGCGCGGTCAGCGTCTGACCACCAAAACCGACGTCGGCAATCCATTGTTCACCCTCCAGTTCTACTAACAACAGACGGTGCGTGCGCGGCGGCAACGATGGTGGGTTAGATAACACCACGCGACCTAACAAACTGCGAACGTTAAATCCCAGCTCACGTAACACTCGCGCAAACACACCATTCTGCTCAAAACAGTAACCGCCACGTCGCGCAGTCACCAGCTTCTCTTCAAGCGATTGATCATCAAGCTGGATTTCTCTCGGCAGCAAAACGTCGAGATTTTCAAATGGAATAGTGCAATTGTGTTTCAGGTGTAATGCTCGTAGCGTATCGATATTGACCGCAGCAGCACCCGTCCAGCGAATACGGGCAAAATAGTGATTCAGAATGGGCGTCATCAGGCGTTTCCCTTAGTGGTTTTCTCAATTTATAACCTGGAATGGACGCCACACCGGCTATTTTGTGCGATCGCGGACAAGCATCACGTTCGCAAATCGCCAATCCCGTTAATTTCGTTACTTATTGCGTTACGAGCTACGCTTTTAAAACCACTTTCTTAGCGAGGCGATACCGTGAGCCAATTTATTCCCGTTGAGTTGCATCATGCCAGCCGTCTGTTAAACCACGGCCCTACCGTCCTGATCACCAGTTTCGATGAGCAATCCCAGCGACGTAACATTATGGCTGCGGCCTGGTCGATGCCCGTGGAGTTCGAACCACCACGCGTGGCAATTGTGGTCGATAAATCGACATGGTCACGGGAGTTGATTGAACGTAGTGGCATGTTTGGCATTGTGATCCCAGGCGTCGCAGCAACAAACTGGACGTGGGCAGTGGGCAGCATTTCTGGGCGTGATGAAGATAAGTTTAACTGTTATGGCATTCCGGTTGTGAAAGGTCCGGTGCTTGGCTTGCCGGTGGTCGAAAAGAAATGTCTGGCATGGATGGAGTGCCGCTTGCTTCCCGCGACTTCTGCGCAAGAAAAATACGACACGCTGTTTGGCGAAGTGGTATCAGCAGCGGCAGACGCTCGTGTTTTTGTCGAAGGCCGCTGGCAATTTGATGACGATAAACTCAATACGCTACATCATTTAGGCGCTGGCACCTTTGTTACCAGCGGCAAGCGTGTTACGGCTGGTTAAGCAATTACATGCTGTAACCGGGTTTCTTTATCAAAGTCTCCATTTGGGGCGCGATTTCGGCGTCCCAGACAGCTTGCCACGATTCCGGTTGTATCTGGTGTAGGGCAATGCTTATCGAACTTTCTTTACTGTTCAGATGGCGAATAATTACGTCGGTAATCTCCGCCGCCAGTGCCGTTTTTTGTTGTTCATCCAGTTCACGGGGAAAACATTTAATGTCTATGTGTGGCATTGTTGTGCTCCTTTTTAAAGACTGCCAGCAAAATTAGCACAAGCCGAAAACGTCATGTGTTATTTGATGCGAAATGATGTGCGATATATACGCCGTCACTTTAATAACGTACATATACTATTAGCTTCCGCGCCAATACGCACCCGTCCTGTAACATACAGAATCTATTCTTTATTTCTTATCATATTAAGAAAATTCACGACATCCAGCTTGCTGATTTATTAATGCCAGTTATAGTTATTCTTGCCCTCAATCATAATTTTCACTCGTAATATCCTTTCTTTTATAAAGTCCTTCTGGAGACACTTGCGATGCAGCTTAACCATATTGCTAAAAGTCTGCTAGTCATGGGATTATTCATAACAAGTTCACTTCCTCTCATCGCAGCAGAAGCGCCCAAAGAGGCTTCCGCTGCCACCCAACAAGCGAATAACGCACTTTATAGTCAATTGCCGTTTTCCGATAACAGCGATTTTGCTGATGCTCATAAAGGTTTTATTGCTCCTTTACCTCAGGAAGTGATTAAGGGTGAACAAGGGAATGTTATCTGGAACCCACAGCAATATTCTTTTATCAAAGAAGGCGATAAAGCACCTGATACTGTCAATCCAAGTTTATGGCGTCAGGCGCAACTGATAAATATCAGCGGCTTATTTGAAGTGACTGAAGGCGTCTATCAGATTCGCAATCTCGATTTATCAAATATGACCATCATTGAAGGTAAAGAAGGTATTACCGTTGTTGATCCACTGGTTTCAGCAGAAACAGCTAAAGTTGGCATGGATCTTTATTATAAAAATCGCGGTCAAAAACCAGTGGTGGCGGTTATCTACACGCACAGTCATGTCGATCACTACGGCGGCGTTCGCGGTGTGGTTGATGAAGCTGACGTTAAGTCAGGAAAAACAAAAATTTATGCGCCAGCCGGATTTTTAGAAGAAGCTGTTTCAGAAAATATTATGGCTGGCAATGTAATGAGCCGTCGAGCCAGTTATATGTACGGTAATTTGTTGAAACCTGATGCTAAAGGTCAGGTCGGCGCTGGGCTGGGAACAACGACCTCAGCCGGAACGGTTACATTGATTGCCCCTACCAACTACATCACCAAAACCGGACAAAAAGAGACTATCGACGGGCTGACCTATGATTTTTTGATGGCGCCCGGTTCCGAAGCACCTTCCGAAATGCTGTGGTTTATTGAAGAAAAGAAACTGATCGAAACCGCAGAAGATGTCACGCACACCCTCCACAACACCTATTCGCTGCGTGGTGCCAAAATTCGTCAACCTCTCCCGTGGTCTAAATACATCAACGAAGCCCTCAATCTGTGGGGCGATAAAGCGGAGATTATTCTTGCCCAGCATCACTGGCCAACCTGGGGTAACGATAACGTTGTCAAACTGCTAAAAAGCCAACGCGATTTGTACCGTTATATCAACGATCAAACGCTACGCATGGCGAATCAGGGGCTGACTCGTGATGAAATTGCCGCAAACTTCAAATTGCCCTCTTCACTTGCTAACACCTGGGCGAATCGCGGTTATTACGGTTCAGTGAGCCATGATGTGAAAGCAACTTATGTGCTTTATCTTGGCTGGTTTGATGGTAACCCCGCGACTCTTGATGAACTGCCACCAGAAGAAGCCGCTAAAAAATTCGTGGAGTATATGGGCGGTGCTGATGCCATTTTACAAAAAGCCAAACAGGATTATGACCAGGGAAATTTCCGCTGGGTTGCCCAGGTTGTCAGTAAGGTGGTGTTTGCCGATCCAAACAACCAGGCTGCAAGGAATCTGGAAGCCGATGCGCTTGAACAGTTAGGCTACCAGGCCGAATCCGGGCCGTGGCGTAATTTTTATCTCACTGGCGCACAGGAATTACGCAATGGTGTGCAAAAACTGCCTACGCCAAATACAGCCAGTCCTGACACCGTTCGTGCCATGACGCCGGAAATGTTCTTTGATTATCTTGCTGTGCATATAAATGGCGAGAAAGCGGCAGACGCTAAAGCAGTATTGAATTTTGATTTCGGTGAAGATGGCGGCACTTATAAAGTGGAACTGGAAAACGGTGTGCTCAATCACACGGCTGATACGCAAGCCTCTGACGCCGATGCGACTATCACCCTCTCCCGCGATGTCCTGAATAAAATCATCCTGAAGGAAGAGACATTAAAAGAAGCCACGGATAAAGGCGAAGTAAAAATCACTGGAAATGAGGAAAAACTCAACGAACTGTTAGGTTATATGGACAACTTTGAATTCTGGTTCAATATTGTAACGCCATAATTTTCGTGTAAGTCGGGCAGGTTCCCTGCCCTTTTTGGGTTATAAACAAACATGTATTCTGACAAAAGAAAACACCCTCATTATTCATGGAAAAACCGCCAGGATATGGTTATTCGCGGTATGGCGATTAGCCTGCCGTGGTTTGCGTTGATTAACATCAGTTTTTCATCGTTGGTTTTGCTTCGAGGGGTATTGTTTAATGAAGGCACGACTCCATGGTTTAATGAGAAAAATCTTGTACATACGATTGATATTTCATCATTAGGTATTCTGCTAATCAGTGGTCTTTTATTAGTTAGCCCACGCAACAAAGTACAGTATATTCAGCAGTTATTGGTTATTCTAAGCCTACTATGGTCATGGTGTTGTTTTTATTTTATTGCACACTGGACGCTGCCTTTTGCATATCCACTGTGCGTATTACTAATGCTTAGTGCCGTTGTTGCGCTATATTTCCACACCCCATCACTCCTCGCATTTGTCATTCCATTATGGTTTACCATCCCGTTAGCCAGTCTTGTGCTCAATCAGTATGTGAATATTCATTTCGCTGTTATCTGGAGCATTTTTTCACTGGCTCTCTATGGCGGACGTTTTATTTTGTTGCGTTGGTTTGAAGAAGCATGGCAACAAAATAAGTACAACAACCAGTTGATTCATCGCCTCGATGCATTAGCTCATCGCGATCCCTTAACTGGAGTGGCAAACCGACGAGCGTTTGATAGTATTTTACGCGATGCCGTCGAACAAAAGACGTCGTTCGTTTTAATTATGCTGGATGTCGATTTTTTTAAACGCTACAACGACACTTACGGGCACCCTGCTGGCGATCGTTGTCTGATACAAGTTGCCAACGCACTGCAACGTGCAATTCGCCAGCCCGAAGATGTAGTTACGCGCTATGGCGGTGAAGAGTTTGCCATTATTCTTTTCAATGCGGGCTTGCAGGAAGCCGAAGCGATAGCAGCCAGAGTTAAGCAAGAACTTAAACTGGCGGCTATCCCGCATCAGGCATCTGCTGTTAGTGCATTTGTTACGGTTAGTCAGGGGATTGCCTGTTCTGCTCCTGCAAAAACGGCTGAACAAATAGTTGCTGATGCCGATGCCGCGTTATATCGGGCGAAAGAAAATGGGCGAAATCGGTGGGCTAAATAACTCTATCCGCTGACATCAACAAACTTATAGGGAATATCAGCCAAAGTCAGCATCAGTTCACTCATGGTGGAACCCCATACACCTTAATCATATTTCCCCCACACAGCGTTAAAGCTTAAGTGTAGGTCAGTAAACAGGGCGGCCAGGACTAAGATTTGTCATTTTTTCAGCAATCCTTTTAATCCCCACTCAACTTGTAAGGGGATATTTTGCATCGTTTATCGATAACAGGTAGGATGCTGCGCCGATAGTTTTATACCCATAAAGAATAATGGTAATAACTGTCATCGCCAGGATGAATAAACATTGTTCATGGCGGCTTATAAGACTTTTTCAACGAAGCAATCAGGGAGAGCAATGAGTAAACACGACACCGACACTTCAGATCAACACGCCGCGAAACGCCGCTGGCTTAATGCCCATGAAGAGGGTTATCACAAAGCGATGGGTAATCGCCAGGTGCAGATGATCGCCATTGGCGGCGCGATTGGGACTGGTTTGTTTTTAGGCGCGGGTGCCCGACTGCAAATGGCCGGCCCGGCACTGGCACTGGTCTATTTAATCTGCGGCCTGTTTTCGTTTTTTATTTTGCGTGCGTTGGGTGAGTTGGTATTACATCGCCCTTCCAGTGGTAGTTTTGTCTCTTATGCCCGTGAGTTTTTGGGTGAGAAAGCCGCTTATGTTGCCGGCTGGATGTACTTCATCAACTGGGCGATGACCGGGATTGTCGATATCACCGCCGTCGCACTGTATATGCATTACTGGGGCGCGTTTGGCGGCGTGCCGCAATGGGTATTTGCACTCGCTGCGCTGACCATCGTTGGCACCATGAATATGATTGGTGTGAAATGGTTCGCAGAGATGGAGTTCTGGTTTGCGCTGATTAAAGTGCTCGCCATTGTGACCTTTTTGGTCGTGGGTACAGTGTTCCTCGGTAGCGGTCAGCCGCTGGATGGCAACACCACTGGCTTTCATTTAATTACCGATAATGGCGGCTTCTTCCCGCACGGTTTGCTGCCTGCGCTGGTGTTAATTCAGGGCGTGGTATTTGCTTTTGCCTCCATCGAAATGGTCGGAACTGCCGCCGGAGAATGTAAAGATCCGCAGACTATGGTGCCAAAAGCAATTAACAGCGTGATTTGGCGTATTGGCCTGTTTTATGTCGGTTCCGTGGTGTTGCTAGTTATGTTATTGCCGTGGAGTGCCTATCAGGCCGGTCAAAGTCCCTTTGTGACCTTCTTCTCTAAACTCGGTGTGCCGTACATTGGCAGCATCATGAATATTGTGGTATTGACCGCGGCCCTCTCCAGCCTGAACTCTGGCCTGTACTGCACCGGGCGTATTTTGCGCTCGATGGCGATGGGCGGATCTGCGCCGGGTTTTATGGCGAAAATGAGTCGCCAGCATGTGCCGTATGCCGGGATTCTGGCGACGCTGGTTGTGTATGTCGTTGGCGTATTCCTCAATTATCTGGTGCCGTCGCGCGTATTTGAGATTGTCCTGAACTTCGCGTCATTGGGAATTATCGCCTCGTGGGCGTTTATCATTGTTTGTCAGATGCGCCTGCGTAAAGCCATCAAAGAAGGTAAAGCGGCAGATGTCAGTTTTAAACTGCCTGGCGCGCCCTTCACTTCCTGGCTGACATTACTGTTTTTACTGAGTGTTCTGGTGCTGATGGCGTTCGATTACCCGAACGGGACTTATACCATCGCGGCGCTGCCGATTATCGGTATTCTGCTGGTTATAGGCTGGTTTGGTGTGCGCAAACGCGTTGCTGAAATTCACAGCACTGCGCCAGTCGTCAAGGAAGATGAAGAACAACAGGAAATTGTGTTTAAGCCTGAAACGGCGAGTTAATTGCAAAATTGCCCGGCTACGTGCCGGGCAAATTCAAATTACTGACGAAGGTGCCGGATGCGGCGTGATAAAAGTCAGGCAAGTCACTCCATTTTCACCCTCGCCATATCTATTACAGCGCAATACGAATCACATCGTCCGGCTGAGTGGCTTCTTGCTGTTTAGTCGATTTTTGCTTCACGCTGACATACAGCGTTTTGCCATCGGCAGAAAGCGCCAGGCTGTTAGGATGGGTCGGCGTGTCGAACGTTTTCACTACTTTGTAGTTTTTCGCGTCAATCACACTGACTTTACCCGCCTGCCGATGCGTCACGTAGGCTTCATTACGCGCCGGGTTAAACAGCACAGCCAGTGATTCCGGTGCCGCTACCTTCGCCAGAATATTGCCGTTACGAGTATCGACCACTAACACTTCCGCCGCTTTGGAATCAGTGATAAACGCTCGCTGGTTGGCAGTATCGAGACTGATGTTGATAAAGAAATGCTCTTTGCCATCATCCAGCAGCTTTTTACGGCTCAGGATTTTATTGTCGGCGGTATCGATGGTAATCAATTCGCCGTCAGCGTTAGTGGTGTAAAGACGTTTGCCTTTGCTATCCAGCGCCAGACCGGTACTCATTTTACCGGTGTTCTGGATGGCGGTTTTCAGTTTGATATTCTCGCCATCAACCACCCAAATCACACTCTCTTTCCCAATACCGCTGATGTAAACAGTGTTCGTGGCATCGTCAGCAACCAGCTCACGTGGCTGCAGCGGACGCACCTCTTCTGTACGTTTGCGATCGTCCAGCACCAGACGCCCTTTCACTTCGCCAGTTTTGGCATCTATCGCCGTGACCGCGCTGTTTACGGTGTTACCAAACCACAACGTTTGAGTCGCGTTGTTGATAGTGGCACCAAACGGCTTGAGATCGTTATGGATCGCCTGAGTGACCTCCAGAGTGACCGGATCAAGACGATAAACCACACCGCCTTTGTCCAGTTTGCGGCTTTGCGAAGTGGCGAGCCACAACGCGTTTTCTTGCTGGCTATAAGCCATTTCGTAGGCACCTTTACCTACCGCTTTACGCAGCATTTCTTCTGCGGCCTGCGTACTGAATGATGAAGCAACAAGCAATGAACCTAACAGTAATGAACCACGCAGGCGCGATGAAAACAGATGACGTAAATGCATGACGACTCCCTTTGATGAACCGATTTATAGCAGCTTCACAATGCTTCGTTGAGCATAATCTTCGTTACGCCCTTGTTATAAATGGGAATGGTAATCATTATTTTCTCAAATGTGGAGCATTTCTTGTTGTTACGACTACAATTTTCTCAATTAATTAACGTATTGTGCCGTTTCGTTTTCTATAAATTTACAAATTCATTACCATGACGGTGTTTTCCCATTCTTAACCTGGCTTTTTTCATGAAGATTTTTTCCGTCCGACAGACCGTTTTACCCGCACTGATTCTCCTTTCTCCTTCCACTTTTGCCGCTAATGAACAAACCATGATTGTTAGCGCCGCGCCGCAGGTAGTTTCTGAACTGGACACGCCCGCTGCGGTAAGCGTGGTCGATGGCGAGGAGATGCGTCTGGCAACGCCGCGCATCAATTTGTCTGAATCACTGACCAGTGTGCCTGGTTTGCAGGTACAAAACCGGCAGAACTATGCGCAGGATCTACAACTGTCTATTCGCGGATTTGGCTCCCGTTCCACTTACGGTATTCGCGGTATTCGCCTGTATGTTGATGGTATTCCCGCTACCATGCCCGACGGACAAGGGCAAACATCCAATATCGATTTAAGCAGTGTGCAAAATGTGGAAGTGCTGCGAGGCCCCTTCTCTGCCCTGTATGGCAATGCGTCCGGCGGCGTAATGAACGTCACTACCCAAATCGGCGAACAGCCGCCAACCATTGAAGCCAGTAGTTACTACGGCAGTTTTGGTAGCTGGCGCTATGGCCTGAAAGCAACGGGCGCAATGGGCGACGGCACACAGCCTGGCGATGTCGATTACACCGTTTCGACCACGCGTTTTACAACTCACGGCTATCGTGACCATAGCGGCGCACAGAAAAATTTAGCCAATGCCAGACTGGGCGTACACATTGATGACGCCAGTAAGTTAAACCTGATTTTCAACAGTGTGGATATCAAAGCCGATGACCCTGGTGGGTTGACCGAAGCTGAATGGAAAGCGAATCCGCAACAAGCGCCTCGTGCAGAACAGTACGACACGCGAAAAACCATCAAGCAAACTCAGGCAGGGTTGCGTTATGAGCGCAGCCTGAGTTCGCGGGATGATATGAGCGTGATGATGTACGCAGGTGAACGGGAAACGACCCAGTATCAATCGATTCCGATGGCCCCCCAACTTACCCCATCTCATGCGGGCGGCGTAATTACTCTGCAACGTCATTACCAGGGTATAGACAGCCGCTGGACACATCGTGGAGAGCTGGGAGTTCCGGTCTCTTTCACTACTGGCCTGAACTATGAAAACATGAGTGAAAACCGCAAGGGTTACAATAACTTCCGCCTTAATAACGGCGTGCCGGAGTACGGGCAAAAAGGTGATCTGCGCCGCGACGAGCGCAATCTGATGTGGAACGTCGATCCCTATTTACAAACCCAGTGGCAACTAACTGACAAACTATCGTTGGATGCTGGTGTGCGCTACAGCTCCGTGTGGTTTGACTCTGACGATCATTACGTTACCCCGGGTAACGGTGATGACAGCGGTGATGCCAGTTATCACAAATGGCTCCCTGCGGGATCGTTGAAATACGCCATAACCGATGCCTGGAACGTCTATCTGGCAGCCGGGCGCGGTTTTGAAACGCCAACCATTAACGAGCTTTCTTACCGTGCTGACGGGCAAAGTGGCATGAACTTTGGTTTAAAACCGTCCACCAACGACACAATCGAAATCGGCAGTAAAACGCGTATCGGCGATGGCTTGTTTACCGCTGCGTTATTCCAGACTGATACCGATGATGAAATCGTTGTTGATAGCAGTAGCGGCGGGCGTACCACGTATAAAAATGCCGGGAAGACGCGCCGTCAGGGGGCTGAACTGGCCTGGGATCAGCGTTTTGCCGGAGATTTCCGTGTGAAAGCGTCGTGGACGCGGCTTGACGCAACTTATCGCAGCAATGTTTGTAACGCTCAGGACTGTAATGGTAACCGAATGCCCGGGATCGCCCGCAATATGGGCTTTGCGTCATTAGGTTATGTACCAGAAGAAGGCTGGTATGCAGGCACAGAAGCACGTTATATGGGCGATATCATGGCGGATGACGAAAATACGGCAAAAGCGCCCTCTTACACTCTCGTCGGTTTGTTCACCGGTTACAAATATAATTATCGCAATATGACAATAGATTTATTTGGTCGTGTCGATAATTTATTCGATAAAGAATATGTCGGCTCGGTGATTGTTAATGAATCGAATGGTCGATATTACGAGCCTGCGCCTGGGCGGAATTATGGTGTAGGCGTAAATCTCGCATGGCGATTTGAATAATATTCATTAGTGGCGGCAAGAATGCCGCCACCTGAAATGTTAATCATCATCCGCAACACGGATCACGACTTTGCCGAAGTTTTTACCATTCAGCAGACCGATGAATGTCTGCGGGGCGTTCTCTAAACCATCGGTAATTTGTTCACGATAGTGAATTTTCCCCGCCTTCACCCATTGCCCCATCTCTTGCTGGAACTCATGGATGCGATGACCATAATCCTGGCTAATAATAAACCCTTGCAGGCGAATACGTTTTTTCAGCACCGTAGCCATAAGTAGCGGTAAACGATCCGGCCCGGAAGGCAGGTCGGTGGCGTTATAGCCGCTCACTAAACCGCAAACGGGAATACGCGCGGATGTATTGAGTAAAGGCAGCACCGCATCAAACACCTTACCACCAACGTTTTCATAATAGATATCAACGCCTTTCGGACACGCGTTCACGAGTTGTTCGGCAAAATCATCTGCATGATGATCAAGGCAAACATCAAAACCGAGAACGTCTGTGGCATGGCGACATTTTTCCGCGCCACCGGCAACACCCACCACGCGGCAACCTTTTAGTTTGCCGATTTGCCCCACTGTCGCACCGACCGGCCCCGTTGCTGCAGCAACCACTAGCGTTTCTCCCTCTTTAGGTTGACCGATATCCAGCAGCCCCATATAAGCCGTAAAGCCTGGCATCCCCAGCACACCTAGTGACCACGAAGGATTTTCCGGATGATCGCCAAGTTTCACCAGATCATCGCCACTGGATATGTCGTAATCCTGCCAACCGCTGTAACCCAGCACCCAGTCGTCAGGCTGGTAATCCGGATGATTAGATTCCACCACCCGACTCACCGTGCCGCCGACCATCACGCCACCAATATCAACCGGTGGTGAATAAGATGGCTCATCGCTCATGCGCCCGCGCATATACGGATCGAGCGACAGGTAGACCGTGCGCAGTAACACCTGTCCTTCACCCGGCGTGGCGACATCATCTTCTTCAAGACGGAAATTCTCCGGAACCGGCGCGCCGTGTGGACGCGACGCCAGAACCCAACGGCGATTACGTTGCTTTTGTTGACCCATAATGCTCTCCTGTGCTTTTGGCATGAATCCATCAATAGTAGCAGGCTCACTGGATTGGTTTAGTTTGCAGCCGTCACATCACTACTGCGACACGCAATAATTTCATCGAGGAATCCGTTGCTTCGGGCTGTTTTCGATAGTATTGATAACGTCATCATCATTATTTTATCGAGGCTTAAGATGTCCATCCGTTCTGCCCGCAAAGCCGATTGTGCTGCAATTGCGGAAATTTATAACCACGCTGTACTGCATACGGCAGCTATCTGGAACGACCAGACTGTGGATACAGATAACCGCATTGCCTGGTTTGAAGCACGAACTTTATCGGGTTATCCGGTGCTGGTGAGCGAAGAAGATGGCGTAGTTACAGGATATGCCTCGTTTGGTGACTGGCGTAGTTTCGACGGTTTTCGCCATACCGTGGAACATTCGGTTTATGTCCATCCGGATCATCAGGGCAAAGGTCTTGGGCGAAAATTGTTACGCGCGTTGATTGATGAAGCGCGGAACTGCGGTAAGCATGTGATGGTTGCCGGCATAGAATCACAAAATCAGGCGTCGTTGCATCTGCACCAGTCGCTGGGATTTGTCGTCACAGCGCAAATGCCCCAAGTTGGTACTAAATTTGGTCGCTGGTTGGATCTCACCTTTATGCAATTGCAGCTTGACGATCGTAGCGAACCGGACTCACTTGGATGAATCAGTCGCTTACCCTTGCCTTTTTGATCACTGCCGGGATTGGTCTTGTGGTGCAAAACACATTGATGGTACGCATCACCCAGACATCCTCCACCATTCTCATCGCCATGCTGCTGAATTCACTGGTGGGGATTGTGCTGTTCGTGTCTATTTTATGGTTTAAGCAAGGAACAGCAGGCTTTGGCGAACTGGTGTCCAGCGTGCGCTGGTGGACTCTAATCCCTGGTTTGTTGGGATCGTTTTTTGTTTTCGCCAGTATCAGCGGATATCAGAATGTTGGCGCGGCAACGACCATTGCGGTACTGGTCGCCAGTCAACTTATTGGTGGTCTGGTGCTGGATATTTTCCGCAGTCATGGCGTACCACTTCGGGCGCTGATTGGCCCAATTTGCGGGGCAGTTTTGTTGGTAGTTGGCGCCTGGCTGGTGGCCAGACGCACGTTTTAATCAGAGGATGGTGCCGCCTTTGGTTAATTGTTCGTGGCGTGCCTCCATATCTTCTTTATGCTTGCGTCCGTGATGAGCGATTGCGGTACGCAAACGCTGCTGCTGTGTGTAGCGATCTTCCCGGCTTAACTCTGCGTCATCACTCAGGGCGATTAACAACTCGTTCATATGGGCAATGACGCTCTCCTCAATCGCGGCATCCACGCGCGCGATGACTTCATCCAGATGCGACATACTTTCTCCTCAGCCACTTGTGAAATTTATCGATTCACTCAAATGATATAAGTCTGCGTTGTGCCGTCAAGCCAGCGTGTAAGATTTAAAATAGTGAAAACAGTAGCGCCACCGGAAAACTCATTGGCCATGTAATCCCCACCAGAAAGGCGCTCAGAAAGCGAATGCTCTTCTTATCGCGGGAAAGAAACCAGGTAATGAGAAAGGCGATTGCTGCCATGGCAGCATAAAAAACAAGCATATATTGATAAAGAGACATGTATGGGCGTCCAGCCAGATGAATAAAACGCGCGCAAATATGCGTCATTTCTTGATGTGTATCAAGTTTTCAGTCCATTTGAGATAAATTCAATAACCTACCGCATGTTCTTGTCCATCTTCAGAATAAGTATGATTGCGGATTTTCTTAACCCGTACTATACACATAAGGGCTATGACAAAAGGTGGCAAAAATGAACGTTTCCAGTAGAACTGTAGTGCTGATAAATCTCTTTGCTGCTGTTGGGTTGTTTACTCTTATCTCTATGAGATTTGGATGGTTTATCTGATGTAGCAAAATTGCACGCAGTACGCACTGTCAGAGAAAAATCAACTCTCTGACAGTGCGTTAGATCTTCTCACACTCTCCAGATTTACAACATTATCCTTAATGTTTAACCATTACGTGGCGTACTACGGTGTAATCTTCCAGCCCATAAAGTGACATATCTTTGCCATAACCTGAAAGTTTCTGCCCGCCGTGCGGCATTTCACTCACCAGCATGAAATGGGTATTAACCCAGGTGCAGCCATATTGCAGACGTGCGCTGACGCGGTGCGCTCTACCCACATCTTTCGTCCATACTGAAGAAGCTAAGCCATACTGGCTGTCATTCGCCCAGTTAACTACTTGCTCTTCGTTGTCGAAGACCGTCACGCTGACTACCGGCCCAAATACCTCTCTTTGGACGATAGCATCTTCTTGTAACGCACCCGCCAGCAATGTAGGCGCATAATAATAACCATTACCCTGCCGCTTTTCACCGCCGGTGATCACCTTAATGTGTCCCGTCGCCTTCGCCTCTTCCACCGCCCGGCTGACGCGTTCGAGATGCGCCAGTGAACTTAACGGGCCAAGCTCTGTGGATTCATCATCCGGCGCGCCTGATTTCAACGTTGCCACTGCGGCACCGAGTTTTTCTACCAGCACGTCGTAAATGCCTTTTTGCGCGTAGATACGGCAGGCAGCAGTACAATCTTGCCCGGCATTGTAATAGCCAAATGTACGGACACCTTCGACAACCGCTTCAACGTCAGCATCATTAAAGACAATCACTGGCGCTTTACCGCCAAGTTCCATATGAGTGCGCTTGATGGACGGTGCCGTTTGACTGATGATGTGCTCACCAGTGGCGATAGACCCCGTCAGCGACACCATGCGCACTTTTGGATGTCCGGTCAGCGGATCACCCACCGTTTTGCCTCTGCCAAACAACACGTTAATCACGCCTGCCGGGAAGATATCTTTCGCCAGTTCTGCCAGCTTCAACGCTGTTAGCGGGGTGATTTCTGATGGTTTAAGCACCACGCAGTTCCCTGCCGCCAGCGCCGGAGCCAGTTTCCACGCTGCCATCATCAGCGGGTAATTCCACGGCGCGATAGAAGCCACAACCCCCAACGGATCGCGGCGGATCATCGAAGTATGACCTTCAAGATATTCGCCAGCCGCCAGACCGTTCAGGCAGCGCGCCGCACCGGCGAAAAAGCGAAAGACATCGACAATCGCCGGAATTTCATCATTGAACGCACTATGCAGCGGTTTGCCACAATTACGGGACTCCAGTTCGGCAAAAACCTGACCATTTTCTTCGATAACATCCGCCAGTTTCAGCAGGCATTCCGCACGCACTTTCGGCGTGGTTTGCCCCCATTCGGCAAATGCTGCATCTGCCGCGCGCACAGCAGCATCGACCTGCTCTGCGGATGCCTCGGCAATCTCCAGTAAAACGTCCCCCGTTGCCGGATTATAGACAGGCTGTTTTTCCCCTTCGCCGCTAACCAGTTCTCCGTTAATCAGTAACTTATGTTGCATAGCATATTCCTGTATCAGTGGTTATTGACCATTGTCGCCTTCGCGGGTTAGCCACCAGGCCCCCAGGATCGGCAAGGTTGTTACCAACATAACCAGCAGTGCCACCACGTTGGTTACCGGTACATCACGCGGTCGCCCAAGCTGATTGAGCAACCACAACGGTAACGTTCGTTCATGACCTGCCGTAAAAGTCGTAACGATGATTTCATCGAACGACAAGGCAAACGCCAGCATTCCTCCTGCCAGTAACGCCGAACTAAGATTCGGCAACACAACGTAGCGGAAGGTTTGCCAGCCATTGGCCCCAAGATCCATTGACGCCTCAACCAGACTCCACGAGGTGCGGCGAAAACGGGCGATGACATTGTTAAACACCACCACTACACAAAAAGTCGCATGACCGACCACGATGGTGAAAAACCCCGGCTCCAGATTGATAGTTTTAAACGCGGTTAATAACGCCAGGCCTGTGACAATGCCCGGCAGCGCAATGGGCAGCAGCAATAACAGCGAAATGGCGTTTTTGCCGAAAAAGTCTCGTCTCCAGAGCGCGGCGGCGGCCAGCGTCCCTAATACCAGCGCAATTAATGTCGCCAGCGCCGCCACTTTAAGTGACAGTGTCACGGAATCAAGAATGTCACTACGCTGTGCTGCCACGCTAAACCAGTGCAGCGTCAGACCTTGCGGTGGAAAACTAAACGCCGCATCTTCAGTGTTAAAAGCATAGGCCGCGATAATCAGGATGGGAAAATGGAGGAAAACCACGCCGCCCCAGGCCGCCAGTTTGAGGAAAAACGGTGCGCGCTCAGAGTGCATCGAACGCTCCCAGACGTTTCACGAACGCCAGATACAGTGCGATCAAAACAATCGGCACCAGGGTGAACGCTGCTGCCATCGGCATATTGCCAATCGCGCCTTGCTGCGAGTAAACCATGTTGCCGATAAAATACCCCGGCGGGCCAACCAGCTGCGGGACAATAAAATCGCCCAGCGTTAGCGAGAAGGTAAAAATAGAGCCGGCTGCAATGCCAGGGATCGCCAGCGGTAACACCACATAACGGAAGGTTTGCCGTGGACGTGCGCCTAAATCCGCTGAGGCTTGCAAAAGTGACGAGGGCAAACGCTCCAGCGCCGCCTGCACCGGCAGAATCATGAACGGCAGCCAGATGTAGAGAAACACCAGAAAGCGTCCCAGTCCGGAAGTTGACAGTGTATTACCGCCCACCGCCGGTAGCGTGAGAAACGCAGTTAATAACGGTTCCAACCCCAAATGCTGTAAAAACCACTGCGCCACGCCATCTTTCGCCAGCAATAACGTCCAGGCATAGGCTTTGACGATATAGCTCGCCCACATCGGCAACATTACCGCAATGTAAAAAAACGCTTTCATCTTACCGCTGGTGTAGCGCGCCATATACCACGCCATCGGAAAGGCCAAAAAAGCACTGGCGATGGTCACAGCAACTGCCATTGTTAACGTGCGCAGAATGATGTCGTAATTGGCCGGATTAAACAGCGCGCGGATATTCGCCAGAGTCAGTTCCGGTGTTACCGACATAGTGAAATCATCAAAGGTATAGAAGCCCTGCCATAACAGCGTCAGCAGCGAACCGAAATAGACGATGCCAAACCACATCAACGGGCCAAGCAGCAGCAAAAACAGCCCCAGCCCCGGATTCCGCCAGAAGAAACCTGACACCTTGCCCAGACCTGGACGTGAAGGTGATTGCAATACGTTCATCGCCATTCACCTCTCCTCAACCAGCGGCACCATCACATCGCGCGCCCAGGAAACCATCACCTGTTGTCCTGGAGTAAGCGTAGCGGGGAGTTCTTCCCCCGTCATATTGGCCTGACTTACCAGCAGTTTTTCACCGCCGCTCAGTGTCAGTTCAAAACGGGTCGCCGCGCCCTGATACTGCACCGCCTGGATCGTGCCATTAGCCTGCACTTCGCCAGGTGTATTGAGGCGAATATGTTCCGGGCGCAATGCGAAGCTACCCATCATTCCGCAAAGTTTCTCTGCCATCAGCGCATCAAAAACGTTGGATGTACCGACGAATCCGGCAACAAATGGCGTGCGCGGGCGCATGTAGAGATCACGTGGTGAATCGACCTGCTCAATGCGACCGTTGTTGAACACCGCCACACGGTCGGACATTGATAATGCTTCCCCCTGATCGTGGGTGACGAAGATAAACGTGATGCCGAGAGATTGTTGCAGCTTTTTCAGCTCAAGTTGCATCTGCTCACGCAACTTGAGATCCAGCGCGCCGAGTGGTTCATCCAGCAATAATACGCGTGGTTCATTTACTAATGCTCTGGCGATAGCAACCCGCTGGCGCTGACCACCAGAAAGTTGTGACGGCTTACGTTGCTGAACAAAACCCAGCGCCACTTTTTCCAGCGCCTCTTGCGCCATGATGTAACGCTTTTTTTTCTCCACACCTTTGACCATTAACCCGTAGGCCACGTTATCGAGAATCGACATATGGGGAAACAGCGCATAGTCCTGGAAAACGGTATTAACATCCCGCTCCCACGGTGGCAGATTGCTGGCGGGTTTACCAAAGATAGCGATCGCCCCGCCTGAAAGTTGTTCAAATCCGGCAATCAGGCGCAGGCAGGTGGTTTTGCCGGAGCCGGACGGCCCCAGCATTGAAAAGAACTCACCATCTTTTATCGCAATACTGACGCCATCTACCGCGCGCACGTCACCGTACAACCGCGAGACGTTGTCAAACTCCACTGCGTACGTCATAAAACACCTCAGCGAAGTTAGCGACCGCCCATAATGGCAATGTAATCCTGCGTCCAGCGACTGTAGGGAACAAACTTGCCCCCCTCTGCTATAGGCGTTTTCCAGAAAGCAATTTTATCGAAATAGTTAAAACCGTTGGTCTCACAGCCTTTTTCGCCTAATAACGGACTGGCTTTACATCCTTCCGGCACTACCGGCAATGAGCCAAACCATGCTGCCACATCACCCTGCACTTTTGGCGTTAATGACCAGTTCATCCATTTGTAGGCGCAAACCGGATGTTTCGCTTCGCTATGCAGCATGGTGGTATCAGCCCAGCCGGTAACCCCCTCTTTCGGGAATACTGTGGCGATTGGTTGGCCTTCGGCTTTCAACGCGTTGGCCTGATACGGCCAGGCACTAGAAGCAACCACACCCTCGTTTTTGAAATCGCTCATTTGCACGGTGGTGTCATGCCAGTAGCGATGTATCAAACTATGTTGATCGCGCAGCACTTTCAGCACCGCCTGGTACTGTTCTTCGGTAAGTTGGTACGGATCGCTGATGCCCAACTGCGGCTGCGTAGCTTTGACGAACAACGCGGCATCGGCAATATAAATGGGGCCATCATAGGCCTGTACCCGACCTTTATTACTCTTGCCGTCCGGCAGATTCTGCTCAACAAAAACCACTTGCCAGCTATCCGGCGGCGTCGGGAAGGTTTTAGTGTTGTACATCAGCAGGTTCGGCCCCCATTGGTAAGGTGTGCCGTAAACTTTGCCGCCAACGTTAAACCAGTCGCCTTTAACCACGCGCGGATCGAGCGTTTTCCAGTTGGGAATCAAGGCGGTATTAATCGGCTGCACGCGTTTACCCATAATCAAACGCAGCGAGGCATCGCCGGACGCCGTGACCAGATCGTAACCCCCTTTGGTCATCAGACTGACCATTTCATCGGAAGTCGCGGCGGTTTTCACATTTACCGCGCAACCTGTCTCTTTTTCGAATTGCGTTACCCAGTCGTATTGTTTATCAGTTTGTCCGCGTTCGATGTATCCCGGCCAGGCAATAATATCCAGTCGCCCTTCCGGTTTATCTAAATTGGTAGGCGGTTCGGCGGCGTGAGCGGTCATTATAGTCATGGTGAGCGCACACAGGCTGCTGCGGGCAAATGTCTTGCTCATAAGGTCTTACTCCTGTCGTAATTAATTGTTCAGCCGCCGTGCCGTAAAAATATCTCCTTGTTTAACCATAGACGGCGGCTTGCAGGCACACCTTCACCCCTGAGAAAATTTAATCAGGTTGTGAGCTAACGCGCATTATGCCGTCTGTGAAGCTATCTTCTGGAGTATAGACAAGGGGTTACGAAATATGGCTTCTATTCGAAATTCATATTACCCAACCTGAGAGGAATTAAATTGAAAGTTACTTCAGATGTTCTTGAATAAGTTTGCCTAATTCTTTTACTGCCTGTTCTTCGCGCTCTCCCCATTGCCACGCGGTATTAAAACGGAAAAAACGCGACCAGCGTTCCCCAGTAGAAAACATTTTACCCGGCGCAATACTAATGTGATGCGCCAGTGCCGTCAGACTTAATTCACCTGCATCTAACGGTTCGGGAAGTTCCAGCCAGAGAAAATAACCACTGTCGTTATGGTGTATTTTCACCTCCGCAGGCAGGTAACGCAGCAGCGCCTGCCAGGCGCGTTGTTTGCGTTCCGCAAGCTGACGACGTAGACGACGCAGATGCGCATCGTAGCGGCGTGTAGAAAGGTAATCCACCAGGGCAAGCTGCATCGGTGAACTGGTGGAAAGTGTACTCATCAACTGCAAACGTTGGATTTTACGCGCATGTTTTCCTGCGGCGACCCAACCGATGCGAAAACCTGGCACCAGGCATTTGGAGAATGATGAACAATGCAGCACGCCATCGTGGCGATCCCACGCTTTTGCGGGCAGCGGTTTTTCCCGTCCGAAGTAAAGTTCGCTGTAGACGTCATCTTCAATCAGCATCACGTTGTACTGACTAAGGAGTTCTACCAGCCGCGCTTTTTTCTGTGGCGTTAAGGTAAAACCGAGCGGGTTCTGGCTGTTGGTCATTAACCAGCACGCTTTCACCGGATACTCTTGTAACGCCAGTTCAAGCGCCTGAAGGTCGATCCCTTCGTTAACATCCGTCGCTACCGATAACGCCTTCAGCCGTAACCGCTCCAGCGCCTGCAACGCGCCGTAGAAACAAGGATTCTCGACAATCACCCAATCACCCGGCTCGGTTACCGCTTGCAAACTGAGGTTTAATGCCTCTAACGCCCCGGCGGTGATGACGATTTCATCGGGCGAAATTGTGATGCCCTGTAAGGCATAGCGACGAGCAATAGCCTGACGAAGCTCAGCATTCCCTGGAGGTAAGTTTTCAATCACGCTCATCGCCGTTGCGGTTTTGCTTACCTGGGCCAGGGAACGATTGAGTTGTTGAAGCGGAAACAAGCGCGGATCGGGAAAAGCAGATGCAAACGGCACCACTGAAGGATCGCGGCTGGCCTGCAACATGTCAAAAATATAAGTATTGATATCGACTGTTTCATCACGTGTGACTGGAACGACTGGGGCTTTCGGCATTTTTAATGCCTGTGGTGCAACGTAATAACCCGACTGCGGTCGCGCGATAATATGCCCCTGACTTTCGAGTAACTGGTAGGCATGGCTGACGGTCATAAAGCTCATACCAGAAAGCGCCACCTGTTCACGCAACGAAGGCAAACGATCGCCGGGTTGCCAGATGCCCGACGCAATCTGCTCGCGTAATTGTTCTGCCAGTTGCTGGTATTTTTTCATTATCGGATCGTTTTTATGTGCAGATGATCCGGCAGTCTATATCAGTTGTTAAAAATGACAACTTTTCGTTAACTGTAATTAAACCATCACCAGCGATAACTCTTTGCCAAGCGCCTTAGCCGCAAGCTGGACAGCGTCGATTTTTGTCGCATGGTGCAAGTCAAATAAGCGGGTAATCTCCTGCTTAGGTTTACCAATTCGCTTCGCCAGCTCTTGCTGAGTAATGTCTGACTGCAAAAAAGCATTTAACAGCAATACTTTAGAGGCAACGCTCAAAGGCACTTCAATAAAGTGATCGTGACTATTTAATGGCGAAGGTAACGGGATAAGCTCGTTGTCTTCAAAATAAAAATCAAATGCGGTCAGTAAAGCATCTTTTGCCGCTTCCATCGCTTCAGCGACAGTTTCGCCCTGGGTCAACGCTTCAGGGATATCCACAAAAGAAACCATATAACCGCCTTCCGGCGCGGGTGTAAGAGTGACGGGATAACGCATAATTTCGACTGTCTCTCGCATGTCATTAACCTTTTTAATTGGCGATTAATTCAAACCGAGTTGTTTCAGAATTGCTTTACGCAATGGTTCTTTAATCTCTTCGCTGGGGTGACGCGGCATGACACTGCGCCTCCCGTGAAACCTGAGTTTTAAATGGTTGCTGCCATTCGTTACATCGACGCCCTGAGATTCGAACCAACGTCTGAACTCGTTTTGTTTCACATCGCCTCCCTGCCGCTGAGTATATCAACAAGGTAAACATTATTGTTTACCTCCGTGTGTAATTTGCTCGAAAATAGCACTTAATCGCCGCAACGGCAGAATGCGATGCCAAATAAGGAAGGCTGATTCCAGAATTTCTTTGCGCTAATTTGCAAAACTGAATAATAACCTCAAGAAACTATCGGCATCATAGCGGCAAAAGGTAAGAAAAAGGTGTCGGGATGTTTACGAAGGCGTTAGCGGTTGTCTTATTAACGTGTGCGCTGTTCTCTGGACAGTTGATGGCAGGACACAAAGGACATGAATTTTTGTGGGTAAAAAATGTGGATCATCAACTGCGTCATGAAGCGGACAGTGATGAATTGCGCGCCGTTGCGGAAGAATCGGCAGAAGGTTTGCGCGAGCATTTTTACTGGCAAAAGTCACGCAAACCAGAAGCGGGACAGCGTTGAGTCGGTTGTTGCCGGATACGGTATGAACGCCTTACCCGGCCTGTAATATCTGCAAATTCAATAAGTTGTTAACAGGTCTGAAAATTTGCGTTTTACCCTTTTCGCTTCGGCAATGTTTTCATCAGTTCATCCGGGCTTACGGAGGCGACAACACTCCCCGGTAACGGCATTTTCAGAATGTGATTTTTGATTTTGCCAATGACGTGCATCTCACACGGCCGGCAATCAAACTTTAGCGTTAACACTTCATCGCCGTTAACCAGTTGCATTGGCGTTGCTTTCCAGCTTTTGATATTGCCTTTCGCCTGTTTCGGGCACAGATTGAAGGCAAAGCGCAGACAATGCTTGGTGATCATTACCGGCACTTCGCCCTTCTCTTCATGCGCTTCATAGGCAGCATCAATCAGTTGCACACCATAGCGATGATAAAATTCACGAGCTTTCTGGTTGTATACGTTCGCGAGGAAACTCAAATGCGTTTGCGGATAAACTGGCGCAGGGTCAGCAACCGGTTTACGACTACCGCGCTGATAACTGGCAAGACGCGCAGCATCCAGCATTTCAGCAGCCTCACGGCGGAACTGATTTAACAGACTGTTTGGCACAAACAGCGCCCCCGGCAAATTAATTTGCACATCGCGGGCGTAATAGATGGTTTGCCCAAGCTTCGACAATCCCTCTTTCAGATTGAGGAGTGCTTTTTCGGCGTTATTCGCTTCGTCGAACTGCCCGTCCAGCGTATGAGTGATACTGACGCCCTCTTCGCTGGTCAGAGTCAGAATCAGTTGTTCCTGCCAGCCGCCCAGTTCAATGTCTACCGCCACCCGACGTTCGCTGGAGGTTTTGGTCAACGCCTGCTGCCAGTTATGGTCGAGGTTGCGATTAAGCGGATGGTGCGGGCGAATTTTGTGCAGCTCCACTGGCATCTCATTTGGCCAGACGCGGTACTGATTTTCCCCAGTTTTCTCTACCGTGTTGGCACGAAAGCCGACGACTTCACGCTTAATCATTACGTTCAGTCCATCGCCGTTAGCCAGCGGTTCGGTAACCTTAACATCAAGATGATCTTTCGCCACTTTCAATACTTCACCCACCGGCAGGCCGATAAATTTCGGTGAATCGAATGCGCCAATATCGCCTTTACGCGCGTTAACAAAGTAGTCGGTGCTGCCACGATGGAAGGTTTTTTCCGTCGACGGTACGAAGAAGTGCTCAGTACGACCGGATGAAGCTCGCGCCAAATCGCTACGTTCTTCAATAATGGCATCCAGCATCTGGCGATAATGGGCGGTGATATTCTTCACGTAGCTCATATCTTTGTAACGCCCTTCAATCTTGAAGGAACGCACGCCTGCATCAATCAAAGCGCCCAGGTTGGCAGTCTGATCGTTATCTTTCATCGACAGCAGGTGTTTTTCATAGGAAACCACCCGCCCCTGATCGTCTTTCAATGTATATGGCAAACGGCACGCCTGCGAGCAATCGCCACGGTTGGCGCTACGCCCTGTTTGCGCATGGGAAATGTAGCACTGACCGGAATATGCCACGCACAATGCACCATGAATAAAGAACTCAATGGTCGCGTCCGTGGCCTGATGAATCGCACGGATCTGCTCAAGATTCAGCTCTCGCGCCAGCACAATCTGCGTAAAACCGACGTCCGAAAGAAACTTCGCTTTCTCTACAGTGCGAATATCACACTGCGTACTGGCGTGCAGTTCAATCGGCGGAATATCAAGTTCCAGAATCCCCATATCCTGAACGATCAGCGCATCGACGCCGGTCTGGTAGAGGTCGGTAATCAGTCGCTGCGCCGGTTCCAGTTCATCGTCATGCAAAATGGTGTTAAGCGTGACGAAAATTTTTGCACCATAACGATGGGCAAATGGCACCAGCTCGGCAATATCTTTCAGGCTATTACTGGCATTATGACGGGCACCAAAACCAGGTCCGCCGATATAAACAGCATCGGCACCGTGCAAAATAGCTTCGCGGGCAATGGCGGCATCGCGTGCCGGGCTTAACAGTTCAAGACGATGAGAAGATACGGTCACTTTCTTATCCAGTAGCTGAAAAATGGCGGCTATTTTAGCCACAAGCGCGACGTTGCGAAATAGTTTTCCCGCTTAACTACGCGGGTAATGGATGAGGGAATGAAAATGTACGGTTTGCTCCCCACAATTACGATAGACATGCCTGACGTCGGCAGCAAAACGAACACCTTCTCCACAATTAAGACTACGCCATTCACCATCAACGCACAGATCAAGCTGTCCATCAATGACGACAACATGCTCAATTACCCCTTTTTCGTGCGGCGTCGATTCGCTTATTGCACCGGGTGCCATCTGAATCGAGAAGTGTTCAAAGCAGAGTTGCGGATCATAAGGAAACAGCGAAGTGATCACCATTGCCTGCTGTTGTGGATCATAAACTGATGGCGTAATGGTCTGCGGCGGCGAAATAAATGTCGAAAATGGCACGTTCATCCCGGTGGCAATTTTCCAGAGTGTCGCGACCGTCGGGCTGGACTCATTGCGCTCAATCTGCCCTAACATGGCTTTAGAAACGCCCGTGGCGTCTGCCAGTCGCGAAAGACTCCAGCCTCGCTGCTGACGAAGATGTTTAAGCGTAGTGGATAAAAAGCGAGCGAGATTTTCCATGCGACTCCTCCGGCAAAACAGGAGTTTATCACTTGTGCGTTATAACGGACAAATGCTACGGTGCCTGTACGCTATAACGCACGAGGTGACTATGCGTCTGTTTTCTATTCCTCCCCCCACGCTACTGGCGGGGTTTCTGGCGGTATTGATTGGCTACGCCAGTTCAGCAGCAATAATCTGGCAAGCGGCGATTGTCGCCGGAGCAACCACTGCACAAATCTCCGGCTGGATGACGGCGCTGGGACTGGCAATGGGAGTCAGTACGCTGGCGCTGACATTATGGTATCGCGTGCCTGTTCTCACCGCATGGTCAACGCCTGGCGCGGCGCTGTTGGTCACTGGTTTACAGGGGCTAACACTTAACGAAGCCATCGGCGTTTTTATAGTCACCAACGCATTAATTGTCCTCTGCGGCATAACGGGACTCTTTGCTCGTCTGATGCGCATTATTCCGCACTCGCTTGCGGCGGCAATGCTTGCCGGGATTTTATTACGCTTTGGTTTACAGGCGTTTGCCAGTCTGGATGGTCAGTTTACGTTGTGTGGCAGTATGTTGCTGGTATGGCTGGCAACCAAGGTCGTTGCACCGCGCTATGCGGTAATTGCCGCGATGATTATTGGGATCGTGATCGTTATCGCGCAAGGTGACGTTGTCACAACTGATGTTGTCTTTAAACCCGTTCTCCCCATTTATATTACCCCTGAATTTTCGTTTGCTCACACTTTGAGCGTTGCACTCCCCCTTTTTCTGGTGACGATGGCATCGCAAAACGCACCGGGTATTGCGGCAATGAAAGCGGCCGGGTATTCGGCTCCGGTTTCGCCACTGATTGTATTCACTGGCTTGCTGGCGCTGATTTTTTCCCCTTTCGGGGTTTATTCCGTCGGTATTGCGGCAATTACTGCCGCTATTTGCCAAAGCCCGGAAGCGCATCCGGACAAAGATAGGCGTTGGTTGGCTGCCGCCGTTGCGGGCGTCTTTTATTTGCTTGCGGGTCTGTTTGGTAGCGCCATTACCGGAATGATGGCAGCCCTACCGGTTAGCTGGATCCAGATGCTGGCTGGTCTGGCGCTGTTAAGCACCATTGGCGGTAGTTTGTATCAGGCGCTACATAATGAGCGTGAGCGCGACGCTGCTGTGGTGGCATTTCTGGTAACAGCGAGCGGGCTGACATTGGTTGGGATTGGTTCGGCGTTTTGGGGATTAATTGCCGGCGGCGTCTGTTACGTGGTGTTGAATTTAATTGCTGACAGAAACCGATAATAAGAAGCGCCATCTTACGATGGCGCAACTGGCATTACTTTTTGTTAACGTCAAACATGGTGGCATCGGTCGCCATGTCATCAATAACTTGCTTAATATTTTCGAAAGCCATTGGCGTACTTTCGTTATTCAGGTCTTTACCTTCGCCCTGACGAACGACTTTGATAACAGGTTTATTGGTAGCCGCATCAATCAGTTCACCTTCAAAGTACAGGCGGGTATCCATGGTACGGTGACCGGTTGCCATTTGTGTTCCCGCTACCACTAATGCAACAGGAACCACTTCATAGAATTGCAGTCCTTCTTTACTAGTATCAACACCAGTAATAGCACCACGGAAAATCAGACTACGCGGGCCAGCAGTGGTAACCAGTGGTTTGCGCTGCGCAATCGCTTCTTTCATTTCGGTATTGGTATAACTCAAAATTCTATCCAATACTTTCTGCCCTACCTGAGTAGAAGGTTTCGGCACCGGATAATAAGTGATTGGATTCCAGACAATACTGTCATATTTACTTTGGTCGAAATCAGGGGAAACCCAGCGTAAAACGGGTTTACCTGTTGCCGATGTTGTTTCTTGAAGATCAGAGTAATTCTTTAAAAAGCCAGAGTATTTATCCGGCTGGGTGATTTTAGAGGCACAGCCGGACAGAGCCAACAAGCCGCATAAAGCTGCAACTTTCGCAATTGATGTGGTACGCATGAATAGTTTCCTGAGATGATTATATTACTTTTTAAGTTATAGCAAAAAGCACCGCTTCGTGTTGTGGCAAAAAAAGTGTTGGCAGAAATAAATTTATCGGCCCCTTTTTCGACAATATAGTCAATGCTGAAAAAGGAGCTGAGTCAATCATCATTGATTTATTTTCAGAGACTTGAGGCGATAAAAAAGCACATCCGCTGTGACTTATTTCACATCATCCTGCTAAAAAATATGCTTACCGAATAGATCAACAGGCAAGCTTCTTACGTTGATCCTTTTCAGGTCATTTTTTACGTGCCAGCATAGTAGCGAAACGCAGTTTAATACGATTACCGTTGGCATCGGTGCGGTGTAATTCACCGACATCTTCATTGTATTTCAATAAATCCCAGCCTTCATAATAACGACGTAGCTCTCCCTCTTTGAAGGCAAACGGAAAGCCGACGGTACATGGAAAATCAGTAGTATCCATCGCAGCCACAATCAGGTTGTAACCGCCAGGTTTAGTGCAACGTTGCATATTGCCAATCAGCCCTGGGATGGTTTTCGCCTCCAGGAACATCAGCACCACAGTAGAAAGAATAAAATCGTACTGTCCATCAAACGTGAGGCTATTCAGATCGACAACCTGAGTACGTAAATTTTCCAGATTTTCAATGGCTTTAATGCGCTCAACGTTGGCAATACTCATGGCATTTTTATCCCATGCGTCAACATCATAACCATTGGCTGCAAGGTAAAGACTGTTACGACCATTGCCACAGCCCAAGTCCAGCGTTTTCCCCGGTTTAACGATTTTCACCGCTTCCAGAACTTCGGAGTGTGTGCGGGTTAATTCGTATTTGTTAGTAAAGTAGTTTTCGTCACGAATGATCATTCTTTGTCCTCGGATTTCATTAAAACGGCGCGCTCAGTTCTGATTAACAATTTTCCCTGCATCAGAAGCGCGAAAGTACGGATGAGCAGTAATGCAATAATAAAATTGGTAAAGATAAACAACGGCACCGCCAGCGTATGGAAAAAACCATTATCGCTACCGCTTCCCAGATGCAAACCGGTGGTAGCCAGCGCGGAAACACCGAACGAAAAACTCCAGAATGAGGCATTAAACGGCTGTGAGAGATACCACGGCATCAGGCGCAGCATAAACAGTAATTGCAGCAGCCCATAGCCAAAGAGCATTTTCGCCAGCGTGTCCCCCTCGCCGCCGTTGACGCTTAACCAGGCACTACAGGCCACCAGAGCCGGAGCGAGTTGAATGCCAAGCGATGTCCGCAGCGCCGTGGGTAATTCTCCCGAGCTGCGCAGTCGTTGAAGGATCACCGGTTCAAGGCTTAACCAGGAGAAGACGCCAGCGCCTAAAAATACCAGTCCGGCATCGGTATAACCCAGCGCACCGCAGGCCATCGCGCTGATAAAGTTATTGGCAACAGTAGGCAAATAAAGCCCTGGTGTCGTCGCTTCTTCTGGGTGAGAACCGCGCCATAATCCGGCAGTTTGCCAGGCAGCGTAAACCAGTTGAATCACTACCCCAACGCTGAACAGACATACTGCCAGCGGGTGAAACCACGGGACAAAACCAATCGCCACCAGCATCGTCGTTGCCGGAAACAAACTCACAAAACTGCTCATCACCGGATGGCGAACTTCCGCCAGCACGCTTTGCGGAAAGCGCATCAGTCGGGTAATGAATGCGGTGGTCAATAATCCCCAGATGATCATCGCCAGAATCACCAGCCCATCCCCCAACCAGTGACTAACCTGCCAAACCTGGCTGGCATAGCGCCAGGCAAATCCCATCCCTATCGTCCCCAACACAATGCCAAAATAACCTGCCGGTAAATTGAGCACTTTATCGCTCTGCATCTTGTTACTCATTTTGTTTAATTTATAAATTATATTTGAAATGCATTTTATGGAAATTTCTCAAACATAGCCAGAGTCGCAGAATTTGCTACGGTTATAGTAAGTCACCTGCGGGAAAACGCTATGCGCAAATATCGTCTAAGTGAAGAGCAACGAGCCTTTAGTTATCAGGAAGATGGCTTCAAAAAAAGTGTGCTATTACGGCAGATTATTGCCATAGCCGATTTTAATGATGTGATAGCAGGGACGGCTGGTGGTTGGATCGATAGCGAAACTGTGCTGGCGCAGGAAGGAAATTGCTGGATTTACGACCAGAATGCTCTTGCGTTCGGCGGAACGGTGATTTCCGGTAATACGCGTATTACCGGCACCAGCGTGCTATGGGGAGAGGTTTGCACGACGGATAACACCTGGATCGATAACAGTGAAATCAGCCAGGGCGTCCATGTAAGTGACAGTGTCACCATTCGTGATTCAATAGTTTGCGGTCAGTGCAGAATTTTTGGTCAGGTCTGTATCGATCAACATTCAATGATCGTCGCCACACAAGGCTTAACGCCCGACCACCATCTTCTGCTACAAATTTATGACCGCGCCAGCGTCAGCGCCTCACGCGTTGTCCATCAGGCGCAAATTTATGGCGATGCCGTCGTCCGCCATGCTTTTATTGAGCATCGTGCCGAAGTTTTTGATTTTGCGCGTATTGAAGGTAATGAAGAAAACAACGTCTGGCTGTGCGACTGTGCGAAAGTCTACGGTCACGCACGTGTGATTGCCGGAACTGAAGAAGATGCGATTCCAACAATTCATTACAGCTCACAGGTGGCGGAATATGCCATTGTAGAAGGCAATTGCGTGTTAAAACATCATGTCCTGATTGGCGGAAATGCCGTTGTGCATGGCGGTCCGGTTCTGCTTGACGATCACGTTATAATACAAGGAAAGAGCCGTATTACAGGTGCGGTAATGATTGAAAACCATGTGGAGATAACCGACCACGCCGTCGTTGAAGCCTTTGGTGGCGACACCATTCATGTCCGTGGTCCAAAAGTCATTAACAGTGAGGAACGTATTACGCGAACGCCGCTGGCTGGGTTATTGTGAATCGATAATGCGCGCGTATAAATTCACATCATCATAGACATCATTCAGGAACTCAGCCTGTTTCAGGCAACCTTCCAGGCTAAAACCATTGCGCAAGGCAACCTGGTTGCTTTGCGGGTTGTCCACCCGACATTTGATCACAAAGCGTCTAAGTTCACCAGACTGGGCGTAATGGTGAATCAATGCCTGTAGCGCCTGAGAAATGATCCCCTGTCCCTGATGGGATTCGTCCAGCCAGTAGCCGATTTCGGCGGTTTTATTTAGCGGTTCAATTCGATTAAAAGAGATAACGCCGACGAGTTCATTTTCTTTGAAGATCATGAACATTTTGGCGTAACCGCGTTGATGCAACATCATATTACCCTGCACCGTTTTTCGCGTGTCCTCTTCGCTGTGAACAAACTGCGGCCAGTTTAGCGACTGCTGTAACCAGTTTTTATTTTTGCAGGTTAACTGATAAAGAGGTGTGACGTGACTTTCTGCAACGGCATGTAATTCAAGTGAGTCGCTTACTTTTATCGTTTCAGTCATCTTATCTCCTGTTACTCTTTGCAGTCGTTAAAAAGCCGCCTGGCAGGCGGCTTAGGAAAGTT
The DNA here is from genome assembly GCF_002965765.1 of Escherichia sp. MOD1-EC6819. Lineage (NCBI taxonomy): Bacteria > Pseudomonadati > Pseudomonadota > Gammaproteobacteria > Enterobacterales > Enterobacteriaceae > Escherichia > Escherichia sp. MOD1-EC6819. Next base: position 40,468 of record NZ_PTRG01000014.1, on the reverse strand, counting down.
TACACCTCTTTGACGCTCTCCTGTTGCAGGATTTTAAGCATCTCATCCTTCATTTGTAATTTCTGTTTTTTCATGCGAGCGACTTCCGCATTGTATCCTCGACCGTCAGAGCCTTCCTTTCTGGCAATTTCATGATCAAGTTTATTATGTTTATCAAACAAGGACATAAAGCGAGGATTTTCGTTTTTCAGACGGGATATTAAATCTCGATATTCTGGAAACATACGCACTCCCTGTTAGTGGCTGACAACGTGTATATGGAATATACAACATCAGATTACCCATTTAACTTGAGGAAAAATGCGAGCGGGATCGTGTTTAACCAGACGGCACCCTCCCGGAAGAAGGTGCCTAAAAAATAAAGATTAGTTCATCACGCGATCGTCAACATACTGGCGCTTATCCGGTGCTGGAGGGAAATACTGATACAGCCATGTTTCACTGATGGCATCGCCCTGGCAGCGCAAATACATACGCATATCGACCGGATCAGTTGAGTCCGAAGTCGGATACCAGTCAAACTGAATACGGTAACCATCAATCGGCTCAATGTAGAGAATTTCTATTTGTTTCGCTTCACCACTGGAAAGTGTGATAACAGGCTCAATCCCTTTCGGCGCAGCCGCTTTCAGATCACCACCGACAAAATCGACGGCAAAACGACGAGCCCATTTTTCCGGATAATGTTCACCTGGCGCCCAGCCTTCCGGGAAGCCTCCCATGCCGGTACGCGTCGCCATAACTCGTGCTAATGGACAATGAACGGGAGGCTGTGCACTCCAGTAAAGACGATACTGAAACGCCAGTTCGTCGCCCGCTTTGATTGCTTTCTCTGGTTGCCAGAAACAGACAATATTATCCAGCGTTTCTCCCGTCGTCGGGATCTCCATCAAACCGATAGTGCCCTTACCCCACTTGTTACGCGGTTCCACCCACAGACTTGGGCGTTTGTTATACCAGCCCATAATGTCCTGATAATGGGAGAAATCACGATCCAGCTGCAACAAGCCAAACCCTTTTGGATTGTTATCGGTATAGGCATTGAACTGCAATTTCTGCGGATTATTCAGCGGACGGCAGATCCACTCGCCATTACCCCGCCACATGGAAAGACGGTCTGAATCATGGATTTGCGGATGAATGGTGTCGCACATACGACGTTCGTTAGTCCCGCAACTGAACATACTGGTCATCGGCGCGATGCCCAGTTGTTTAATGTCTTTACGCGCATACAGGTGATTTTCGACATCCATAATCACCTGGTTCTTCTCACAGTGGATGGTGAACTTGTAAGCACCAGTAATGCTGGCGCTATCGAGCAACGCATAAACGGTAAAAGTGGTCGCGCCAGGTTTTACCGTATCGAACCAGAAGGCGGTAAAGTCGGGGAACTCTTCTTTGCTGTCGGTGTAAGTGTCGATCGCCAGACCACGCGCCGACAAACCGTATTGATAAGTGTCATCAACGGCACGGAAATAACTGGCACCGAGGAAAGAAACCACGTCGCGGCGCGCCAGTTCCGGTGCTTTAAATACACGGAATCCCGCAAAACCGAGATCGCTTTGCCCTTCTAATTGTTTGGTATCAACACCCGCATCGTTGTATTTAAACAATTCCGGACGGAAGTGTATTTCGCGCGCCAGATGTGTTGCTGGATCAACAGAGAACATGCGAACGCGGCGGCGAAACCCCATTCCCATATGGAAGAACTGAGCGTCCAGTTGGCGGTTCTCAACGTTATGCCAGAGTGATTTTTCGGCGTCATACTGAATGCTGTTATAAGCCTGCGGCGTCATCGTCGCCAGCGTATCGGGTAACGGACGCGGTGCACCACGCCACGCTGTTTGCGCTAAGTCGTGCGCCATTGACTGTAAAATAGAGAAGTCAAAACGCTGGGTTTGCCCGTCGGCAATATCAGATTCTGCTGCGAACGCAGCCTGAGAAAAAAGAGAAGCAATGCCGCTAGTCCCGCACACGGCGGCCATAGCCATTGAACCTTTAATAAATCGTCTACGATCCATACCTGAAAGTGAGTCCTTCTGGTGTAGTGAATGGTCCCGCGCTGGTCGTATTCAGCGGCAAGAAAATGCTTATTAATGACCGCTCACTCTAGACAATATTTATTAATAATCCAATTGTTGAACTCAGAGAATATGCATAAATCGGCAATTTTTTTCTGTCGATGGGATGAGCCTGATTCGTTTGTAAAATCAGGCAAATTTTTGCAAAGTCGGTTGGACAGAATTTAAAGCAAACCACAGCGGCGTTTACTGCGTTCTTCCGCTTCCTGGTACAACTGAAACTCATCAAATACCGGACACCCCAGCGCCAGTTCAAAAGCCTCCCGGCTGGCATTACCGTGACTGCGCATTTGCGTTTCATTACCCAGATTCGACTGGAAGATCCCCGCAGCACTAACCGGCAGGAAATCCTCATAGGTAATAGGTTGCGCCACTACCCAACCACGTTCGATCAAAGGTTGTGGATCGTCTCCGGGATGGATCGCCTGACGATGCGCCTCACCCGATGGCGTCAGGCGATAGCGAAACCATGCCAATCCCTGCTGGCGCATCAGAAATTCACTGTCCGGAAAGGCGCTGAAGGTTTCCTGCAAATGCAGTTGGTGAGTGAGATTATCCTGTCCGATTCCGGCGTTACGCAGAAGCTCATCATACAGTTGCCGTCCTTTCGGCGTTAATGCCACACCACGTTGCTCTATCTCACCAAAGCGTGCGGTATGCGTTCCCTGCTTTTGCCCTGCAAACAACACGGTCTCTTCCAGCGCCTTAAAACTGGTCTGGCGCAGTAAAATCGGCACCTCGCGGCGCGGCGGCCCTTCGATCAGAATTTTGGGTTCAATACCGCATTCGGGCATCATCGACTGCACCCGGTCAATGTCGAGCGTGCGTGGCGTCAGGTGGTTAATATGGCAGCCAGGAAAACAGACCACATCAGCAATCAGTCGATGTTCGTTGTGCAACGCGCGATAGGTTTCTTCATCTACTGTTGCTGACTGATGCCAGCGAAACGTCTCCAGGACTTCCTGCACAAACTCCCGCGCCTGAGCTTTGCTAAAGCCGCCCTCCCGATCATATACATCTAACAGTTGCCGACAACGCGGGGTAAAGATATCGCGCTGATGTAAAATCTCCGCCGCCTTCTGGCGCAAGGTTTCGTTTTCGATGAGTTCAAGGCGAAGTAATGAGGTAAAAACCCGGAAAGGATTACGCGCCAGCGAGGCATCATCGATAGGACGAAATGCTGTGGAATGTACCGGCACGCCCGCCTGCGAGAGATCGTAATAACTGACCGGATACATCCCCATAATGGCAAATATCCGCCGTAGAGTGGCAAGCTCTTGTGCGGTGCCGACGCGAATCGCCCCATGACGTTCAACGTTAAGTCGCGCCAGTTCGTCCGCATTTACCATTTTTTCATGCAATTGGGGATTGTTTTCCAGCACAGACAGATTGACGTCAGCCACCAGTTCCAGCAGCGTACCGTACTGTGGAACTTCTTGCTGATACATGGCTGACATAGCCTGCGAAAACTGTTCCCGAATCTCATCCGCCGTGATGCTGTTCGCCATAATCTCTGCCTCCAGTGGTCAGTAATCTGGAGTGTAGGTAACCACATTTACTCTGGTGGGAAGAATTTACAAACTGTGATCTCCCCACGAAATCAGTAAAACCACGCCTGAAAACGTAACAAAATTGCTTTATATGTTAATAATATTTTGCAATCAAGTTATCATAATCAAACAACTTCACTTGTCAGCGGCACCGCTTCGTTTTTAACATCGCTTATGGAAAAAAATAGTCTGTTTAGTCAGCGCATCCGTTTGCGCCACCTTCATACTTTCGTAGCTGTCGCACAACAAGGAACTTTGGGGCGCGCGGCTGAAACCCTTAATTTGAGTCAACCTGCGCTCTCTAAGACATTGAATGAACTTGAACAATTGACAGGCACCCGCTTATTTGACCGTGGACGTCAGGGCGCGCAGCTCACCTTACCTGGCGAGCAATTTTTAACCCATGCAGTCAGAGTACTTGACGCCATCAACACCGCAGGTCAGGCGCTTAATCGTAAAGAAGGGCTTAACAATGATGTTGTAAGGGTTGGTGCGTTACCCACTGCTGCACTGGGGATCTTGCCTTCCGTTATTGGTCAGTTTCATCAGCAACAAAAAGAGACCACTCTGCAAGTTGCCACCATGAGTAACACCATGATTCTGGCAGGCTTAAAAACGGGAGAAATTGATATCGGTGTTGGCCGGATGTCAGATCCTGAACTGATGACCGGGCTTAATTACGAATTGCTGTTTCTCGAATCGCTGAAACTGGTTGTCCGGCCTAACCACCCGCTTCTTCAGGAAAACGTGACGCTAAGCCGGGTACTGGAATGGCCGGTTGTCGTATCGCCGGAAGGCACTGCGCCCCGCCAACATTCAGATGCGTTAGTACAAAGCCAGGGCTGCAAAATTCCTTCGGGTTGTATTGAAACGCTTTCAGCATCGCTTTCGCGTCAGCTTACGGTTGAATATGACTATGTGTGGTTTGTCCCTTCTGGCGCAGTAAAAGACGACCTGCGTCATGCCTCGCTGGTGGCGCTGCCTGTTCCGGGACATGGCGCAGGCGAACCGATTGGAATACTGACCCGCGTAGATGCAACGCTCTCTTCCGGCTGTCAGCTAATGATTAACGCAATTCGGAAATCAATGCCATTCTGAAAGGTGAAGGGATCTTGCGATCCCTTCTTTGACATTATCACGCCGTTGCCAAACTAACCGAGTTGCCTGCCCCTCGTTGATCCACAGGTAACGATTGTTTCTTCAGGCGGAATACATCCACAGCCTCAGTTAATCGTGTCGCCTGCTCTTCAAGCGACACCGCCGCTGCAGACGCCTCCTCCACCAGAGAGGCATTCTGTTGTGTTACTTTATCCATTTCAGAAATCGCCTGGCTAACCTGCGTTATTCCCCTGCTTTGCTCATCCGAAGCAGCGGCAATTTCCTGCATGATATGTGTGACGCTCGCCACTGCATCCACAATGGCACTCATCGTTTTACCTGCTGTTGCCACTTCATCAGCCCCTTGTCCAATCAACTCAACTGATTCGCTGATTAAGCCTTCAATTTCTTTCGCTGCCTGGGCGCTGCGACTGGCAAGTGTACGCACTTCGCTGGCAACAACCGCAAATCCGCGACCTTGCTCACCAGCTCGCGCGGCTTCAACGGCGGCATTGAGCGCCAGAATATTTGTCTGGAAAGCAATACTGTTGATCACGGCGGTGATTTCGGAAATTTTTTTCGAGCTACTGGAGATATCGCCCATCGTTTTCACCACGCCGGAAACTGTCTTCCCGCCATCGCTGGCTTTAACGGAAGCCTCTTGTGCCAGACGGCTCGCGTGGTGTGCATTATCCGCATTCTGTTTCACCGTCGCGGTGAGTTGCTCCATGCTGGCAGCGGTTTGTTCAATCGCCGCCGCCTGTTCTTCAGTGCGTGAAGAAAGGTCAGCATTGCCAGCGGAAATTTCGCTGGTGCCGCGATAAATCTCCTCCGCCCCCTGGCGTACCGTCCCGACGGTCATCACCAGCGAATGCTGCATTTTCTGTAGATGGCGGCTCAAACGTCCAATTTCACTGCGCCCCGTCGGTTCGTCGTTCATTGTCAGATCGCCACTGGCGATTTGTTCAATACGGTGCGCGGCATGTTGCAGAGGTCGAATCACAATCCGACGCAAAACAATGAAGGTCATCAGCGTCATGACCAAGGCAAGCATAAACGCACCTATCATAAACATCACACCCAGTCGAGTGCGCTGATGCGCCTGCTCCGCCAGGTGGTTCGCTCTGGCGCTACGTATTTCAACGGCTTTGTTTAATATATGGGTATAAGCATTATCCAGCGTTCGGATATGCTCACTTTCATGATTAATAATCGCTTCAAACATGCCATTTTTGGCATATTTCAGCATAGGCTGGAGGCCAGTTATATAAGCCTGAAAACGTTGATTTAATTCAGCGTTCAGAGCTTCATCTGCAGCCGTTTTCACCTGGCGATTCTGGTAAGTACGATAACCTTGCTGCGATTGTTTAATCTGCAATTCCGCTTGTGCGATATTTCGCTTCATCTCTTCCATTTCTGCGATACGGCTCGCCGCCCCGGCCTGAATCATATTGATCCGGGCTGAACGCAGATAATCAGAGCTATTTGCCAGACCGGTGCGAGTCTGGATCTCCGCAGTAGCGTCACGCTGATCGCGGTCAGCCTGCCAGAGAAAATACCCAGCCAGAGCTGAACTCAGGGCAAAAAGAAGTAATATGCCGCCCAGAATACAGGCAAATAGCGGAACCAGCCTGATGTGATATAAAAAACCTAAGCGGTGTGAGGGTGTTGTATGCATGGTCGTTGTCTCTCTTCCAGATTTACTCCCGAGAGAGAATCATCGGCAATCGGTGGTAATTACTTACGACCAAAAACGTTTTCACTTCACATTTTTACAACATGTTATGCGTTAAGAGATCATCGGGCGCTGCAATGAATAAACTGGCGAATAAGAATGCTTTGTGAGGTGTATTGCGTGAAATTCTGGAAAGCGTTACGCAATTCCGTAAAGTGATTATTTCCCTGCTAAGAGAAACTGCATAGGATGATCGCGGGTGCCTGAGACTTTCTGTTTTCAGGCTAACCGGGAATCAGAAAGACGAAGGCCCCGACCGATATTTCTATCAACCGAGGCCGACGAATGAACCCAACAATTCAGATGTTAGCCTCTTACCCGCCATCCGGCAAGGAGAAAGGCTATGAAGCGCAACCCTCTGGTGGTGTGTCTGCTCATTATTTGTTTCACAATACTGGCATTCACACTTCTGACCCGACAAACGCTCTACGAACTGCGGTTCCGGGACGGTAATAAGGAGGTGGCGGCTCTCATGGCCTGTAAGTCCAGGTAAGGGCCAGCGCGGGGAGTTTTCCCCGCGCATCTGGCTGGCAGGTTCATTTTCTCATGGCACCCCTTTTCATACTGCAATCGGAACCTGGCTCGCATTTAATCCTGTCGTTTATGTTATCTGATTAAAATTTGCCGGAAATCGTCACGCAATTCCGTAAAGTGATTATTTCTCTGCTAAGGGAAACCACATAGGATGCTCGCGGGTGCCTGAGACTTTCTGTTTTCAGGCTGACCGGGAATCAGAAAGACGAAGGCCCCGACCGATATTTCTATCAACCGAGGCCAACGAATGAAACTCGCAATTCAGATGTTAGTCTCTTACCTGCTATCCGGCAAGGAGAAAAGGCTATGAAGCGCAACCCTCTGGTGGTGTGTCTGCTCATTATTTGTTTCACAATACTGGCATTCACACTTCTGACCCGACAAACGCTCTACGAACTGCGGTTCCGGGACGGTAATAAGGAGGTGGCAGCTCTCATGGCCTGTAAGTCCAGGTAAGGGCCAGCGCGGGGAGTTTTCCCCGCGCATCTGGCTGGCAGGTTCATTTTCTCATGGCACCCCTTTTTTCCTTTCAGTTAGTACATGTCTTTTTCGATGCGCTGATAGATCCATCGTTACAAACAAATTTGCCACCAGCAGTACAGTGGGATATCCCACCTTTCGAACCAGAACACGGCTTGCGCCCGGCATCGGCATAAAACGAAACAAGCATTCCCACAAACAAGATAAGTGCAATTTTTTTCATATAACCTCCATTGTTTACCAAATTTTATGTTCGGTATAAAAGTTATACGCTGGGTGGATTTAATTTCACTTAGAGAGATCAAAAATTGAGGAAATTGGATTTCAATCTTAACTGAAAGATAAATTGGTTAAATATAATCCAGATAAACACATAAAGGCTAATTATGGTTTTATTTGTCATACAAATAAATATAATAGATGCTTCCGATGTAGACCCGTATTCTTCGCCTGTACCACGGGTCTGGTTTAGTACAGGCGCTTTCTTTTATTGTCGTCAGGAACGCTTACGCGGCATCATGCGCAGAAGCGTGTTGTCCTTCCAGAAATAGTGGTGTGCCAATGCAGCAGCAGCATGTAGCCCGATAACGAAATATCCCAAATTTGCCAGCGTTTCATGCCACGACTTTAAAATATCCACCAGATCGAAATTTGGCTCTGATGTGTAAGGCATCGTTACACCGAACGCAAACCAGGGATTGCCACGGTTATACATCATCACGATACCAATCAGTGGCAACGCGATAAACAGCAGGTAAATGACCAGATGCCCAAGATGCGCAAGCCCCGTCATCATCGGTTTCGGTTTAGGCACAATTGGCGGGGTTGGGTATTTCAGTCTTAGCACAAGACGAAGCACCATTAGTACGAGAATCGAAATGCCGCAGGAAACATGGATCATGTTGATGAGCGGCCGATCGGCTCGCGGGAAAAAGCCACGAAACTCCATTGCGCAATACGCTGCAATAACCAGCAAAAAGACCAGCCAGTGAATGCCAATTTGTAACCTTGAATATTTCTTTTCCATAACATTTCCTGCTTTAAAACAATTTTCCGTTAACATAACCAGCTTTTCTTAAAATTTCATTAAATATTGTTCGCCCTTTTTCAGTACGTTACGTTTCGCTGCACGAATGTAGATTGCTCATCCCGCCATCCTGGTCTAAGCCTGGAAAGGATCAATTTTCACCCAAGAGTTCCTTACAGGAGAAAACCATGAGTAAAGTTGGCATTAACGGTTTTGGTCGTATCGGTCGACTGGTGTTGCGTCGATTACTTGAGGTCAAAAGCAACATAGACGTTGTCGCTATTAATGATCTCACATCACCGAAAATTCTCGCCTATCTGCTGAAACACGATTCAAACTACGGCCCGTTCCCCTGGAGCGTTGATTTCACTGAAGATTCACTTATCGTCGATGGGAAAAGCATTGCGGTTTACGCCGAAAAAGAGGCGAAAAATATTCCGTGGAAAGCAAAAGGTGCAGAAATCATTGTCGAATGTACAGGCTTTTATACCTCTGCAGAAAAATCACAGGCGCATCTGGATGCTGGCGCCAGGAAGGTACTGATTTCCGCCCCTGCCGGTGAGATGAAAACTATCGTTTATAACGTCAATGACGACACTCTGGATGGCAACGACACCATTGTTTCCGTGGCGTCATGCACCACCAACTGTCTTGCGTCGATGGCCAAAGCCTTGCACGACAGTTTCGGAATAGAAGTCGGCACGATGACGACTATTCATGCCTATACCGGCACCCAGTCACTGGTGGATGGTCCGCGTGGTAAAGATCTACGCGCTTCACGTGCGGCGGCAGAAAATATCATTCCCCACACCACTGGCGCGGCAAAAGCCATTGGCCTGGTGATCCCGGAACTGAGCGGCAAACTGAAAGGCCATGCGCAGCGTGTACCCGTGAAAACCGGTTCGGTCACCGAACTGGTGTCTATTCTCGGGAAAAAAGTCACTGCCGAAGAGGTGAACAACGCGCTTAAAAAAGCGACAAACAATAACGAGTCATTTGGTTATACCGATGAAGAAATAGTCTCTTCCGATATCATTGGTAGCCATTTCGGTTCGGTGTTTGATGCCACGCAAACGGAGATTACCGCCGTGGGCGATTTACAACTGGTGAAAACAGTCGCCTGGTACGATAACGAATATGGGTTTGTTACCCAGCTTATTCGCACTCTCGAAAAATTCGCCAAACTCTGACAGATACAGGCGGAGAAAAATGCCTCCGCCTGTTTTACACATTATGACTGTAAATAGACTACCTGGGTTTGAAGGTACTCATGCAAGCCATGTTTACCGGTCACTAGAGCAGGCGACATTTTGTGGGCAATAAGGAAGAACGGGAAGTTCCACGGCAGAATACCGGTGGTCACGCCAAGAGCACGTTTAAACAGAAGAATATGATCGCTTTGAATAATTTTTCCCTCATAACGCCACGCCCACTTCGATTTCAGCCAATTGCTGGCTCTTGCCCCCTTACTCGACAATCAGCGTACTGATTTCTCTGACGCGTTCGCGGTATTGAAGTTTAACCCGTTAAAACAATCAGATTGATGCTCAAAAGGATCTCAAGAAGATCCTTTTGAGTTTTCTAATCGTTATGCCCTACCAGTTACCATACGGATAGGTTTTCCCTTTGATGAAATCTGGTGTCTTTCCGTAATAAACATACCCGTTAGGATGTTTCGTTACCCCTTTGCATATCAGCATATCATCCCCCGTCAGGGTAAGCTGCCGTGCTGGTTGCTGGAGTACGGATGGGTTCCCGTTATCCTCAAGCCAGATCCGTACAGTACCGCCTGGAGCAAGACCAACAGCCATTCGCTTCCGGTAGTAAGGTTTACCAAGATGATACGGGTCAGGATATGCCGTAGCCATCTGCTGCCACGTCTCCCGGCTGAACCAGATCTCCGTTTCATACGCTTTCTTGTCGATAATCGAGTCCCAGCACACCGTCATTCGTACCGGCAGTGCTTTTCCCCGGTTAAAATACCCGCCATACCCCCCTATCAAATCATGCCAGCGCCCGACACTCAGATCACTGATGTCTATAGGATCTAACCGACGGAAGATACTTTCCCGAATATCCCCGTCCTCCAGGTACACCATCGTCACTAGTGCAGGCAGATTTTTCGGGTATATAAAACTAAAATTCCAGTTATCGTAAGGCAGCTTCTTTCCCCACTGCTCCACGCCGTCTCCCAGCAGCGTCTTCACGCCTGCCCAGCGGTCATGGCAGCCTGAAAGCAGAATGCCCCCCAGCACGGCCACCATCAGCGGTAATCGTCTCATCCCTTCCTCCTCAGAACAGTTCGTCCAGCACGTCCACGTTCGCCCGCGCCCGGTCTTCCCACTGCTGCTGATCATCCATCCTCCACACCGTCCGCACCCACCCTTTGCCCGGAGCCATCGGCCACACGAACGAGCGGTCGTCAGTCGGCGCATAGTGGTTTCGCAGAAAAACCTCTCCCGAGGACGGACTCACCCACAGGCTCAGGTCCGAATCGATGTTCCAGTTCGCCGAACAGTGCAGATAACGCCCGATGGTTCGCATCTCCTCCGCCGTGAAGCCCTCCGGCTCTGCGCCGCGCCGGATCGCACGCCCCTGGGCTGTTGCTTTGTCACACAAGGGAAGCAATTCTGATGGCAGCGCCAGCTCTTTGTTACTGTTGAGTATCGGTTCAAACATAACCCCGGCGTCCTGTGCCGCATCGAGCATCACCCGCATACACACCTTTTCCCAGTCGTTCGGCACCGCCCTGCGCGTCATAAACACCGCCGCGCCGGCTTTCTTCTCAAAAATAAACGCACGAGCCTTGTCAAGGTTAACCAGCGGCCACGAAATCATTTTTGTCTCCACCTTACCGTGTGGCATCAGGTACTTCAGCGCCGGCAGTGAAAACAGCGCCTGACGCAGATCGTCTGCGTTTGCCCGGTTATTCCCGGTACCATCAAAGAACACCCCCACCGTCAGCGTGATCCCTCTGACCGGCACCTGCCGGCACCGAATGACTTTTCCACTGCATAAAACATCGGTGTAGTGCGTGTTCTCCCCGGTAGTTTCATACCGGTGATAGCCGGTATTACCCGGCTCAGTATTCTCGCCTGCTGCCATAAAAAATCCATTTTGTCTGAAAGGTTAAATCAGGCACATCATACTCCCCCCTTCAGTTCTTAAATAAAATCAACGCTCTATCTTCTGCACAAGATGCAGTTGCCATATTCAAATGTATGAATTCCTGGTTGTTCACTGACAGCAACGGAGCCACTGATATGCTCTGTCGCCCGGATTTAACGGGAGGATACAAGGTGCGGAGCCTGCCGTCCCTGAAGCGGAAGAGATACCGGAGTACATCCGATCTGCTGAGCAATAGCATTCACAACAACTGAAGGTGTATTCAGGATAATGGCCCTGTATTGGTCATTCCAGCTAGCAGGGAAAGCTCGTCAGTAAGCAAACGCGACTCGTCCCGGTCAAAAAAGTCTGTTCCTGTGTAAACATCAATCATCGTAGATGACGGCATCGTGGAAAAACGATTCTGTGAAGGGCTTCATAAAAACAAGTGTGAAAGGAATAAAAGGCAGAAGTAAAAGTAAAGAATCATGCCCGTTTGCCAACGGTATTTCACAAACGGGCAATTTTTAACGTAGTGAACGACTTTCCATCGCTTCAATAAGCACAGCGTCGTGTTTCAGCGTCTGCCAGGCCTGGGTGACTTCAGCGGGAAAGTCAACGTGAACGATAAAATCGCGCCCGCGTGGCCCATAGCCATCGCTATCATCGCGTAAACGCGGCAGCTCGCCAGTGAGTAGTGATAGATAACGCTCAACTGGCCATAATCCTTCCAGTGGATTAGCAAATGCAACACTGTCTGCGTCATTCACTAATTGTGGTATAAATCCCGGATAACTTAACCAGCGTGGTGCATCGGGGTTGTCCCCGGTCATACGGCGGAACGTCGCCATCGTGCGCCGCTGCATGGTGGGGTCCTGCACAACGATAGCCGTGTGAACCCGTTCTTTGGCCTGATTCAGTAACGCGATACTGAAGCGGGCATTTTCTCCGCAGTTTGTTGACTGGTCTTCAATCAAGATTTTTTCATGTGGAATATGCCAGAACTGATGGGTAATATCCGCCAGGATGGTAGCTTCTGACCTGCCTGTTGTGCGAATGGTGTTGTAATGCGGATGCCGGGCGATGGCACTGTATAAAAACGTTGTCGAGTGACCGATACCACCGCTGATCAGTAAAGGAATTTGCTGATCTCGGGCAATCTTGCAAGCGGCGTCGATAGTAGGGATAACCGCATTACCTGCAAGGATCACGCAATCAGCCTGATACGGAGCAGCACCGGAGAAATCATCCTGCGCCAGCCATCGACCGATAACGTTTATGGCATCTATGGTTGCCGGCGAAAGCGTCGGAAACGGGGTAATGTTCATGGTTCCTCCTTATCGTTCCCTTAAGAATACTGCGTGAGATAATAATGAGAAGCGGAGCACTCTGAAAGGAGGAAGTCGTATTTCGTTAACCGCCTCTGCGCAAACATGCCATATGTTTTACAGAAAAGCTGTAGATAAACATTATTCATCTTGCAGCAGAGAATTGTATTTTTCTGAACTCCTGAATTTTGCCCTTACCGTTTTTAGAATTAATCTAAAACCCGGCGCTAAATGCTTACCGGGTTTTAGATTTATTAACCAGATTGCAGCGTTATCCGCTAATCTGCTCCATCGCCTGCAAAATACGCTTGTCAGAAATAGGATAAGGCGTACCAAGTTGTTGAGCGAAGTAACTGACGCGCAACTCCTCTATCATCCAGCGAATCTCTTTCACGTCTTCATCCTCACGACGTGCTGGCGGCAGTTTGTTGATCCACTGCTGCCACGCCTGCTGGACGTTCTCGACTTTGAGCATCTGTGCACGGTCACGATGCGGGTCAACCGCCAGTTTTTCCAGTCGTTTTTCAATCGCCTGCAAATAACGCAGCGTGTCACCCAGACGTTTGAAACCGTTACCGGTGACAAAACCGCGATATACCAGCCCGCCCATCTGCGCTTTGATATCTGAAAGTCCCAGCGCCATCGTCATATCAACGCGCCCTTTAAGGCGTTTATTGATATTGAACACCGCTGTGAGGATTTGCTCGACCTGCTTCGCAATATCCACCACCGTATCGTTCAGTTCGGCACGCACTTTTTCATGCAGCGCAGCAAAGCCTTCTTCCGTCCAGACAGGGCCACCGTTGGCATCGATCAATTTATCCACACCGCAGGAGATACAGTCGTCGATCAGATCCAGCACTTTGCCATACGGGTTAAAGTACAGCCCTAACTTGGCTTTGTTTGGTAACTTTTCATGCAAGTACTTGATCGGCGATGGAATATTCAGCAGTAGCAAACGGCGAAGACCGTTCCACATCGCTTGCTTCTGTTCCAGCGGATTATCAAACAGTTTGATCGCCACACTGTCGCGCTCATCCACCAGCGCCGGCCACGCCTTCACTTTGTAGTTGCCGCGCTTCTGCTCGTAGCTTTCCGGCAGTTGCCCAAAGCTCCAGATATGTAAGCCGCTCTGCTCGATACCGTCATCCGCCACCGCAGATAGCGTTTCCTGCACTTTGCCTTTCAGCGCGTCTTTCAGATCTTGTAGCGAGCGCCCTTCTTTTAGCTTCTTGTTTTTGTCATCCACCACGCGGAAGGTGATTTTCAGGTGATCGGGCACCTGATCCCAGTGCCAGTCCTCGCGGTCAACGGTAACGCCGGTCATCCGCCGCAGCTCGCGCTCAAGGCTGTCGAGCAACGGCAGCTCCAGTGGCGTGACGCGGCCTAAGAACGCTTCGGCGTAGTTTGGCGCGGGTACAAAATTACGCCGTACCGGTTTCGGCAACGATTTAATCAGAGCAATCACCAGTTCGCGGCGCAGACCGGGGATCTGCCACTCAAAACCGCTCTCTTCCACCTGGTTAAGTAACGGCAGCGGAATATGTACCGTCACGCCGTCCGCATCCGCCCCCGGCTCAAACTGATAACTTAAACGCAGCTTGAGATTGCCCTGATGCCAGAAGTTCGGGTAATCCAGCTTGCTGATTTTTTCCGCCCCTTCTTTGATCAACATGCTCTTTTCAAAGTTCAGCAAATCAGGCGTTTCGCGGCTGACTTTTTTCCACCAGCTGTCGAAGTGACGTGCGGAGATCACATCGTGGCTGATGCGCTGGTCGTAAAACTCAAACAACGTTTCGTCGTCCACCAGAATATCGCGCCGACGTGATTTGTGTTCCAGCTCTTCTACTTCCGCCCGCAGTTTCAGGTTTTCGCGGAAGAATACGTGCCGCGTCTGCCAGTCACCTTCCACCAGCGCGTGGCGAATAAAGAGTTCACGACATAATGCCGGATCAATCTGGCTGTAGTTGACCTTACGCGCAGCAACAATTGGCAACCCGTAAACGGTGACTTTTTCCGTTGCCATCACCGCGCCTTGCGCCCGTTCCCAGTGCGGTTCGCTGTAGGTGCGTTTAATCAAATGCTGAGCGACGGGTTCTACCCATTCCGGATCGATGCGTGCCGCAATACGCCCCCACAGACGGCTGGTTTCTACCAGTTCCGCCACCATTACCCATTTCGGTGGCTTTTTGAATAAACCAGAACCGGGGAAGATGGAGAAACGCGCGTTACGTGCGCCGGTATATTCCTGTTTATCGGCATCTTTCATGCCGATATGCGAAAGCAAACCGGTCAGTAAGGCGATATGAATTTCGCGATACTCCGCCGGTTCGCTGTTAACCGGAATGCCAAGTTCTTTTACTACCTGGCGCAACTGGGTGTAGATATCCTGCCATTCGCGCACACGCAGATAGTTGAGATAATCGGTACGACACAGGCGACGGAAGGCGTTTGAAGAAAGCGCCTTTTGCTGCTCGCCAAGATAATTCCACAGATTCACAAACGCCAGGAAGTCAGACTCTTTGTCGTGGAAGCGACGATGTTTTTCGTCCGATGCCTGCTGTTTGTCCATCGGACGTTCGCGCGGATCCTGAATGGAGAGCGCGGACGTGATAATCATCGCCTCACGCACGCAGCCATGTTTTTGCGCTTCCAGCACCATACGCGCCAGACGTGGGTCGACAGGCAACTGCGAGAGCTGACGACCGAGCGGCGTCAGTTTATAGGCGCTGGCCTGTTCATCAGTGGTGATCGCGCCCAGCTCTTCGAGCAGACGCACGCCATCCTGGATATTGCGTTTATCCGGTGCTTCGACAAACGGGAACGCAGCGATATCGCCCAGCCCCAGCGCGGTCATCTGCAAAATAACCGAGGCCAGGTTGGTACGCAGAATTTCCGGGTCGGTAAACTCCGGGCGCGAGAGAAAATCGTCTTCGGAATAGAGACGAATACAGATCCCTTCTGACACACGTCCGCAGCGACCTTTACGCTGATTAGCAGAAGCCTGCGAAATCGGCTCAATCGGCAAACGCTGCACTTTCGTGCGATAGCTATAGCGGCTGATACGCGCCGTACCGGGGTCGATAACGTATTTAATACCCGGTACGGTCAGCGACGTTTCCGCGACGTTGGTCGCCAGCACAATGCGCCGTCCGCTGTGCGACTGGAAGACGCGGTTTTGTTCGCTGTTAGATAGTCGTGCGTAAAGCGGCAATATTTCGGTATGACGCAGATTCAGCTTGTTCAGCGCATCAGCGGTATCACGAATTTCCCGCTCGCCGCTCATAAAGATCAGGATATCACCAGGACTTTCCTGGCTTAGCTCTTCTACGGCATCGAAAATGGCCTGCAACTGGTCTCGTTCGGTGTCATCCGCTTCTTCAACAATCGGGCGATAGCGCACTTCCACCGGATAAGTGCGACCGGAGACTTCGATGATCGGCGCATTATTAAAGTGGCGTGAGAAACGTTCAGGATCGATGGTCGCCGAGGTGATGATCACTTTCAGATCTGGACGACGCGGCAGCAACTCTTTCAGATAACCGAGCAGAAAATCAATGTTCAGGCTACGCTCGTGCGCTTCGTCGATGATGATAGTGTCATACTGCATCAGCAGGCGATCCTGCTGGATTTCCGCCAGCAAGATACCGTCAGTCATCAGTTTGACCATCGTATTGTCGCTTACGTGATCGCTAAAACGAACCTTATAACCGATACAACCACCGGGCTCGGTCTGCAACTCTTCAGCAATACGGTTCGCTACCGTTCGTGCCGCCAGTCGACGCGGCTGGGTATGGCCGATCAGCCCTTTAATCCCGCGCCCCAGCTCCATACAGATTTTCGGTAACTGGGTAGTTTTACCGGAACCCGTTTCACCGGCGACAATGACGACCTGGTGATCGCGAATCGCTTCGAGAATGTCCTGTTTTTTCTGACTAACCGGTAAATTTTCCGGATAAGTAATCTCCGGACGCGCCGCTTCACGCAGCAGGACTTTCCCTGCTGCCAGGTCAATCTCTTTTGCCATTTCCTGGAAAATAGCCTGTTGTGCATCAGGATTTTTAACCTTCTTCACACCATGCAGACGGCGGGAAAAACGCAGTCTGTCGCGCAGCATCAGCGAATCCAGCCGCTGCTGCAAAGCAGTAAAGGTCAATTTTTGTTGTTCTGTCATAACGTTAGTGGGCAGTAGTCTGCCTGATTAATTTTCTTTTAAATGATAGATATAGAGTACCACATCGCGGCTTTCTATGCGTTGTTCAATAAATTCGAACATAGACTTCGATTTATTGCGCTATCTCTGTGGCAGGATTGTGAATAAAGTGTCAACAAGCAACGGGGCATCGCCCATTCAAACATCTATAAGGAAACACCATGAGCAAGGTATTAGTTCTTAAATCCAGCATCCTGGCAGGGTACTCTCAGTCTAATTTGTTGTCCGATTATTTTGTTGAACAATGGCGCGAAAAGCACACTGCTGATGAAATCACCGTGCGTGATCTGGCTGCAAATCCGATTCCGGTGCTGGATGGCGAACTGGTTGGCGCTCTGCGTCCGAGCGATGCGCCGCTGACCCCGCGTCAGCAGGAAGCTCTGGCTCTTTCCGATGAGCTGATTGCCGAGCTGAAAGCCCATGACGTTATCGTAATTGCGGCACCGATGTACAACTTCAACATCTCGACTCAACTGAAAAACTATTTTGACCTGGTTGCGCGTGCAGGCGTTACTTTCCGCTACACCGAGAACGGTCCGGAAGGTCTGGTAACCGGTAAAAAAGCCATCGTGATTACCAGCCGTGGCGGTATCCATAAAGATGGGCCGACGGATCTGGTGACGCCGTATCTGTCTACATTCCTGGGCTTTATCGGTATTACCGATGTGAAATTCGTCTTTGCGGAAGGTATTGCCTACGGTCCGGAAATGGCGGAGAAAGCGCAGGCAGACGCCAAAGCAGCAATTGACGAAGTTGTTACAGCATAAGTTTTAAGAGGCCTCCTGCAACTGTGGGAGGCTTTTTATTGTTATCCCTGAACGACCTCTTGAGGAGGTTGTTCAGGGATAACAATAAAAAAACCGCAACCTGTATCAGCGTTGCGGTTTTTGTGTCGCAGATTAAAAATCAGAACGTTTTCTTAAAGTTCAGCATCACGCCTTTATCGCTGATGCCGTCCTCTTTCCAGTGGTAAGCGTCCAGATGCAGCGAACTTTCTTTGCTGCTGTACTTCACGCCAACGCTTGCCAGGCTATTGATACCGCCGCCCTTCTGCCCGTCGTCAACATTAAAGTACTGGCTGCCAGCTCCGGCAAGACTTGCTGTACGCTGGCTCTTCGCATAACTCAGGTTTGGGCCACCTTCCAGCGTCGCGTTCGCGCTCCAGCCGTCTTTACCTGCGTAGTCCAGTTTCAGGCCAACGATGCCGTCCACCGCCGTTTCGCTGCCGCTGTTCATATTCAGGTTAAAGTCACCGGCGTTGCGTTCCTGATAACCGCCTTCCAGCGTGTGGCGCAGTTTCACTCCGGCATACGGCGTTATTTTCAACCCTTCGCGTGGTTCAAAGGTTTTCGCCCCTTCGCTGCGGAACTCCAGGTACTGCTGTTTCACGTTGGTATCGGCTGTTTTACTGACGTCGCCGTAGGCTACGGCACGGCTGCTGTCGAGGTTATGAACATCATAACGCAGGGCGTTATTCCAGCTCATCCCGTTTTCGAACGCCATCTGGTGCTTCAGTCCAAAGAACTGGCTGTAGCCGCCGGTTACGCCGTTGTCCCCTGCCGTGTCAGAACCGTTACCATCCAGACGGGCGATCCCATACTCCAGGCTCAGGCTCTGGCTTTCACTCAGGTCGAGAGTTTTACGCAGCGCCAACATGTCATATTGCGTGTCGTTGCCCAGTTCCGCGCGCGGATCGCCTTTTGCCACCACGTTGAACGCCAGACCGTTGCCCACCTTCGGTGCGGCATCCGCCAGCATACTGAAGCGGTTGCTTAACACCCGTGCTTCACGGAATACGGTGGTCGCCTGACTGCCGCTGATTTGCTTAAGCGCACTGTTAAGCTCCGCCGTGGTGCCTACGTTCAGACTGGTGTATAGCTCGTTATTGGTGTAACCCGCGTCCAGCGCCTGCGCAACATCATTCACCGAGGCATCGGTAGCCACATCGGTATAAGCGTTTTTGTTCATGGTGACGTCAACGTTACCGCTGGCATCGGTGCTACCCTGCGCATTCCACACCACAGAGGTGGAGGTGATGGCATCAGCATCCGTCAGGTTACTGCCCTGCACCACGTTATCGAAGGTGACTGTAGTGTCTGCTGTGCCTGCGGCGAAGCCGGTGTTGATTTCCACGCCGCTCATGCTGGCATTGTTTACTTTCAGCTTACCGGCGCTACCATCAGCGTTGGTTCCCACAACGTAGCCGTTGAGGCTGTTGGTGCCGCTCTCTTCGCCCGTTGTATTATCAACAAACGATGTCACCGTGGTATTCGGCACATCCGGCAACGTGTAATCGCCGTAATGGACTTCGGTGGAGTTACCGTTGTTACCGTTAATACCTTCCACGTTCACGCTGTCGCCCTGTTTGATCAGGCCTGACCCGGTTACGCCATCGGCGATCACTACCGTACCGTTGTTGACTACGTGGCCATTCGTCCCCAGCATACTGAACGCATAAGAATCATTGGCATAGATATTAATGGTGCCATTGTTCTCAATAACTGCGTCCGCCGTGGCATTGGCATCCAGTTGCATACCAATCAGACCGGTATCGGTCGTGCCTTCCGTTCCCAGATTAATAATGCCCTTATTGACCAGTTGCGCGTTATTATTCCCTTCCATCGCCACGGTATTATTGCCGCTGATGTTCATGGTGCCGTCATTCTGCGCGACATAGTTGGTGTGCGTGAATTTCACGGCGCTGGCGTTATCATGATCGAAATTAATCTCACCTTCACTCATGTTCCAGAAGAACGCGTCCGTAGCTGCGGCGTTACTGGCGCTGACAACGACTGATTTGGCGGTTGAATCCACTTTACCATTGTTAATAAAGCGCCCGTTACCCCCCCAAATATTGACTGCGCCGTTGTGGGAGGAGTTCGTCAGTGACATATGCCCGGTGTTGTAGAGTGTGCCAGACTGGTTGATGTGAACGGCGTTTTTGTTGTTATCGAGAATAAATTCGCCGTGGTTGTTAAAAACGGCATTGTTATCGATTTCCAGCATCCCGGCATTACTGTCTTCGCTGCTGTTGCCCAGAATCCAGGTGCCGTCGTTATTCACCACTGCATTATTGGTTAATTTAGAACCATGTTTTACAATGCCGTCTTTTTGGTTATTGAAGATGCCGTTCTGTTGGTCGATGCGACTGGTGACGGTGCCACTGTTGTTAAAGACGCCTGCTTTCTGCACCAGTTTATTAATCGTGCCGTTATTGTTCACCTGCGAAGTATTTTTGCCAGCATACATTGTTATCTGGCCAGAAACCGTGCCATCGTTATTCAGCGTGCCGCCATCAACATCGATATTGCTAAGTGTACCCGCGTTATCGACCTCGCCACCTTCGTTCAGTTTAATCTGGTTGTTGATATTTCCTGTTGCGGTATTTTCCAGTTCACCGTTCAGCACCGTCACCACTGGGCCAGAAATCGTACCGGAGTTGATGACGCTGCCTGGCGTGGTGTTAGTAATCACCACAGACTGAGCGAAATTCGTTGACTGCCCTTCGGTGCTGAGCGTGTCTCCCCCGGTGTAGACCAGGCTAACTGCCGGATCGGTCGGGTTATACTCACTGGAATTTTCACAAACGCCCAGCGTGCAAATGGTACCGTAATTAATAATGGTGCCTGAACCGTCGGTATAAAAAGCCTGGCCGACACCGGTATTAATATTAATCACGCCGGTCTTGTCGTTAATCGCCACGCCACTGCCAATCGCGCCCATCGCAAATAGCTGGTTATCCTGCTGCTTAGTGACGTCTTCATCCGCCGTCAGATTGATAGTGCCCTGGTTTACCGCTGTACCGCCATTAAGTGCTAGCATACCAAAACCTTCATTCTTGACGTTGATGGTTCCGGTATTTAGCCCGGTAGCATCAGCCCAACCGGCGTCGGTTGAGCCTATCAGCATACCACCGCCCATCAAGTAAACAGTATCAGTTTGCCAATAAGTTTCACTGGTGATATCGCCGTTCTCATCCATAGTCGGAATAAAGCTATCGACGTTTATTTCTCCGTCATTGCTGGCGGTACCTTTTGATGCAGAAACCCCATAGGTTCCTGCACCACGCAGATTGATTGTCGCGCCACTTTGGTTTTCGGCTTCCCCATAACCGCTTGCGAGCACCGCGTAGTAGGTTCTGTTAAGCCATCCCAGGGGATAAACGCCTTCTCCCCCTCCACCAACTGGAGAGAGCGTAGATGTCAGATTAATTACCCCACCTGAGGCATTGGATGCGAAGCTATCTTGCCCGTTAGAGCGCATTACTGCTGTTTTACCATCACTCGAACTGTCTGTTCCGGTTTTAACATTCATTGTTCCAGTATTGACGATCCTGGCACCGCTAACAGCAGTCATGATTTCTTTCGCCGCCGAGGCGTTAATGATTCCTTTATTCTCTGCACTCGAACCAATACCATTCGCCGAAATGATCGAGTTATGACCAAAAAAATTGGAGTCGCGAACCGGACTGAAAATATCCGTAACGGAGTTTTCATCAATTATAACCTGACCGCCTCCCGTAACATAAAAAAGCGACACTGTACTGCGCACTGCGGTAACATCCAGAACAGAATGCCCACTGATATTAACCGTACTCTTACCAGAGACATTAATACCATTAATAACATGACCGCCGGTATCCCCTGTTATATTTATACCGCCATTCAGATTAATGACATTATCATCCCCAATAACAACCACACCATCCAGTTCAGGCTGTTCGTCGTGTGCAGCACCAAATAAAGGAGAGTAGGCTTCAATATTTAAATTACCGCTTAAATTAACCGTGTTATTTTCACCGGTAACAATTAAACCGTTAAGATGTTCATCGGATGTCGTCGGCGATGTGCTCATATCTGAGGCCAGATTGATGTCACCCTCCAGCGTTACCTGGCTATCATTTCCGGCAATACTTATGCCCGTCGCCCCCTGGAAATTACCGCTGTCATCCCGCTCATGCGTGACATTTATATCGCCACGCAGAGACACCAGTTCACGATCGCCAACGAGGGAAACACCAATGGCATTTTGCGAAACATTAAGTTCACCGATGTTACCGAACTGCTCATCATCGCCTTCGATCAGTACACCAACAGAATCTTTGTCGATAACGGTGATTTTACCAGTATTGCTAATTTTGGCGTTTTTACCTTTTATATCAATACCATGCGAGGAACCACTGACGTAAAGATCGCCGTTCTGAAGAATGCTTACATCATCACCCATAACTCGCGTTCCGACGGTATTTATACCATCAACGGACATATCACCGGAAATTTCAAGATTGTTGCCGTTGCCAGATAAATTTACGCCCGTCGCATTTTCGCCCGCAATGCTCAGCTCATACGTTGTCAGCGTGATGCTGTTATCGTTGCCGTTTACTTCCAGACCCGTAGTGGCGTCGTTAACAGACATCTTGCCTGAAAGTGAAACACTACCTTCGTTACCGGCAACTTTAATCCCTGTACCGCTATTGTTAGTGGTGATATCCCCCACGTTGACAAAGGTTGCATTATCGCCATCGATCAGTACACCGAATGGATTACCTTCGTGCCCCTTATCACCAACAGTAATATCACCAATGTTCATGAACGTGGCGTCACTGCCATCCAGCAATACGCCGATGGATTTATCATCCACCACGGTAATATTGCCTTTGTTACTGACAATGGTGCCATTCCCCGTAACGTCAATACCGTGTGCAGCGTCACTGACGTAAAGATCGCCTTCCTGCTTGATAAGTGCGTCATTACCAACAATTTTGGTCGCTGCCGAGTTTTCGCCATCGACGGTCATATTCCCTTTATTATCGATAGCGGCATCGTCACCGTTAATCAGACTACCGGTACCGCCGTTGGTAAATATGGCGTCGCCCTGGGTATTAATCGTCGAGTTGTTGCCGTTAACAATAACGGCTGTACCGCCATCCACTTCGGTTTCGCCATTGTTATTGATGGTGATGTCATCACCAGTCAGGATGCCCACCACGGAACCTTCGCCAATCGCAGTGGTTTTCCCGTCATTGTTCAGAACAATATTATCGCCTTCCACGGTCATTACCGTACCGCCATTCAGCGCAGTGTTGCCGCCCAGGTCGGTAATAATGGCGTCACTCACTTTGATATCGTTGCCTGTTGTTCCATCAACCACCACGCCGGCTTCTTTGGTGATGTGGATTTTGCCTTCGTCGTCGTAGCTCCAGATGATTCCGCCCGCTTTGTTAACGCCTTCGAAGACTGCCGTGTTGCTGTCTTCATTTACTTTCCACTGCTTAACGATTGTCTGGCGACCATCTTTTGCCGTCAGGGTATAGCTGCCATCCGCATTCTCGGTGTAGGTAAAGGTTGCATTACGGATCTGCACCGTTTTTTCAGCTTGATCCCAGGTAACGTTGTTGTTGTATTTGATCGGATCCGGTTTGTCATCCGGCGGTACTGGCGTGTCTCCGCCATCGTCCGGCGGTACTGGCGTGTCTTCGCCATCGTCCGGCGGTACTGGTGTGTCTCCGCCATCGTCCGGCGGTACTGGTGTGTCTCCGCCATCGTCCGGCGGTACTGGTGTGTCTCCGCCATCGTCCGGCGGTACTGGTGTGTCTCCGCCATCGTCCGGCGGTACTGGCGTGTCTCCGCCATCGTCCGGCGGTACTGGCGTGTCTCCGCCATCGTCCGGCGGTACTGGTGTGTCTCCGCCATCGTCCGGCGGTACTGGCGTGTCTCCGCCATCGTCTGGCGGTACTGGCGTGTCTCCGCCATCGTCTGGCGGTACTGGTGTGTCTCCGCCATCATCCGGTGGTACTGGCGTATTACCGCCATCATCCGGCACCGGAGACGGATCGTCGTGATGATTATTATCATCGTGTAGGGCATAGACCGCGACACCAGTTACTACCGCCGCCAGACCAGCGGCGGCCCAGGGTAAAACGGCACTGTCTTTAAGATCTCTACATTCTGCAGGTAAATGTTCAAGCTGTTCTTTATTTAATATTTGAATATTTGCCGGACATGATATTTTGCTGGATTTCCGTGTTTCGTCTGCTGACTCGGTTGTAGTGGTATCCGCAGCCCATGTCTGGCTACTTAACGCCATCGCAACACATACAGACAACAATTTTTTCCTTTGCATATATAACTCCTTAAAAAATAGTTCCCGCGTAACAAACTACGCAAAACGTAAAAACAGAAAGCACTAAATGCCTGCAACGAAACATTCATTAAATAATAGTTATGTTATTTGTATGGTGAATATTAAGTCGAAGCAGTTTAAAAACCACATCAGAGCATTTATTAAATTATATTCTGCGAGCAAGTCATTTCAAACAATAATTAAAAACAGGCGAGAAAAAGACATTAATAATCCATTTACATCATGAATAGATTATTGGCTCACATCCACACAAATGATGAATTGTAATTAACAGACGAGATAATAAGAGAATATATAAGCAGTTCAGTTAATAAGACTTGCCTGGCTAAAAACACAAAGAATCATATAAACATATGTAATAAACATGTTGTTGTGAAATATAATTTATTTTCGCAACCATATACCATTAATCCCCTGTACATATTCACCCGGCTTCGCACGCGCGACAAGTTTTTGCCCTGCCAGTTTCGCTATCTCATCTGTGGATACATTATTCTGTTTTGCCAGTTGCTGGTAACTACGATTACGAGCTTCATTAATATCTCTTACCAATGCCTGTGTTTCAGCATCCGTTTCCAGCGCCACCAGGTAACCATTAAGCGTTTCACCGACCCGCCCCTGACTTCTGGCTTCATTCAGAGTTAATGCCATCGCACTGCTACTCATCAGGCCAATAATCCACACTATTATGAGTAATGTTCTTTTCATCATGACCTCAAAAAAGATCGCTACGAGTTTTAAGCAGGTCTTCAACATCTTTGTCCGCTTTGATGATGATCTCATGCTCAATTTTAACGTTCATATTAATGGTGATTGGCTCCTTCGGCGCAGCCACCTCTATGCGCGGAGTGCAACCAACCAACATAAAAGAGGACGCGAGCGCGGCTATCACTATTTTCATTGTTTTTCCTCACATTCTTTTCCTGACGGGCAGTCATTTTCCGGGATACGGGCATTCTGTTCCAGCCACGCCTGGAGATTATCGCCAAAGCGTAAACTGCGCCATAACGTAAAAATATTCTCTTCGTGACTGTAATTAAGATTCACAGTGCCTGTTTTGCCATCAACCCGACTATTACCGCTAATCGTTGCCTGCATGGTTAACACACCGAGATTATCTAAATTAATTTTTGTCGATGAACGGCTAATTTCCATATAGCGCAACCAGTTGATGGCGGTTCCAGCGGTCATATTGTCTTTTGCTACTGCATCCGCAGTGTCTTTATCCAGACGTAAGGTCATGGGACCTGAGTTTGCCAGCCAACCATCTTTTACAATCCATTTTTCATTATTCAGCCATAATGGCAATGCACCGCTAAATGCTCCTGACATGGCGAATTGTTTCGGGTTGACGGCGCTAACCAGTTCACTGGATGAGAGATTATTCAGGCGCAATAGCGCCGGATCGTGCTGCGGCATACGTAATTGTTTCATCAGCACGTTACCGCCTAAAACATCAACACTCACATTGGTCAGTAGCAAGGGTTCGTCTTCGGTCCACGGATAACGCCCTTGAAGATCGGCTGTGATATTTTTTGCTGTCACAAGGTTAACCACTTCAGCAATACGTAATGATACAGGTCGCCGCGTCCCCAAGTGCCACGCACCGTCGCCAAAACGGAACGGTAGTACAAAGTCGACGCCGTTGACCTGGTTATCAGGCATCCAGGCGCTGCCACCTTTTAATACGCCATGACCACCCGCACGGAAGCCTTGATCAGGCGCAGCGGAAAAGGCTACCTGAGCATACAGCTCGCCATCGCGTAGGTTCATCTTCCAGTCAGGTGGCACCAGCGGCTGAAATACAGTGAGTGATTGTTTAGGCCACCAGGCGTTACCGCGCAGACGAATACCGTCCCAGCGACCATTTACCCGTACCGGACCAATCTCGCCAGCATGTAAATCGCCTTTGAAGAGGAAATAAGTTGGTTCGCGCCCTTCAACACTAAATTTTAAGGTTGATGGCGGTAACACGCTGCCCCCCGTGAAAAGCGTTTGCCCTGCATCCAGCGAAAGCGCACCACTAAAAGACGGATTCTGCGTGTCGCGTACCCAGACAACAGGTTTCTCAAGAATTAAGCGCGGCTTTTCTACCGTCATCGTGCCATATTGCAACTGGTCGAAACCGGTCGAAAGATCGGTAAGCGTAATCGTGCTGTCATGCCACTCACCTTTTCCTGCGACATCCCAGGTGGCATTCATCGGGGTAAAACTGCCTTTTCCCCAGTAACGCCACTGCCAGCGTCCTGCATCAGGGAGAAAATCATTCGCCTGACCATCCATATGCAGCACAAAGTCGCCCAGTTCATTTTCATGTGCCTGCAAAATGGCCTGTAAACGCCCGTCAATACCACGTTGGGTGACTTTTACTCCCGCTAAAGGCCAGCGAATTTCATCGATGTCCAGTGAATCGATGACTCTTCCCTTTGAACGTAATAACGCGCCAGGTTCAAAGGCCAGCGTTGGGTCAGCCAGACTTCCGCTTAGCTGCGCCGGTAAGCGAGCATATAAAATAAGATCCGCCTGTTTCGCTTCACCGGTCAGTTGCAGTGGCATCTGACTGTTATCCATGCTTAATTTTCCTGGGCCAAAATTAAGCACCGCATTGCCCTTACCTGCTTGCCCCTGGGTCAGCACACTCAGTCGACCACTAACCAATGCGTTCTCAAGCCCGGCCTGCCAGTTATCGACTTTGACACCCAATCGCCCACTAAGGGGAAAACCTTCATATGGCCAGCTCCAGCGACCATCACTGACAGTCAATTGCTGACGGGTAATTTCCCACGGTAAATCGAGCAACGGCTCGCCGGTATCTCGTGCCATCACAATCAATTGCCCGCTATTTTCCTGCCACTCGAGTTCAGCATCCACCAGCGACGGTTCCTGCGGCAAATTCAACGTCGCGGTAGCATGACCACTTACAGGAAGCCCATCCGGCACTAGCGGCAGAGTAAATTCCCCCACCAGTTTTACCGGCGGCTGATTTTCAAACGCGGCAACATCCAGTTCGCTGACTGTAAATTGTTGCCCTTTAAGCAGGCCTTGAAATTTAACTTTTTCGCCCTGATAACGCAGTTGCTGGATATCAGAGGTTAATGCGAGAGAGAGTTTTCCCTGCCATTCCTGCCAGGGAGAAAAAATCAGTTTATCGATATTGATCCAGGTGTTAGGCAACATGGCCTGCCACTGCGCGAGGGTTTTCGGGGCGGCTGGAGATTGCTCTGTCTGCGGCAATTTCGCCAGGCAAGCAGAATCAAGTTCTACCGTGCCAACGTTCAATAACCAGCGGCTGGGATGTGAAAGGCTGGCGTTGGTGATATGCGCAAGCTGACAATCTCCCACCAGATAACGGAGATCGGGAATGATTAAACCTTTACGCGTAATGCGTGGGCTTTCATCTAATGCAATACGTGTCCCGAGCGGTAGCCAGATGCCCGCCAGCGTGGGAACCCACAATCCGAGCGTCATTAGCAACGTCAACGGCACAAGAATAATCAGTAATAGCAGCGCGAGAACAGCTTTATATTTACCCAACATGGGTAGTTAATATCCTGATTTAGCGAAAAATTAAGCGTTCAATACGGGTATTGTGGCATGTTTAACCGTTCAGTTGAAGGTTGCGCCTACACTAAGCATAGTTGTTGATGAATTTTTCAATATGGTCATAGCTTTCAATTATATTTTAAATTTTGTAAAATATTTTTAGTAGCTTAAATGTGATTCAACATCACTGGAGAAAGTCTTATGAAACTCGCCGTTTATAGCACAAAACAGTACGACAAGAAGTACCTGCAACAGGTGAACGAGTCCTTTGGCTTTGAGCTGGAATTTTTTGACTTTCTGCTGACGGAAAAAACCGCCAAAACCGCCAATGGCTGCGAAGCGGTATGTATTTTCGTAAACGATGACGGCAGCCGCCCGGTGCTGGAAGAGCTGAAAAAGCACGGCGTTAAATATATCGCCCTGCGCTGTGCCGGTTTCAATAACGTCGATCTTGATGCGGCAAAAGAACTTGGGCTGAAAGTAGTCCGTGTTCCAGCCTACGATCCGGAAGCCGTCGCTGAACACGCTATCGGTATGATGATGACGCTGAACCGCCGTATTCACCGCGCGTACCAGCGTACCCGTGACGCCAACTTCTCTCTGGAAGGTCTGACTGGCTTTACCATGTATGGCAAAACAGCGGGCGTTATCGGCACCGGTAAGATCGGTGTGGCGATGCTGCGCATTCTGAAAGGTTTTGGTATGCGTCTGCTTGCGTTCGATCCGTACCCAAGTGCGGCGGCGCTGGAACTTGGTGTGGAGTATGTTGATCTGCCGACCCTGTTCTCTGAATCAGACGTTATCTCCCTGCACTGCCCACTGACGCCGGAGAACTACCACCTGCTGAATGAGGCAGCGTTTGAACAGATGAAAAACGGCGTAATGATCGTCAACACCAGTCGTGGCGCATTGATTGATTCTCAGGCGGCAATTGAAGCTCTGAAAAACCAGAAAATTGGCTCGCTGGGGATGGACGTGTATGAAAACGAACGCGATCTGTTCTTTGAAGATAAATCCAACGACGTGATCCAGGATGACGTGTTCCGTCGTCTGTCTGCCTGCCATAACGTGCTGTTTACCGGACACCAGGCATTCCTGACGGCAGAAGCTCTGACCAGTATTTCCCAGACCACGCTGCAAAACTTAAGCAATCTGGAAAAAGGCGAACCCTGCCCGAACGAACTGGTTTAATCTTGCTGCTCCCCTGCAAGTCAGGGGAGCTTATTCAGATAATCCCCAAAGATCTTTCATCCTCTATTCTTAAAATATGTTTTGCAGGACGGATAAGACGCGTCGCGTTGCATTCGGCAGTCAGCACCTGATTTATACCTTAAGTTGAGAACCAAAATGAAGAAAGTAGCCGCGCTTGTTGCGTTAAGCCTGCTGATGGCGGGATGTGTAAGTAATGACAAAATTGCTGTGACGCCAGAACAATTACAGCATCACCGCTTTGTGCTGGAAAGTGTCAACGGTCAACCTGTTACCAGCGATAAAAACCCGCCAGAAATCAGCTTTGGTGAAAAGATGATGATTTCCGGCAAAATGTGCAACCGCTTTAGCGGCGAGGGTAAACTTTCTGGCGGTGAACTGAAAGTTAAAGGGCTGGCAATGACCCGCATGATGTGTGCCACTCCTCAGCTTAATGAACTCGATCACACCATCAGCGAAATGCTGAAAGAAGGTGCGCAAGTCGATCTGACTGCGAACCAGTTAACGCTGGCCACCGCAAAACAGACATTAACCTATAAGCTGGCGGATTTAATGAATTAATAGCTGCCACAGCTTCCGGCGGCAAGTGACTGTTCGCTACAGCGTTTGCCGTTGGGTAATGCACACATGCCAATAGCCGTTCCGTCAAGTTGACGGGCAACGGATAGCGAACCACCAATCATCGCGCAATTCGCTTCACCGCTACTGGACATGGACGCTTTTAAACCAGGCGCCACATGCGCCGCAGTTGCCTGCTGAACTGGTTCACTACTACACGCCGATAACAATAAAGCGGCACACCCGACCCACAACGCTGCTCGCATCTTTACTTCCTCTAATCTTTAAACCAAACGACACCGCCGTAAATAATAGGCAGCACAGACGACTACGTCGAGAACAACTATGTGTGTTGCAACGCATTGTTACTTTTTTATCGCTATTTTTTTGTCCACTGTTTGATCAAAACATTCATTACGCAGATATGAGGGACACAAAAGCGAAAATGCAACAGAAGGCCATTTGCTAAAATTGAGAGATAACTACTGGGCGCGCAGCTTTTTCGTGTGCCCCTCATTTGCGCAATGTAAGGGTGTCGTATGATCACAATTGACGGTAATGGCGCGGTAGCTTCGGTGGCATTTCGCACCAGTGAAGTTATCGCCATCTACCCTATTACCCCAAGTTCCACGATGGCGGAACAGGCCGATGCCTGGGCCGGAAACGGCTTGAAAAACGTGTGGGGAGATACGCCTCGTGTGGTTGAAATGCAGTCAGAAGCTGGTGCTATCGCGACCGTGCACGGCGCGTTGCAAACGGGTGCTCTCTCGACATCGTTTACATCATCGCAGGGTTTACTGCTGATGATTCCGACGTTGTACAAACTGGCGGGCGAACTGACGCCGTTTGTACTGCATGTAGCAGCGCGTACCGTCGCTACTCATGCACTCTCTATTTTTGGCGATCATTCAGATGTGATGGCCGTGCGCCAAACCGGTTGCGCCATGTTGTGTGCAGCAAACGTTCAGGAAGCGCAGGACTTCACCCTCATTTCGCATATCGCGACACTAAAAAGCCGTGTGCCGTTTATTCATTTTTTTGATGGTTTCCGCACGTCCCACGAGATCAACAAAATTGTTCCACTGGCTGACGACACGATTCTTGAACTGATGCCGCAGGCAGAAATTGATGCCCACCGCGCCCGCGCGCTGAACCCGGAACATCCGGTGATTCGCGGTACATCCGCCAATCCTGATACTTACTTCCAGTCTCGTGAAGCTACTAACCCGTGGTACAACGCAGTTTACGACCATGTTGAACAGGCGATGAATGATTTCGCCGCCGCTACGGGTCGTCAGTATCAGCCTTTTGAATACTACGGGCATCCACAAGCAGAACGGGTGATTATCCTGATGGGATCTGCCATCGGTACTTGTGAAGAAGTGGTTGATGAGTTACTTACCCGTGGCGAAAAAGTCGGGGTGCTGAAAGTTCGACTATACCGCCCGTTCTCCGCCAAACATTTACTGCAAACATTGCCAGACTCTGTGCGAACTGTCGCGGTGCTGGATCGCACCAAAGAACCGGGCGCCCAGGCAGAACCACTGTATCTGGACGTAATGACCGCGCTGGCGGAAGCCTTTAATAATGGCGAGCGTGAAACACTGCCACGCGTCATTGGCGGGCGCTATGGCTTATCGTCCAAAGAGTTTGGCCCGGATTGCGTGCTGGCAGTATTTGCCGAACTTAACACAGCCAAACCAAAACCCCGTTTTACCGTCGGTATTTACGATGATGTAACCAATCTGTCGCTACCATTGCCAGAAAATACCCTGCCAAACTCCGCGAAGCTGGAAGCCCTGTTTTATGGTCTGGGCAGTGATGGCAGCGTTTCCGCGACCAAAAATAATATCAAGATTATTGGTAACTCCACGCCGTGGTATGCACAGGGTTATTTTGTTTACGACTCCAAAAAAGCCGGTGGTCTGACAGTTTCTCACCTGCGCGTGAGCGAACATCCAATTCGTTCTGCATATCTGATTCCCCAGGCTGATTTTGTTGGCTGCCACCAGTTGCAGTTTATCGACAAATATCAGATGGCAGAACGTCTGAAACCCGGCGGCATTTTCCTGCTTAACACCCCGTACAGTGCCGATGACGTCTGGTCGCGGTTGCCGCAAGAAGTGCAGGCAGTACTGAATCAGAAAAAAGCACGCTTTTATGTCATTAACGCAGCGAAAATCGCGCGTGAATGTGGACTGGCGGCTCGTATTAACACCGTAATGCAGATGGCGTTTTTCCACCTGACGCAAATTCTGCCTGGCGACAGCGCCCTGGCCGAGTTGCAGGGGGCGATTGCCAAAAGCTACAGCAGCAAAGGCCAGGATCTGGTGGAACGTAACTGGCAGGCACTGGCGCTGGCGCGAGAATCCGTGGAAGAAGTCCCGTTACAGCCGGTCAATCCGCATAGTGCGAATCGTCCACCGGTGGTTTCCG
Organism: Escherichia sp. MOD1-EC6819; assembly: GCF_002965765.1. Taxonomy (NCBI): domain Bacteria; kingdom Pseudomonadati; phylum Pseudomonadota; class Gammaproteobacteria; order Enterobacterales; family Enterobacteriaceae; genus Escherichia; species Escherichia sp. MOD1-EC6819. The sequence goes on along the minus strand of NZ_PTRG01000014.1, from coordinate 8,428 downwards.
ATGCTGCACCTGATTTCGTTAAAACCGTTACCGCTGCGATGCTCGCCGGACTTGGCGATGCCCTCCCCGTTTCGGCGCTGCCGCCAGACGGCACATGGCCGATGGGAACCACGCGCTGGGAAAAACGCAATATCGCCGAAGAGATCCCTATCTGGAAAGAGGAACTCTGTACCCAATGTAACCATTGCGTCGCCGCTTGCCCACATTCAGCTATTCGCGCAAAAGTGGTGCCGCCCGAAGCAATGGAAAACGCCCCTGCCAGCCTGCATTCACTGGATGTAAAATCGCGCGATATGCGCGGGCAGAAATATGTGTTGCAGGTCGCACCGGAAGATTGCACCGGCTGTAATTTGTGTGTTGAAGTTTGCCCGGCGAAAGACCGCCAGAATCCAGAGATCAAAGCCATCAATATGATGTCGCGTCTGGAACATGTGGAAGAAGAGAAAATCAATTACGACTTCTTCCTCAACCTGCCGGAAATTGACCGCAGCAAACTGGAACGTATTGATATTCGGACTTCGCAGTTAATCACACCGCTGTTTGAATATTCTGGTGCTTGTTCCGGTTGTGGCGAAACGCCATATATCAAATTGCTGACTCAACTCTATGGCGACCGGATGTTAATCGCTAACGCCACGGGCTGTTCGTCAATTTACGGCGGTAATCTGCCGTCCACACCGTATACCACTGATGCCAACGGTCGAGGCCCAGCATGGGCGAACTCACTGTTTGAAGATAACGCCGAATTTGGCCTGGGCTTCCGCCTGACGGTCGATCAGCATCGTGTCCGCGTGTTGCGTCTGCTGGATCAGTTTGCTGATAAAATTCCTGCGGAGTTACTGGCAGCGTTGAAATCAGATGCCACGCCAGACGTTCGTCGCGAACAGGTTGCCACGCTGCGCCAGCATCTCAAAGATGTGAGTGAAGCTCATGAACTACTACGCGACGCTGATGCGCTGGTGGAAAAATCAATCTGGCTGATAGGTGGCGATGGCTGGGCTTACGATATCGGCTTCGGAGGTCTGGATCATGTATTAAGCCTGACGGAAAACGTCAACATTCTGGTGCTGGACACGCAATGCTATTCCAATACCGGTGGTCAGGCGTCAAAAGCCACGCCGCTCGGCGCGGTGACTAAGTTTGGCGAACACGGTAAACGCAAAGCGCGTAAAGACCTCGGCGTCAGTATGATGATGTACGGTCATGTTTATGTGGCGCAGATTTCTCTCGGCGCGCAGTTGAACCAGACGGTAAAAGCAATTCAGGAAGCGGAAGCCTATCCTGGGCCGTCGCTGATCATTGCTTACAGTCCATGTGAAGAGCACGGTTATGACCTGGCATTGAGTCACGACCAGATGCGCCAACTCACCGCAACCGGCTTCTGGCCGCTGTATCGCTTTGATCCACGTCGTGCTGATGAAGGCAAACTGCCACTGGCGCTGGATTCACGTCCGCCATCAGAGGCTCTGGAAGAGACATTGCTCCATGAGCAACGTTTCCGCCGTCTGAATTCGCAACAGCCAGAAGTGGCGGAACAGTTATGGAAAGATGCCGCAGCCGATCTGCAAAAACGCTATGACTTCCTCGCGCAAATGGCAGGAAAAACGGATAAAAGTGGCACCGAGTAGCGTCGTCGGATAAGGATTATCCAGAACGAAAAAAAAGCCCGAATGAAAGTTCGGGCTTGTCTTTTTATTTGTTGGGAAAGAAATAACTATAGCAATGACCCAACAACAAATAATATCTGTGACAATAAAGGCATATAACCCACGCAGAATAACGCATCATTTTTTAAAAGTATAATTTTTATTTTGTATGTATAACCATCAAATCATTCACCAAACCAATCATCATTTCTCAGGAATTATTTGATTAAGGTTTTACTTAAGGCGTAACAAATGACATTTATCGGCTAATGGAACTTTTCCTTTAGGATGTTTTCACTTCCCAAACGGGGAGAAAAAGGCAAATAAAATAACTAAAGGATTTTTTCAATGAAAAGCAAAATACTGGCACTCTTAATCCCTGCCCTGCTCGCCGCAGGTGCTGTACATGCAGCAGAAATTTATAATAAAGACGGCAATAAATTAGATCTTTATGGCAAAGTTGATGGCCTGCATTATTTTTCTGATAGTTCTGCAAAAGATGGCGATCAGAGCTATGCACGTCTTGGATTTAAAGGCGAAACACAAATTAACGATCAACTCACTGGCTATGGTCAGTGGGAATACAATATTCAGGCAAACAATACTGAATCCTCAAAAAACCAGTCCTGGACTCGTCTGGCATTCGCCGGATTGAAGTTTGCAAATTACGGTTCTTTCGATTACGGACGTAATTACGGTGTAATGTACGACGTAGAGGGCTGGACCGATATGCTGCCAGAATTTGGCGGTGACTCCTACACCAATGCAGACAACTTTATGACCGGTCGTGCTAATGGCGTAGCGACATATCGTAATACTGATTTCTTCGACCTGGTTAATGGTCTGAACTTCGCAGTGCAGTATCAGGGTAATAACGAAGGTGCAAACAACGGTCAGGAAGGCACCAACAACGGACGTGATGTTCGTCATGAAAACGGCGACGGCTGGGGGCTTTCCACAACCTACGATTTAGGTATGGGCTTTAGCGCGGGCGCGGCATACACCTCCTCAGACCGCACCAATGATCAGGTCAACCATACTGCGGCAGGTGGCGATAAAGCCGATGCCTGGACTGCCGGATTAAAATATGATGCTAACAACATTTATCTGGCAACCATGTATTCCGAAACGCGTAATATGACACCATTTGGCAACAGCGATTACGCCGTTGCGAACAAGACCCAGAACTTTGAAGTCACTGCCCAATATCAGTTTGACTTTGGTCTGCGTCCGGCAGTGTCTTTCCTGATGTCTAAAGGGCGTGACCTGAATGCTGCCGGTGGTGCTGATAATCCGGCCGGTGTTGACGATAAAGATCTGGTCAAATACGCCGACGTTGGCGCGACATATTATTTCAACAAAAATATGTCTACCTATGTTGATTATAAAATTAACTTGTTGGATGAAGATGACAGCTTCTACGCTGCCAACGGTATCTCTACCGATGATATTGTCGCTTTAGGTCTGGTTTATCAGTTCTAATCCTGCCTGCCCGCCTCTCTGGCGGGCTTTTTCTACTTATTGAATCCTGCTTAATCTAAATTAAAAATGTGAACTCCGTCATTATACAAAAGACCTCATCTGGCGTTACACTTTATGCGGATACTAAAACAGGAGGTTTTATGAACAGAACGATTCTTGTCCCTATCGATATTTCCGATTCAGAATTAACTCAACGCGTGATTAGTCACGTTGAAGCCGAGGCAAAGATTGATGATGCAGAGGTTCATTTCCTGACGGTAATACCTTCGCTGCCCTACTATGCCTCTCTGGGTTTAGCGTATTCCGCAGAATTGCCGGCAATGGATGACCTGAAAGCGGAAGCTAAATCGCAACTGGAAGAGATAATTAAAAAATTCAAACTGCCGACTGACAGAGTGCATGTTCATGTTGAAGAAGGTTCGCCAAAAGACCGCATTCTGGAAATGGCGAAAAAGATCCCTGCTCATATGATCATCATTGCCTCCCATCGACCGGATATCACCACCTACCTGCTCGGCTCTAACGCCGCCGCCGTCGTGCGTCATGCAGAGTGCTCCGTGCTGGTCGTGCGCTAAAAACTAACGCCCGCACGTCGCTGCGGGCTTTTTGATTCATTTCGCAAATGTGCTGACATTTTCCCCTCTAATCCGTACCATACACGCCACAGTTTTTATATCAGATTTCTTATGCTGGACATTCCGGCATGACGCATACTCTTCTGATGCCATATAACGAATTGAGTCGCTTTTAAATGTCGCAAAATCAAGAAATTAGTAAGAAAGAACAATACAACCTGAACAAGTAAGGGCAAAAATCACAACTCTCTGACTCATAAGTATTTTACTTATTTTTCAATGTGTTAAATATCATCAGCGACAACAATAAGCTACGATAACCCACTCTTTTTTTGCCCCTTTTTTGCCCCTTTTTTGCCCCTTTTGCAGCGCTTTGCCCCATTTTTGCCATCAACAATTTTCCTCATCAAGTCATTTCAAAGCCTACTAGCTGCCTTACTTTTTTCCTCAATAACGCGTCGCCAGCAGGAAACAACCTAATCCCTGTTTTGGGCCCCAAAGCTGCTAATGATAATCATTTTCATTTTGTATAGGTTGTGCTATAAAACATAGCCGTTGCTATGTTTGTTCTAATTTTGCTCACTATAGGTACTAAATTATGTACTCAATAAAAAAAGTAACCATGCTCTTGGGGTGCCTCGCCCTCACCTGCTCGATCGCATTTCAGGCGAGTGCAACTGAAAAATTCAAGGTCATTACAACATTTACCATCATCGCAGATATGGCCAAAAACGTGGCTGGAGATGCTGCAGAAGTCTCATCCATAACCAAGCCCGGTGCAGAAATTCATGAGTATCAGCCTACCCCTGGCGATATTAAACGTGCGCAGGGGGCACAACTGATTCTCGCCAATGGTATGAATCTGGAATTGTGGTTCCAACGCTTTTACCAGCATCTTAATGGGGTTCCAGAAGTAATTGTCTCTTCGGGTGTGACGCCAGTAGGGATCACTGAAGGCCCCTATGAGGGCAAACCTAACCCCCATGCCTGGATGTCGCCAGATAATGCTCTGATTTACGTCGATAATATTCGTGATGCGTTGATAAAATACGATCCGGCAAATGCACAAACCTACCAACGTAATGCCGATACTTATAAAGCCAAGATTACCCAAACCCTTGCCCCCCTGCGTAAGCAGATTGCTGAACTCCCTGAGAATCAGCGATGGATGGTCACCAGTGAAGGGGCTTTTTCTTATCTCGCACGCGATTTGGGGCTAAAAGAGCTTTATCTGTGGCCGATTAATGCCGATCAACAAGGCACGCCGCAGCAGGTACGTAAGGTTGTTGATATGGTGAAGAAAAATCATATCCCGGCAGTCTTTAGCGAGAGTACGATTTCCGATAAACCAGCGCGTCAGGTTGCGCGTGAAACCGGCGCTCACTACGGCGGTGTACTCTATGTCGATTCCCTGAGCACAGAAAACGGCCCGGTACCTACGTATATCGACCTTCTGAAGGTTACTACCAGTACGCTGGTACAGGGAATTAAAGCCGGGAAAAGGGAGAAATAATGATGCAATCTGCGGGCATTGTCGTTAATGATGTTACTGTCACCTGGCGTAACGGGCACACAGCACTGCGCGATGCATCCTTCACAGTACCAAGTGGATCTATTGCCGCTCTGGTTGGGGTAAACGGTTCCGGAAAATCGACGTTGTTTAAAGCGATTATGGGATTTGTGCGTCTGACCAGCGGAAAGATATCTGTTCTGGGTATTCCCACGCGACAGGCGCTACAGAAAAACCTGGTTGCCTACGTCCCTCAGTCAGAAGAGGTTGACTGGTCATTTCCTGTACTAGTGGAAGATGTGGTGATGATGGGCCGCTATGGGCACATGGGTATGTTGCGTATAGCCAAAAAGAGGGATCGTCAGATTGTCACCGATGCGCTGGAGCGTGTCGATATGGTGGATTTTCGCCATCGACAAATCGGCGAGCTTTCCGGTGGACAAAAGAAACGCGTCTTTCTGGCGAGAGCGATTGCACAGCAGGGTGATGTGATCCTGCTGGATGAACCTTTTACCGGCGTTGATGTGAAAACCGAAGCGAAAATCATCAGCCTGTTGAGGGAGTTACGCGCGGAAGGCAAGACGATGCTTGTCTCAACGCACAATCTCGGCTCAGTCACGACATTTTGCGATTATACGGTCATGGTCAAAGGCACCGTCCTGGCAAGCGGGCCGACAGACACCACTTTTACAGCCGAGAACCTGGAGCTGGCTTTTAGCGGCGTACTGCGCCATGTCACACTTAACGGCTCGGAAGAAAGCATTATTACTGACGATGAACACCCTTTTGTGGCACATCGACCGTCAGCGGTGCAGGGGGAAGCAAGATGAACGTGCTACTGGAACCCTTCAGCTATGAATATATGCTCAATGCGATGTGGGTCTCGGCGATGGTCGGCGGTCTCTGCGCTTTCCTGTCATGCTATCTGATGCTAAAAGGCTGGTCGCTGATTGGCGATGCGCTGTCGCACTCTATTGTCCCGGGTGTTGCGGGGGCATATATGCTGGGGCTTCCGTTTTCTCTGGGAGCCTTCTTTTCCGGCGGACTGGCAGCGGGCAGCATGCTGTTTCTTAACCAACGCACTCGCTTAAAAGAAGATGCCATCATCGGCCTGATCTTCTCCTCCTTTTTTGGCCTGGGGCTGTTTATGGTGTCATTGAACCCGACATCCGTGAACATTCAGACCATCGTCCTGGGCAATATTCTGGCAATCGATCCGGCGGATATCCTGCAACTCACTATCATTGGCATTCTCTCGATCATCGTGCTTTTTTTCAAATGGAAAGATCTTATGGTGACCTTTTTCGACGAGAATCACGCTCGTGCTATTGGATTGCATCCGGGCAGATTAAAAATCCTCTTCTTCACCCTGCTGTCGGTTTCGACCGTTGCGGCGCTGCAAACGGTTGGTGCCTTTCTGGTGATCTGTCTGGTGGTGACTCCCGGTGCAACAGCATGGTTGTTAACCGATCGTTTTCCCCGCCTGCTCATAATTGCTGTAACTATTGGCAGTGTAACCAGTTTCCTCGGCGCGTGGGTCAGTTACTTTCTGGACGGCGCGACAGGTGGAATCATCGTGGTGGCGCAGACACTGCTGTTTCTTTTAGCATTTGTATTTGCGCCCACCCATGGGCTTTTGGCAAATCGTCGGCGTGCGCATAAAGCGCTGGAGGATCGCTCATGATGGCATTATTACTGGAGCCACTGCAGTTCACCTTTATGAGTCACGCACTGCTGATTTCACTGGTAGTTTCCATACCCTGTGCGCTGCTGTCGGTCTTTCTGGTCCTGAAAGGTTGGGCACTGATGGGTGACGCGATGAGTCATGCGGTTTTTCCTGGCATCGTGCTTGCCTGGATTCTGGGGTTACCTCTGGCTACAGGGGCATTCGTCGCCGGAGTATTCTGCGCGGTGGCGACGGGATACCTGAAAGACAACAGCCGAATCAAGCAAGATACAGTGATGGGGATTGTTTTTTCTGGCATGTTTGCCGCAGGTCTGATCTTGTATATTGCAGTCAAACCAGACGTACATCTTGACCATATTCTTTTCGGCGACATGCTCGGGGTAACCATCGGCGATATAATCCAGACGGTGATTATTGCCGGGCTGGTTACACTTGTTATTAGCGTAAAATGGCGGGATTTTTTGCTGTTCAGCTTTGATTATCAACAGGCGCAGGTAAGCGGTTTGCATACGAGATGTCTGCATTATGGGCTGCTGTGCATGGTCTCTCTGACCATTGTGGCGACGCTGAAAGCGGTAGGTATCATTCTCTCCATTTCTCTGCTCATTGCGCCTGGCGCCATTGCGGTACTCCTGACACAACGCTTTCATATTGCGCTCCTACTGGCGATTGGCATATCGGTAATAGTGTCAATGACTGGTGTCTGGTTGTCCTTTTTTATCGACAGTGCACCAGCTCCGACGATTGTCGTCTTATTCGCGGTTGTGTTCATCATGACGTTCACCGTTACCAGCATCAACGCACGCACAAAGGGAAACACCCATACACAGGATTTGTCATCACCCAATTAGCACAACATCCGAGGGCAGCATCGTCCGCTGGCCCACAGAAGTCCGGAAAGTCATGGAAGGTCGTTGTTGGGAGGAGGTACAAATTCTCTCATGCAAAAAATACGTAAAATCGATAATAGCTGGAAATAATTCAATACATGCACTCTCGAAAGTGCATCAGCCAACCGCAGAACGTTATTGCATACAACGTTTCTGCGGCATAATCCCAATGATTACTCCCTGACAGGGTTCGTAGGCCACTCAATATCAGGTGCAGTTGATGTATCAACACGGTTCAGCAGCATCCGATACTTTTTCCAGGCTTCCAGCAACGAGGTTTCTTCCTCCGTTGCATATACAGCCCACCTTTTTTCACCCACGATTAACCAACAGCCAGACCAGCAGACACGCCACCACCGGCACAGCAAAATCCATCAGGCTTGCCACATCCCACGCGCGCGGATCAAATCCGCCCCACCACGGCATATTCATTCGCTTGCCATGCCCGAACATTTCAATCCAGCGATATTCTGCCTGGGTATGTTCACGCGCAATGAAGAACGTACAACCGGCTATCGCTCCGTAAGCCCAGTTTCCGGTAAAAAGACCAACCAGTATCTGCGCAGCCACAGCACAAAGTGCATGAAGTAAGGGGCTTATATCCATTATTTCCTCCTTTCAGCTCCATTCCCGAAGCG
>NZ_PTRG01000013.1:0-73376 GCF_002965765.1 Escherichia sp. MOD1-EC6819 | reverse complement strand
CGTTCGGCTTCTGTTGCGCCAGATTGCGCATTAACGTATCGGCCTGGCTGCGTTGTCCGGCCTGCCAGAGATCCTGCGAAAGCCGGTAAGTAATCCACACACTGCCGGGATCGAGCGCCAGTCGCTGACGCTGAAGTGCTGCCGCCTGCGCCCATTTACCCTGATTTTCCAGTGCCTCTGCCTGCTGTGATAAACGCGTGTTTTGCAGGCTGCGTTCGATGTCATCAACGCTGCGCCGCTGGCTGGCAGAGAGCGAGGCAATAAACGCTTCGGCTTTTTCCGGCGACTGCTGGCGATAAAGATTCGCCAGCCCGCGCACGGCGTTGGTGTTGCCGCTGTCCATGCGCAGCGTCTGCTGGTAATAGCGTTCAGCGGCGGGATAATCTTTGCGCGCCATCGCCACATCGCCCAGCCCCAGCACCGCATAGCTGTCGGCGTTATCGACATTGCGCGCCTGCTGGAACAGGCGTTCTGCCCGGTCGGGATTATTGGCTTTCAGTGCAGCATCGCCCTGCTGGATCGCCAGCCAGTAGCGATTCACCTTCAGCAGACTGTTCCATTTGTCGTTGTTGCTGCTGTGCGGATCCAGCGCGAGGGCTTTTTCCAGATTCACCACCGCATTAGCGCGATCGCCATTCTGGGAATACGCCTGCCCCAGCGCCCCCAGAGCTTCACTGTCTTTCGGGTTCGCCCGCACCGCCTGTTGTAGTTCAGGAATGGCTTTACCCGCCATGCCAGAGTCCACCGCCGCTAAACCTTGCGCACGGGCGCGGAAATTAGGATCGGCCAGTTGCTTTTGTTGTTCTGCCAGTTGCGATTGCGCAGCCGCCACACTATCGCCATCGCTAAAAATAGAGAGATATTTTTTCAGTGCCGACACGCTGGCGTCGCTCACGGGCATGTCTTTAATCTGCCCGTACCAGATTTTAGAGGCCCCTTCGCGCCCGGCGTTCGATTTCGCCATCTGTTCCAGGACGGCAAAACCTTCGTCACGGCGATCGCTGCTAAACAGCAATAGCGCCAGATTATTTTGCAACCCCGTATTGCCCGGCGTATCCGCATTGATGCGTTTTAGCTGATTAATCGCTTCGCTACGGCGAGCCGGAATTTTCGCTACCGTACTCCAGTACTCGACGGCAATGTCACCTGCTGGCGGCGCTCCGTTGAACAGTTTGTTGTAACCCGCCACGGCTTCTTCCGCATGACCGGTAGTCGCCTGCAATCGTGCCTGTTGCAGTGCCTGGCGACCATCCGGCGTGGAAAGCAGCATTGTGGTACGCGATGATTTATACGCATTTGAACTCGGCGCTAATTGCGACAATCGGTCGAGCTGTTTTTGTGCACCATCAACATCGCCCTGGCGTAACAGAGAGCGAAAACGGGCGGCAACGACATCCGGGTTATTCGGATCAATAAGTTCCAGACGATACAGCGACTGCTGCACCAGGTCTTCGCGGTGGGTCGCTTCGCCCACACGAACCTGTTCCAGCAACTGTTGCTGGGCGGTTGGTGCCGCCTCGACCATCGGCATCACGGCCAGACCGAGGGAAAGCGTAAGGATATTTAGTGTGAATTTGCGCATTCCTGGCCCCAGTCAGGTAATAACTCACCTTTTGTCGAGAAGCGGAAACGGTGTTGATCCCAGCCTTGTCCAAACAGGGTCAACACATAGTTGTAATAGGCATCACTACCAGGAAAGTTATCGGCAATACGCTGACGCTGTACGGCCTGGGCATCACGATCCTGAAGAAATGGCAACATAGCCGCAGAAAAACCGACTGGCCCTTTACCCTGCGCTTTACCCGTAGCGACATCGACTTTCTCCGGCGGATAGCCGTTTTTCTCGGTGAATGTCGCCATCGGTTTAAACCGGTTGAGCATCCGCGCTTTTTGCGGATCGCTGTCGGGCATCATGCCAACCCACATATAGACGCGAATAGCGTCGTAACTGCTGATCAGCGTTTTCTCCGGCTTTAACTGCCAACCTTTGTCTTTCTCATAGCGTACCCAGTCTGGCGAAAAGCCCTTCGGGGCGGTTTCCAGCAATAAACGTTGATTCGTTTCGCGCAACGTGGTCCACGGTGCACCAAAGCGGGTGAAATACTGCGCCAGCGTCGGAGGCAGATAACTCGGGTTAAAACGCCAGGTGTTATTCTCGGCAAAACCCACTTTGCCCGGTAACAGCATGGAACCCAGCCCCGGCACAGTCACCACTTCCTCTTGCGCAATGCGTTTTAACAACGCGCTGCCGATGTCAGTATAACGTTGCTCTTTCCACAATCGACCGGCCTCCAGCAGTGACCAGGCCATCCAGATATCGCCGTCAGAAGCTGAGTTGCTGTCCAGCACTTCCCACTTCGCATTCTCTTTCTTGCCCCATAGCCAAGCGGGCAAATGTTCTTTTAATGAGCCCTGGGCAAGATTATTCTGCGTCCAGTCGAGAAGGTTATCGAAAGCCGCACGGTCGTTAGCCGCCAGGGCAAAGAACATGCCGTAGCTTTGCCCTTCGGAGGTGGTAATTTTGCGCGCGTCGCTGGGATCGATGACGCGCCCTTCCTGACTGATGTAATCCTTTTTGAACTGCTCCCAGGCAGGCCAACTGCAGGCTGCCTGAACACTAAAGGTAGCCAGCAGCAGCATCGTCACAATTCCACTACGCAAAACATTCATCATCAATTACTCATTATCCGGGTTAAGACGACGACGGCTGATGATACGCAACAGACGCCACAGTACCCAGGCCAGCAATACCACGCTGATTGCAGCCAGCACCGCCAACAGAATCGGGTGATTAGCCAGCGCATACCACAAACGTTCGAACCACGGCAGATGACCAACGTAATAGATGTCGCCGACCCGCAAACTGTTAACACCAGATTCACGGATCACCGCTACCGAGCCGAACATGGTGGCGCGTTTGCCGCTATCGTTCACCGCATCGTTAAGCATTTCATAACCGCGCGGACTGTCGGCCAGGAGAGCAATCACGCTGCGCTGGTCGTTATACGGTGACTGGAAGCCAATCACCGCTGCCATCGCGCCAGAAGAGGTCAGCGTTGACTGAGTTTCTGCCGCACGGTCGTTTTCGTCCGGCACAATACCCGGGAATAGCGTCTGGCGCATTGGCGTTTTCACCCAGCTTTCGGTGGCCTGTACCAGCATGTCAATCTGCTTGTCGTCTTTTAATTTGTCCGGGATTCCGCCGACGATCATGATGTCGGCATCTTTCCCCTGAATGGTGCTGCCATCATCGGTCACGGTCAGGTTAATCGCCGGGAAGCCCGTCTGCGCGCCGATAAAGCCAACGGTATTCAGTAAGGTTTCCATCTGTGCTTCGTTGGGCGCTTTCGGCATTACGGTGATGGTTTGTGACAGATCCGCCATCCGGCTGAACGGGAAGCCCGCATTGGCAAACGCGCGCAGATCCGGCATCGGAATGAAGTGGTAATACTTCGAGAAGTCGATAGTGGAGTCGTCGCCAATCACCACATGGTTCTGCACCGGCTGGAAGGTAATACAGTTATCAACCGATCCGCCCGGCATCGGGTTCATGTACTCAAAGTCGAAGCGCAGCTGGTTGGTCGCCCCCAACTTCAACGCCGGAATAGAGACATCCGTTTTGCCGTCCAGCAAACCTTGTAACACAGGAATACGCAGCAGCAGGCGGTTCGCCTCCTGTTTGCTACTCAGGTTAAATGATTGCAGGAACTGGTTGTTCAGGCTGATATCCATCCGCGAGCTGTCTTTCACCGGCGGCATGGTGTAGCGGTAATTAATATCCATATCAATACCGGTACTACGCATCAGGTAGAGATCTGGCGGCAGATTTAGCGAAACGTTAATCGCTGCCGGTTCCAGACCGCTGGACTGTAACTGCTCTTCATAAGTTTTCAGTTCACCAAAGGTGACAGGACGATCGGTACGCACCCAGTTCGGCGCGTCGTATGGCTTACGCGGCAGCAGCGGTTTGACTTCATTCACCACGACGCTGTCGCCACGGAACAAAATATTGCCCTGGGCGATACCTTTCGCTGCCTGCAACAGGTCTTTGTCGTCACGACCAAACACCACCAGCAGTTTGATGTAAGGATTTTCCGGGTGGTTGATCATCTCAATCACCGGGGCTTTTACCGCCGGATGATCGCGCAGGAAGTCCGGGCGTTTGTCGTTAGTCGCAAAAACAATCGCATTGCGATCGGGAATCTGGTTATAGAGTACCGGGAAGTTCTGCCCACGCCAGCCAGAGCGCGAGCCAAACCACGAGGCAACAATGGCGGAAGCCTGTTGCAGCGCAACATCCGGCGCGCCCGCAAAGACCATCGGCAAGATGTTGGCACGGTTATCGCGTGGGTCAAAGAATGGAATCGGGAAGTGCGACAGGTCATTCTTCACATTCAGTGATTGATACGTCAGATCCAGTCCGCTACTGCGTCCGACATCCAGCCAGAGCGTTGTGCTGGCAGGGTTTTCGCACACATCCTGATAATGACCGACAAACTCCAGCCGCACGCGGTTGAAGTCGGTAATAAACAGTGGGTTAATCGGCATTTGCGCCAGCGTCTTTTTACCCAACTGCTCTTTAGTCACTGGCAGCACGCCCATCAGTTCATCATTGAGATAAACTTTTAACTGCGACTGAACTGGCAGCAATGACGGCGATGGCGTGTATTCGAGATTGAGCATCGCCTTCGTCACCACTTCGTCGCTGCGCATACCAAACTCAATGCTACCGTTCGGGTTGATACCTCGCAGCACCATGCTGCCCGGCGGCGGCGCGATTTGCGCAAAGGTCAGCTTCACATCGCGCGAAGAGCCGTTCTGCGCAACGACTGGCGCATCCGCTCCCTGCACGCCCGGCATCACCTGCCCCACCTGCGGATTTTGTTCCGTCTGGGCAGGAACAACTGGCTCAGCATTGATCAGTGGTTGCGTTGCTGGCGTCGCCTGCGTCATAAAAGAGGGGAATGCGCTCATCCCCATTGCCACTGCACAAATCCAGAATAGTTTTCTTTTCATCGCGTTATCATCATTGTTGAGCCAAAGCCTGATCCGATGGTTGTACCGTTTCGCTCCGCTCCGGGCGGCGCGGAATGAACGAAACAACCCAGGAAACCAGAGAAGTCAGCGCACGGAAAATACCCTTCACTGAAGAAGGTGCAAATTCCGCCAGATGGCGGTAGCCACGGAAGCCGAGCTTCAGAATATCCAGCAGACTTTCCAGCGGCTTATCTTCCGGGTAGCTGTCCTGCCAGAGCGCCCATGTATCCGCACGGGCAAACGTACACTGCACAAAATCGATATGTTGCTGGGTGGTGAGCGGCATCAATTGCAGCCCGACTTCGTTACCCATCACGCGTGCCACCTGGGTCGGGAAGACGTATTCCTGTTGACCGCGTTTGAGTAGCAGATTCACTTTCTGCCCTTCCAGGATCTGCGCCTGACCGTGGATTTTGATCCCCAGCCCACCGTCGGAGAAGTCCTGAACGGTGCAGGAGAAAAGGTGACCATCTTCACGGGCAATTGCCGCTGGCATCGTCATCTCAACACGATGCGAACGACGAACCTGTTTACTTTCAACCGATACCGCTACCGCGCCACCGAGAATAATCAGGTTGTAGAACACCCACACCATACTGACGACGACGGTGAGCATTTCGGTTGGCGGACCGTAAAAGTAACGCCAGATGCCAACAGCGACACCAACCAGGTTGAGCAGTACGAGGAAGATGTACGGTCGCGAGATCACCCAATCGACATACTCTTCCTCCACCAGGCCACCTTTGGCGGTGACGTTAAATTTGCCTTTGTGCGGGTTAATCAGCGCCACCAGCGTCGGTGGTGCGATATACCATGCCAGCACTGTTTCGTAGATTTCACTCCAGAACGAGTGGCGATATTTGCCCTGAATCTTCGAGTTAGTCAGGCTGGCGTGGATCATATGCGGCAGCACAAACAGGGCGATCATCAACGCAGGTGCGTAGATGATATAGGCATGAAGCAGCAGGAACGCCAGCGGCGCAGTCAGGAAGATCAGCCGTGGAATGCCCGACAAGAAATGGAACATGGCGTTGACGTAGCACAGCCGTTGCGCGAACTTCAGCCCTTTACCGGTGAGCGGGTTATCAAGGCGGAAGATTTGCACCATCCCGCGCGCCCAGCGAATACGCTGACCGATATGCGCCGACAGACTTTCGGTAGCCAACCCCGCCGCCTGCGGAATGCGCATATACGCGGAGGTGTAGCCACGACGGTGCAAACGCAAAGAAGTGTGCGCATCTTCGGTTACCGTTTCGACGGCAATACCGCCAATCTCATCCAGCGGCTTACGGCGGATCACCGCACAAGAACCGCAGAAGAAGGTGGCATCCCACATATCGTTACCATCCTGCACCAGACCGTAGAACAGCGTGCCTTCATTCGGCGTTTTACGAAAACGTCCCAGGTTGCGTTCAAACGGGTCTGGCGAGAAGAAGTGGTGCGGCGTCTGCATCATCGCCAGTTGTTTTTCTTTCAGGAACCAGCCCATGGTCATTTGCAGGAACGAGCGCGTTGGCACGTGGTCGCAGTCGAAAATCGACACAAACTCGCCTTTGGCATATTTCAGCGCATTGTTGATATTGCCCGCTTTCGCATGTTCATGAGTGGTACGGGCGATATATTTCACCCCAACGTTTTGCGCAAACTGGCGAAACTCCTCCCTGCCACCGTCATCGAGGATCCAGATGTTCAGCTTGTCTTTCGGCCAGTCGATACCCAGCGAGGCGTAAATCGTATTTTTCACCACGCTGAGATCTTCGTTGTAGGTCGGGACAAAGATATCCACCGACGGCCACAGCGACATATCCTTCGGCAGCGGTACGGGCTGACGATTCAGCGGCCATACGACCTGGAAGTAGCCGAGCACCAGCACAATCCATGCGTAGGTTTCGGCGAACAACAGAATTAAGCCGCACACCAGACTGACCGGATCATCCCAATTCAGCGTGGAGGTGTAGCGCCACCAGATATAACGGCAAGAGACGGTCAGCGACAGCACAATCAGCATCAGTGCAGAGAAGCGTCCCGGCATTCGCCGTACCATTAATGCCACACCCCACAGCAACATCAGGAAGATAAACTGCGACAGCGGGTTAAACGGCTGGGTGACGCAAATCAGCGCCAGAATCAGCGAGAATGTCACAATGATGCCAAGAATAAAACGCCGTGCTCCGGCGCTCAGATGTCCCAGCTCTTTTTTCTCATCAAGATGTTGCGTGTTATGGCTGAAGCGAGCCGGCAATTCATCCATCCATTGATGATAACGCCCACGAATATTCTGCAAGCGTGAAAACGACCGCCAGCGCGGTTTCGGCGTTTCTCTGCGCGAAGCACTGACCAGCAACCAGCAGGTCTGAATGACATAGCGCACAGGATCCAACGGACGCGGGCGCGAGGCGTTGATATGAGGGAACAGGATTTTATGTTGCGCACGAATACGCTGCCAGCGTGGGTGCTCCAGCGGAATAAAAATCCAGGCAAGGATCAGCCAGAAACAGCCGAGCGTCGCGCTGAAAGGCGACGCGCCATGACGACGATATTCCCGATAACGCCCGATAAGACGTGCGTTAACCGGCGGGATAAGCAACCACCGGGTCAGGATACTCATGATGCGCTCCCGACTGGCGTTTTCAGCCCGGAATAGTTCAACAGACACCAGTTCGCCAGCGTCAGAATTTCTTCTGCCGCCAACGCATCGCTACGGTATTCGCCCAACGGTTGTTTTGCCGCCAGACATTCAGCCATCGCTTCATCACGATGAATCAACATTGGCAACAAACGCCGCTGACTTTGCAACCATAGCTGGTAAATATCGTCCTGAACCTGGCTGCCGACACGAAAATCATTAATCAAAATATGCGCGCCAGCGGGCAGTGCCTGCTGATGCAGCCGAATATGACAGTTGGCATCCACGTTGACGATCGCCAGGGTGTGATCGCACAGACTCATGATTTGATGCGTTATCTGCGAGGCGTCGCGTGGTAAATCGATCAAAATCCATTGATAACGTCCGCTGGTCTTTAGTTGCTGAATACCGGTGCAAATCTCGCCCAGCCGTGTTTGCCAGTGCTGGGGATTCTCGTGTTCTTCGAGAGTCAGTTGACCAAAGGGCAGCAGATCGAGCTGTGAGGTATAGCGTAGCCCGGCATCACGCCAGTCCTGGCCATCCAGCATGGCTCTTGCCCAGCCCTGGCGGTGAGAAAAATCAACGTTGAATGACAGGCGCAGCAAATTGTCCGGGCAGGCATCCACCAGCAGGACATTTTCTCCCAACATTTGCAATGACCAGCCTAACGCGGCGGTAATCGTTGTCGTCCCCACGCCACCCCGCATCCCCTGCAATCCCAGAACGGCCATTCACCACACCCCTACTTTTTTTGCGCAAACTCAGCCAATAACGGCCAACGTTTTAATGCCGCAGCCAACTGTTCTCGTTGGGAAATATCGGCATAATCAATATCAGGCAGTGAAAAAGCCTGTTTTAACGCCAAAATATCATTCTGGAAGATATAGCCTATCGCGGGATCAGGCAGAATATCGGGTTCGTTGTTATTCATTATGGTTGATCCCTATGAAATAAACATATTACACAGTAAGACAATTTCGCCGCTTTATTGCTAACGGCAGCACAGAAACCCGCTCATTTTTTGACTTTCCGTTACGCAACAGAAAAACTAAAAAACGAAAAGGCTGATATCACAAGGTTTCTGGCCTGTTAAATTGATTCACATGCTAAATCTGATAAGTTTTAATTTCAATGGTAGGTTTATTTCTTAGCTTTCGCTAGTAAACTGATAATCAGACAAAATGGCGACTTGAGGGACACTGTGGACCCCGTATTCTCTATCGGTATCTCATCCTTGTGGGATGAGCTGCGACATATGCCAGCAGGCGGCGTCTGGTGGTTTAACGTCGATCGTCAAGAAGATGCTATTAGCCTGGTGAATCAAACGATGGCTTCTCAAGCTGAAACCGCGCAAGTCGCGGTCATTAGCATGGATAGCGATCCCGAGAAAATTTTCAAATTAGATGATTCTCAAGGACCAGAAAAAATAAAATTATTTTCAATGCTAAATCATGAAAAAGGTCTATACTATTTGCCCCGTGATTTACAATGTTCAGTTGTTCCCAATAATTACCTGTTCATTCTTGTTTGCGCAAATAACGCATGGCAAAACATTTCTGCCGAGCGCCTTCGCCTATGGCTGGAAAAAATGAATAAATGGTGCAGGCTAAACCATTGTTCACTGCTGGTAATTAATCCCGGAAACAATAACGATAAACAATTTTCATTGTTACTGGAGGAGTATCGTTCGCTTTTTGGACTTGCCAGTTTGCGTTTTCAGGGCGATCAGCATCTGCTGGATATCGCTTTTTGGTGTAACGAAAAAGGCGTCAGCGCCCGTCAGCAACTGACCGTCCAGCATCAAAATGGCGTCTGGGCGTTAGTTCAGCGCGAAGAGGCGGAGATCCAACCACGCAGCGATGAAAAACGTATTCTCAGTAATATTGCCGTACTGGAAGGCGCGCCACCGCTATCGGAACACTGGAAGCTATTCGACAATAACGAAACGCTGTTCAATGAAGCACGTACCTCTCAGGCCGCGACGGTCGTGTTCTCTTTGCAGCAAAATGGGCAAATTGAACCGCTGGCCCGCAGTATTCATACATTGCGTCGCCAGCGTGGTAGCGCGTTGAAAATCCTCGTGCGGGAAAATATTGCCAGCCTGCGCGCCACCGACGAACGTTTACTGTTGGCCTGCGGCGCAAATATGGTTATTCCATGGAACGCCCCGCTCTCTCGCTGTCTGACAATGATTGAAAGCGTGCAGGGACAGAAGTTTAGCCGCTATGTACCGGAAGATATCACCACGCTGTTGTCGATGACTCAGCCGATTAAACTGCGGGGGTTCCAGAAGTGGGATGTATTCTGTGACGCGGTCAATAATATGATGAATAACACCCTGTTACCTGCTCACGGCAAAGGC
Source organism: Escherichia sp. MOD1-EC6819 (assembly GCF_002965765.1). Taxonomy (NCBI): domain Bacteria; kingdom Pseudomonadati; phylum Pseudomonadota; class Gammaproteobacteria; order Enterobacterales; family Enterobacteriaceae; genus Escherichia; species Escherichia sp. MOD1-EC6819. The sequence goes on along the minus strand of NZ_PTRG01000013.1, from coordinate 63,351 downwards.
GTTCTGGTGGCTCTGCGCCCGGTGCCTGGCATTCGCGTTGAACAAGCTCTGACGCTGTGTCGCCCTAATCGTACCGGCGATATTATGACGATTGGCGGCAATCGACTGGTGCTGTTCCTCTCTTTCTGCCGGATTAACGATCTGGATACCGCATTGAATCATATCTTCCCACTACCTACTGGCGACATTTTCTCTAACCGCATGGTCTGGTTTGAAGATGACCAAATCAGCGCCGAGCTGGTGCAAATGCGTTTACTCGCCCCGGAACAATGGGGGATGCCGCTGCCTTTAACGCAGGGTTCCACGCCAGTCATCAATGCCGAACACGATGGTCGCAACTGGCGACGCATACCTGAACCACTGCGATTATTGGATGATGCTGTGGAGCGTTCATCATGATGACCATCAGCGATATCGTTGAAATTATTATCGTTTGCGCACTGATATTTTTCCCGCTGGGCTATCTGGCGCGGCATTCTCTACGGCGTATTCGTGACACTTTGCGTTTGTTATTTGCTAAACCTCGTTATGTAAAACCGGCCGGTACATTACGCCGTGCGGAAAAAGCCAGGGCAACCAAAAAATGACTCAATTTACCCAAAACACCGCTATGCCTTCTTCCCTCTGGCAATACTGGCGCGGCCTTTCTGGCTGGAACTTCTATTTTCTGGTCAAGTTTGGCCTGTTATGGGCGGGATATCTTAACTTCCATCCGCTGCTTAACCTGGTGTTTGCCGCGTTTCTGCTAATGCCTATTCCGCGCTATAGCCTGCACCGTCTACGCCACTGGATAGCCCTGCCAATCGGTTTTGCATTGTTCTGGCATGACACCTGGCTGCCAGGCCCGGAAAGCATCATGAGTCAGGGTTCGCAAGTGGCTGGTTTCAGTAGCGATTATTTAATCGACCTCGTTACTCGCTTTATTAACTGGCAGATGATCGGAGCCATTTTTGTATTGTTAGTGGCGTGGTTGTTCCTGTCACAATGGATTCGTATCACCATATTTGTCGTCGCTATTCTGGTATGGCTGAACGTACTTACGCTGGCTGAACCAAGTTTCTCCCTGTGGCCTGCCGGTCAACCGACCACGACGGTGACAACGACGGGCGGTAATGCAGCGGCAACGGTCGCAGCCGCAGGCGGTACGCCGGTGGTGGGTGATATGCCTGCGCAAACCGCGCCGCCGACAACCGCGAATCTTAATGCATGGCTGAATAATTTCTATAACGCCGAAGCGAAACGTAAATCGACCTTCCCATCCGCGCTTCCGGCAGATGCACAGCCATTTGAATTGCTGGTCATCAACATCTGCTCACTCTCCTGGTCGGACATTGAAGCTGCCGGGTTAATGTCGCATCCGTTATGGTCGCATTTCGATATTGAGTTCAAGAATTTCAACTCTGCGACCTCATACAGCGGCCCGGCGGCTATTCGTCTGCTGCGCGCCAGCTGTGGACAAACTTCGCACACCAATCTGTACCAACCAGCCAATAATGACTGCTATCTGTTCGATAACTTGTCAAAACTGGGCTTTACCCAGCATCTGATGATGGGGCATAACGGTCAATTCGGCGGCTTCCTGAAAGAAGTGCGCGAAAATGGCGGTATGCAGACAGAATTGATGGATCAAACGAATCTGCCGGTTATTTTGCTGGGCTTTGATGGTTCGCCGGTTTATGACGATACCGCCGTACTTAACCGCTGGCTGGACGTTACTGAAAAAGATAAAAACAGCCGTAGTGCCACGTTCTACAACACGCTTCCACTGCACGATGGCAACCATTATCCGGGCGTCAGCAAAACAGCGGATTACAAAGCGCGGGCGCAGAAGTTCTTTGATGAACTGGACGCATTCTTTACTGAACTGGAGAAATCGGGTCGTAAAGTGATGGTGGTAGTGGTGCCAGAACACGGCGGCGCGCTGAAGGGCGACAGAATGCAGGTATCTGGCTTACGTGATATCCCTAGCCCGTCTATCACAGACGTCCCCGTTGGCGTGAAATTCTTCGGTATGAAGGCACCACACCAGGGAGCACCGATTGTCATCGACCAACCAAGCAGTTTCCTGGCAATTTCTGATCTGGTGGTTCGCGTTCTCGACGGTAAAATTTTCACCGAAGACAATGTTGACTGGAAAAAACTCACCAGCGGATTGCCACAAACAGCACCGGTATCCGAGAACTCAAACGCGGTGGTGATTCAATATCAGGATAAACCGTACGTTCGCCTGAACGGTGGCGATTGGGTGCCATACCCGCAATAAACACGAAAAAGGCCGCAGAGTTTCACCCCTGCGGCCTGGTTCGGGCGCAAATTGCCATTACGGCAGCCGACGCCCGCATGGCATGTTACTTCCGCTTATTCAGCCAGCCCACGATCAGACTGGCGAGAATGCCAGCAATGACCGGAGCCGCTAAATCGTGCCAGAAGGCCATGCCTAACTGCGCGAGCGTCATATAGCCGCCTGTGTTGTAATGACAACGTTTCGCGGCTATTCTTGTATTGTTTGGATGCAAGAATGGCCCCCGTGATGTTGTCAGGTATATACCTGCAACGTGCGGGGGTTTTCTCTCTCCAGCAACCAATGCCACCAGGGATTAAGCCCCCGCAACATTGCGCCTCACCGGACTCTTCCGGCTTGCCGCTGATTCTACGACTGTTTTTCTGCTTCGAAATCCATTACTTCTTCACTCTGTGCTGCGCATTCCGCAGAATATTACCGGCTTGCAGCCGTTGCATTTTTCTTACGAAAAAGGCCGCAGAGTTTTACCCCTGCGGCCTGTTCCGGGCGCAAATTGCCATTACGGCAGCCGACGCCCGCATGGCATGTTACTTCCACTTATTCAGCCAGCCCACGATCAGACTGGCGAGAATGCCAGCAATGACCGGAGCCGCTAAATCGTGCCAGAAGGCCATGCCTAACTGCGCGAACGTCATATAGCCGCCTGTGTTGTAATGACAACGTTTCGCGGCTATTCTTGAATGGTCTAGATGCAAGAATGGCCCCCGTGATGTTGTCAGGTATATACCTGCAACGTGCGGGGGTTTTCTCTCTCCAGCAACCAATGCCACCAGGGATAAAGCCCCCGCAACATTGCGCCTCACCGGAACCCTCCGGCTTGCGGCTGATTCTACGACTGTTTTTCTGCTTCGAAATCCACCACTTCTTCACTCTGTGCAGTGCGTTCCGCAGAATATTACCGGCTTGCAGCCGTTGCATTTTTCTTACGAAAAAGGCCGCAGAGTTTTAGCCCTGCGGCCTGTTCCGGGCGCAAATTGCCATTACGGCAGCCGACGCCCGCACAACACGTTACTTCCGCTTATTCAGCCAGCTCACGATCAGGCTGGCGAGAATGCCAGCAATGACCGGAGCCGCTAAATCGTGCCAGAAGGCCATGCCTAACTGCGCGAACGTCATATAGCCGCCTGTGTTGTAATGACAACGTTTCGCGGCTATTCTTAAGCGGTCTAGGTTCAAGATTAGCCCCCGTGATGTTGTCAGGTATATACCTGCAACGTGCGGGGGTTTTCTCTCTCCAGCAACCAATGCCACCAGGGATAAAGCCCCCGCAACATTGCGCCTCACCGGAACCCTCCGGCTTGCGGCTGATTCTACTGACGCTTTCTGCCCCTGGCATCTGCCTGTTTTTCACTTTGCGCGATACATTCCAGCTTATTTTCATATTTGCAGAATTTTCACTGTACGCATTACCCGCGCTCTGACACCAGACTGGTAGTGAAATGCGCAATTTTGTAGAATTGCGCCTCCTCGCGATTCTCCCCGGTGAATCTGTTGCCTCATTCTTAGCACACTGCGTATTCGACTTCTCCGCCTGTTGCGCAAGAGAAACGGGGGATAACCATCTTTGCGGGGCTGACTTCTTTCTGGACAGGACTTTATGCAGGACAACACATTACAACTACGCGATCAGAAATTACCATTTACGCGATACGACTTCGGCTGGGTTTTATTATGCATAGGAATGGCAATTGGTGCCGGAACGGTGCTGATGCCAGTACAAATTGGGCTGAAGGGAATTTGGGTATTTATCACCGCCGCCATTATTGCTTATCCAGCAACCTGGGTAGTGCAAGATATTTATTTAAAAACACTATCTGAAAGTGAATCCTGTAATGACTACACCGATATTATCAGTCATTACCTGGGGAAGAACTGGGGAATATTTCTCGGCGTTATCTACTTTTTGATGATTATCCACGGAATTTTTATCTATTCCCTCTCCGTGGTTTTCGACAGCGCCTCATACCTGAAAACCTTCGGTTTGACCGATGCCGATCTTTCACAATCCCTACTTTATAAAGTGGCTATTTTCGCCGTACTGGTAGCTATCGCGTCAGGTGGGGAAAGATTATTGTTTAAAATTTCCGGCCCGATGGTGGTGGTCAAAGTGGGCATTATTGTGGTGTTCGGTTTTGCGATGATCCCGCACTGGAATTTCGCCAATATAACCGCGTTCCCACAAGCCTCCGTCTTCTTTCGCGACGTCCTGCTTACTATCCCTTTTTGCTTCTTTTCTGCAGTATTTATTCAGGTGCTTAACCCGATGAATATTGCCTACCGCAAACGAGAAGCAAATAAAGTGCTGGCAACACGACTCGCGCTGCGCACCCATCGGATTAGCTATATCACGCTCATCGCGGTGATCCTGTTTTTTGCCTTTTCGTTTACCTTTTCGATTAGCCATGAAGAAGCCGTTTCTGCCTTTGAGCAAAATATCTCGGCACTGGCACTGGCCGCGCAGGTGATCCCTGGGCATATCATTCATATCACCTCTACGGTGTTGAATATCTTTGCTGTACTGACCGCATTTTTTGGCATTTATCTCGGTTTCCACGAGGCCATTAAAGGCATTATTCTCAATCTGTTAAGCCGAATTATTGATACCCGAAAAATTAACTCACGCATACTGACTCTGGCAATTTGCGCTTTTATCGTCATTACGTTGACGATTTGGGTTTCGTTTCGCGTATCGGTGCTGGTGTTCTTTCAGTTGGGAAGCCCGTTATATGGCATTGTGTCGTGCCTCATTCCGTTTTTCCTGATCTATAAAGTCGCACAACTGGAAAAACTTCGCGGGTTAAAAGTCTGGCTGATTCTGCTGTACGGCATTTTGCTGTGCTTGTCGCCACTGTTGAAGTTGATTGAGTAAACCGGAGCGCATGGCCCCGGTTTTGTGAGTTAACGCTGCGGATTTTCATCCTGATCAACAGCAAAACAAGCGACCAGTTGACCGCCGTAGTCTTTTAGCTGCGGCTGCAACTGGGTGCAGGGGCCGAAGCGCCGACGACAGCGGGCGTTGAAGGCGCAACCCGGCGGTGGATTCAGCGGGCTTGGCAGTTCACCGGTGAGCTTGATGCGCTCGCGGCGATCGTCCGGATTCAGGCGCGGCGTCGCAGAGAGCAGTGCCTGAGTATACGGATGGCGCGGGTTATTAAAGATTTGTTCCTTCGTTCCCTTCTCCACGCAGCGGCCCAGGTACATCACCATCACTTCATCGGCAATGTGCTCCACCACCGACAGGTCGTGGGAGATGAAGACATAAGAAAGCCCCAGTTCCTGCTGCAAATCCATCATCAGGTTGAGCACCTGCGCACGCACCGAGACGTCCAGCGCGGAAACCGGTTCATCGGCAATCACCACGTCCGGGTCGAGCATCAGACCACGTGCAATGGCGATACGCTGACGCTGACCGCCGGAAAACATGTGCGGATAGCGGTCGTAGTGCTCGGTTTTCAGGCCGACTTTCGCCATCATCGACAGGGCTTTTTCCCGACGCTGTTCTTTGCTTAAGCTGGTGTTGATCAGCAGCGGCTCTTCGAGAATTTGCCCAACTTTTTTACGCGGATTCAGCGAACCGTAAGGGTTCTGGAAGACAATCTGGATTTTCTGCCGACGCAGCTTCTGCGCCTGCGGATCGTGCTTGAGCAAATCCTGCCCCTGGTAATACAGCTCGCCGCCGGTGGGCGTTTCAATCATCGTCAGCAACCGACCGAGGGTCGATTTACCGCAGCCAGATTCGCCCACTACTGCCAGCGTTTTGCCACGTTCAAGGTTAAACGAAACACCATCCAGCGCCTTCACCAGACGTTCCGGTGCGAACATACCTTTCTTCACCGGATAATGTTTTTTCAGGTCGATAGCCTGCAACAGCGGTTGTTGCGAGGTGGCCTCTTGCGTACTCATAGTGTGGGCCTCCCGGCATCATCAAGTGGGTAATGGCATTTGGACTGACGCCCGTCAGCGAGCATATTCAGCGCCGGTTCTTCAGCACGGCATTTGTCAGTGGCGTAGGGGCAGCGCGGGTTAAGCAGGCAGCCGTTCGGGCGGTCATACTTGCCAGGAACAACACCTGGCAACGACGCCAGACGTTCTTTGTCCTGAGCAAATTCCGGCAGCGCACGCAGCAATGCCTGAGTATACGGGTGACGCGGCGCATGGAAGATGGCGTGCGCATCGCCCGTTTCCACCACCTGACCTGCATACATCACGATGATTTTATGTGCCGCTTCCGCCACCAGCGCCAGGTCATGAGTGATCAACACCAGCGCCATGTTCTCTTTCTGCTGTAGCTCCAGCAGCAGTTCGATAATTTGCGCCTGAATGGTCACGTCCAGCGCAGTGGTTGGTTCATCGGCAATCAGCAGCTTTGGCCGACAGGCAATCGCCATGGCGATCATCACGCGCTGGCTCATGCCGCCGGAAAGCTGATGCGGGTAAACATCCAAACGCGAAGCCGGATCGGGAATACCGACCAGATTCAGCAGGTCAATCGCTCGCTGACGGCGGGTACTTTTGTTGCCGCCCTGATGCACCTTAATCGCTTCCATGATCTGGAAACCCACGGTGTAGCACGGGTTAAGGCTGGTCATCGGGTCCTGGAAGATCATCGCCACTTCGGCACCCACCAGGTTGCGGCGCTCTTTTTCTGAGATACGCTGTAAATCCTGACCGTTAAACTCCAGCTTTTCCGCCATTACGCGGCCCGGATAATCAATCAGCCCCATAATCGCCAGCGAACTGACCGATTTACCAGAGCCGGACTCACCCACAATCCCGACCACTTCGCCCTGTTTTACGCTGTAGCTGATGCGGTCTACGGCGCGGAACGGTGCGCTTTCGTCACCGAAATGCACCGATAATTTATCTACATTTAATAACGCCATCTCGAACCTCTTACTGCTTCAGTTTGGGATCGAGCGCGTCACGCAGACCGTCACCCATCAGGTTAAATGCCAGCACCGTCAGCAGGATCGCCAGACCAGGGAAGGTCACGACCCACCAGGCGCTTTGCGCGAACTGCAACACGTCGGAGAGCATGGTGCCCCACTCAGGCGTTGGCGGCTGTGCCCCCATGCCGAGGAAACCAAGAGCAGCCATATCGAGAATGGCGTTAGAGAAACCGAGCGACGCCTGAACAATCAGCGGCGCCAGGCAGTTCGGGAAGATGTTAATAAACATCTGACGCATCGCCCCGGCACCTGCCACGCGAGACGCGGTAACGTAATCGCGGTTAACTTCCACCAGCACGGCGGCGCGGGTTAAGCGCACATAGTGCGGCAAGGCAACGAAGGTCAGTGCCAGCGCGGCGTTACCAATCGACGGGCCGAAAATCGCCACCAGCACCAGTGCCAACAGCAGACTTGGCAGCGCCAGCATGATATCGACCACGCGCATAATGATGTTATCGACCAGGCCGCCAAAGTAACCGGCGATCAGGCCGAGAATAACGCCCATAATCAGCGATAACACCACCACCAGACAGCCAACCAGCAGTGACAATCGCGCACCGTACATCAGGCGCGACAGCACATCACGGCCTACGTCATCGGTGCCCAGCAAGTGCGCCATGCTGCCGCCTTCCTGCCAGGCTGGCGGGGCGAGCAGTGCATCGCGGAACTGTTCCGCCGGGTTATAGGGTGCAATCCAGTTGGCAAAGATCGCGATAAACAGCACGATGACGACGTAAACCAGCCCGACGACCGCGCCTTTGTTGCGTTTAAAATAGTGCCAGAACTCCTGTAACGGGGTCATCGGCACCGGTGCAGTAATCACTTTATTTTCAGTAACCTGTGACATGATGTTCCCTTACTTCTTATGACGAATACGCGGGTTCACCACGCCGTACAGCAGATCGACCAGCAGGTTGACGAGGATAATCATCGTCGCCACCAGCAATACGCCGCCCTGCACCACCGGATAATCGCGGCGTTGCAGCGCGTCAATTAACCAGCGCCCAAGACCGGGCCACGAGAAGATGGTTTCGGTCAGAATCGCCCCCGCCAGCAGCGTCCCCACCTGCAGGCCAATAACGGTCACCACCGGCAGCATCGCGTTACGTAGCGCATGGACGATAATCACCCTAAGGCGGGTCAGCCCTTTGGCTCGCGCGGTGCGGATATAGTCTTCACCCAGCACTTCCAGCATCGAGGAGCGCGTCATACGCACAATGACCGCCAGCGGGATTGTACCCAGCACAATAGCGGGCAGGAGCATATGGGCGACGGCATCGATAAAGTTACCGTCTTCCCCCCAGATGGCGGTGTCGATCAGCATAAAACCGGTTAACGGATTGGAATCATCGAGAAACACCATGTCGCTCACGCGACCGGAGACAGGCGTCAGGTTCCAGTGCACTGAAACCAGCATGATCAACATCATGCCCCACCAGAAGATTGGCATCGAGTAGCCGGTCAGCGCCAGACCAACCGCCGTGTGATCGAAAATGGAACCGCGTTTAACCGCAGCCAGTACACCAACCGGAATACCGACCGCAGTCGCAAAAATCATCGCGCAAACACCAAGTTCCAGCGTAGCCTGGAAGCGTGGCACGAACTCTTCCCAAACCGGGATGCGGCTTTTCATCGAAATGCCTAGATCGCCGTGCATAACGCCCCAAATGTAATGGAGATACTGCTGCCACATCGGCTTATCTAAGCCGAGTTCTGCCAGCAATTGCGCATGGCGCTCTGGGGAGATCCCACGTTCGCCCGCCATGATCATCACCGGATCGCCGGGGATCATGTGAACAAAGGCAAAGGTGAGAAGGGTAATACCGATAAACGTGGGGATGACGAGTCCCAAACGTCGGAGAATAAACTGCAACATAACCCGGATTCTCTATAGTGACCCGCAGCCTGGAACTGCGTGTCTGTATTGCTCACCAATCAATTCCCGCCCGTGCCGGACAGGGAATGAAGTATTGCTGCCGGATGGCGCTGTGCGCAGAGGCACAGCACCACCGGGTATGCAGATTGTTGACAAAGTGCGCTTTGTTCATGCCGGATGCGGACTGAACGCCTTATCCGGCCTACAAAATCTGGCAAACTCAATACATTGCAGAATTTTCGTAGGCCTGATAAGCGGAGCACATCAGGCAGTTTTGCCTTTGCCATCAGTCTTGTACGGCTTTTAATTATTCAATAGAGACATTTTCGAAGTGATGTTTGCCTAATGGATCAACCACATAGCCTTTAACTTCTTTGCGTACCGGTTCAAACACGGTGGAGTGAGCGATGATCAATGCCGGAGCCTGATCGTGCATCACGACCTGTGCTTGTTTGTACAATTCAACACGCTTGTTGTGGTCGTCGGTAGCACGTGCCGGTTGAATCAGATCTTCAAACGGTTTGTAGCACCATTTTGAGTAGTTGGAACCTTGTTCAGAGGCGGCGCAACTGAAGAGGGTAGCGAAGAAGTTATCCGGATCCCCGTTATCGCCAGTCCAGCCCATCATTACCGTCTGGTGCTCGCCATCTTTCGCACGCTTGAGGTACTCACCCCATTCGTAGGTGACGATTTTGGCCTGTACGCCCACTTTCGCCCAGTCCGCCTGAATCATCTCCGCCATGCGGCGAGCGTTCGGGTTATACGGACGCTGTACCGGCATTGCCCACAGATCGATGGAGAAACCTTTTTCCAGACCGGCTTCTTTCAGCAAGGCTTTCGCTTTTTCAGGATCATAGGTGTAATCCTGAACGTCGTCGTTATAGCCCCACATGGTTGGCGGGATCAGGTTTTTCGCTGCCACGCCCGCGCCCTGATAAACCGCTTTGATTATCGCGTCTTTGTTCACCGCGTAGGTCAGTGCCTGGCGAACTTTCACGTCATCTAGTGGTTTTTTCTGCACGTTATACGAGAGATAACCGACGTTCAGCCCCGGCATTTCCATCAGGTTGATGGATTTATCCTGCTTCATACGGGCGATATCTGCCGGGTTCGGGTACGGCATCACCTGGCATTCGTTCTTCTGCAATTTTGCGTAACGCACAGAAGCATCAGGAGTAATAGAGAAGACCAGCGTATCGATCTGCGGTTTGGTGCCCCAGTAGCCATCAAATGCTTTGTAGCGAATACGGGAATCTTTCTGGTACTGCTGTAACTGGAACGGGCCGGTGCCGATTGGGTTGAGGTCCAGTTTTTCCGGTGTACCAGCTTTCATCATCGCGTCAGCATATTCTTTTGACAGAATAGAGGCGAAGTCCATTGCCAGGTCAGCGAGGAACGGCGCTTCCGGACGCGTTAGCACGAACTGAACGGTGTTGTCGTCCACCTTCTTCACTTCGCTGATCAGCTCCGGCAAGCCCATGCCTTCGAAGTATTCGTAGCTGCCGCCAGAAACTTTATGGTACGGGTTTTGCGCGTTTTTCTGACGATCGAACGAGAACACCACGTCATCGGCATTCAGTTCGCGCGTCGGTTTGAATTCTTTATTGTCATGCCACTTCACACCTTTACGCAGATGGAAGGTATAGGTTTTACCGTCTTCGCTGATTTCCCACTTTTCAGCGAGGCCTGGAATCACTTCGGTGGTGCCGATTTTAAATTCAACCAGGCGGTTATAAAGCGGTACGGAAGAGGCGTCATAGGTGGTGCCGGAGGTAAACAGCTGCGGGTTAAACCCTTCAGGCGAACCTTCTGAGCAATAAACCAGAGTTTTAGCCTGAACACTTGCTGCAACGGTCATAGCCACCAGGCTGAGACCAAGCTTCAGCATCCCTGACTTTTTCAAGGAAATACGCATTATTCTGCTCCAATTGTGATGTTTGTTGTTTTAACCCTTTGCAGTGGGTTGTCGTTGCCTGACCTTTTTTGTTTTTTGCCCGGTCGGGTCAACGTTATGAGGTGGGGATGCCGTACTAATTAACATCAGTGTAACAGTGCGGATCCTCCATAAAATGCCCCTCGTGACCTACAATCTGTCAACAGAATGTGAAAACGTCAATACAGCCAACCGGGATTTACACCAACGGTGAGAATCCACAAACAAAGATTAAAAAAACTTCAAACCGCTATTTGCAGCAGAGAAATTTGTGCTACTCCAACATAACCAGAACAATCACCTTAATATTTCGCAACAATTGGTGATTAAGTTTTATGCTTTTAATGAAAAAAATCTGAGGAAAAGGTGGATATCTGAGCGATTAATACCATGAACGCTAAAACGCACAGCGGAAAATGCCAGCGCCAGCCATAAGTAACGCAAAAAAAGATTTAAGCAAATATAAAAAAAGACAATGGATTCTGTCACAAATCCGTTAATGGATAGTGAGATATGGGGCGCAAATTTGGCAGGGAAATGTGTGGTGTGGGGGGTGGATAAGGTGTTCACGCCGCATCCGACAATGGGCCGGCACATTTGCCTGATGCGACGCTGGCGCGTCTTATCAGGCCTACGTCGAGTCGAACCTCCTGCCCCCGGAGGTTCTCATCCTCTTCAGGCCGCAGAAAGCAAAAAACCAGCCCGTAGGCTGGTTTTTCTAAATTGGTCGGTGATAGAGGATTACTCGCCACTTCGTGGCTCGCCCTGCGGGCCGTTGCTGGCGCAACGTTCTCTCGCTTCGCTCGAGTCGAACCTCCCTCCCCCCGGAGGTTCTCATCCTCATAGGCTACAAATGCAAAAAAGCCTGCTCGCTGAGCAGGCTTTTCGAATTTGGTCGGTGATAGAGGATTCGAACCTCCGACCCCTTCGTCCCGAACGAAGTGCGCTACCAGGCTGCGCCAATCACCGAATGCGGGGCGCATCTTACTGCGCAGATACGCCCTCGTCAATCCCTTAATAGCAAAATGCCTTTTGATCGGCGAGAAAGTCAGCAGGCCGCTTAGTTAGCCGCAACAGCCTTCGCCTGTGGGATGTGGCACCAGTTGTTATTTTCGTTAATTCCACCATCCGGTGAAGTATAGCCGAGACAGCCCATGATGGTGTCGTACAGCTCTACGTGACGGCGCGGTACTTTCATATCGGCTTCTTTTTTCAACTGCGCGAATGCCTGCGCATTGGCCGGATTTTCCAGATATTTATCTGACATCCAGACCATCATCGGCACGCGGAACTGCTCCGGCGGTGCATATTCACGTGGTGTACCATGCAAGTGCTCACGCTCGTTAATCGACTCACCGTGATCCGCCGCGTAGAACACAATTGCTTTCTTATCGCGGAATCTGTCGATCACCGAGTCGATAAAATGATCTACGTAGCTGATGGAGTTATCGTATGAGTTGATCATCGGCGCTTTTGGACATTTGCGATCAATTGCATAACACTCTGGCTTCCACTGGGCAAACTCACGTGGATAACGCTGAGTATAATTGTAGTGCGACCCTTTGGTATGCAGCACAATCAGATGCTTACCTTCTGGTTTTTTCTCCAGAGAACGTTCAATTTCATTCACCAGCAACATGTCGTCTACCGCTTTTCCACGGTTACGTGGCTCAGCCGCGATTTGCTCACGGTAGGCAATGTTGTCAGCCATGGTATTGCTGTAGAACCACATCTCGCTCTGCATGGCGTACAAATCGGAGCTAAAACCCAACTGTTTGAGAACCGCAAATACGTTCTGTTCTTTAAGAGTACGTTGAGGGTTATCTTCCGTTCCACCTTCACGCACAAACATACAGCGTAGTGATAATTTAGTCGCGGTATCGCAAGAATAACCTCGGTACATAACCAGGTTTTTCTCTTTTGCCAGCTTCGGCGTTGTATCACGCTCGTAGCCCAACATTCCCATATGATCCCAACGCGTGGTTTCACCAATAATGAAAATCACATAGGTGTCGTCGAGATTTTGCGTCGGGGTATAGGTGAATTTTTTCGCCGGATTCATCAGCGAACGATTGTCTGAAGATTCATCCACTTGCGCCCAGGCATACAGCCCCAACGCAGAAAGCCAGTTCGAAGGTAAATAGGAGTTCGCCAACACCCCGCCATAACTAGGCATATCCACCCCAGCCATGCGATCGGCACGCTTTTGCGCTACATCCATCAGACGTATTGGCCCCCATACCAGCAAGCCCGCTAACAGCACAGTAAGCGCGCTACGCCAGCGTGTTTTCGGGGTACAAAGCTGACGCCAGAAGGTGTCTTGTGAGCGGTTCATCCAGATAAATAGCAACGGGATAATACTCACCAGTACAACCCATGCGATAAGCGTCCAGCCAACCACTTCTTTCGACAGGTCAATGTCGGTGGTCATCACCGAAGCGACAATCCCGTAGCCAATCATGACATTCATAAATGTCATGTAGTAGCTGGCTCCGGCAGAAATCAGCACCAGCAATGAAGCCAGCACTTTCCAGGCCGTTCTGCCAAAGAGTGAAATTAAGCGTAAAAAGAAGAAGGTTGCCAGAACCGTCCCTGCCAGTTCGATAACCGCCGAAACGCCATTAAGAAAAGTGAAGTTATGCGCGTAACCGTCAAACCGACGGAAATAGACTGCGCAATTCATAAACAAACCAATATAGACAGCGAGAAAAAAGCTTAGCTTTTGCTGCGTTATCGTTTTGATGTATCTCATGCAAACAAACCCTGGGATAAAGGGGAAAAAATATCCAGCACTCCGTTTTTGCAGTGGGAGTATCAGGAAAAAATGCAGGAGTAGTGAACGCCATCCCCTGCTCATGTCGTTAAGTAGACCACAGAGAGAAGGAAAAGTGGCAATGAAGTGAGTTTTAGCTACAGATATTTACAAAAAGCAAGTCAGAATGCAGACCAATAATTAACTGTTCTTGTAAAAAAGAGGAGTAATCTCCTCTTTTTCTGCCAAAAGTCCGAAACTGGTTACTCATACTCCACGGAGAAATTGACCATGGCATTTGCATGTCCAGACGTTGCATTGGCGTTTACAACGACATAACTCGCTTTGTAGTTCAGTTGGGTTGTTGTTCCATTTACTGGCCACTCTATCGCCGTTCCACCAGCGACTTTCGGAATCTGTTTTGTGCCCTTGCCGTCAACAATTTGCAGGGCTATTCCCGTTGCGCCTCCGGCATCCAGAGCAAAAAGAGAGTTATCATTGGTGTCAGGAAGGCCGTCCATTGTTACTTTAGCTTTTGATATTCCGTCACAATCTTTTAATTCGATTACGAAATTTTTTTCGTTTATGACTCTTCCGACCGTGACTGGCTTCATTAACATCATTTTCCCCATGACAACTTCTAAATCAGCGGCTTCAAACTCACACCCTTTGGCCACGACTGAAAGAGAAAACGTCAGTTTTCCTGCTTCACCGAGGCTTATTTTGGCTTCAGCGCCGGGAAAATATGCCAGAGCTAAAAAGGGTAACAGGCAACGTATACTATTTCTCCACATGATGACTAATCCATATCCAGAAAGATTGTTGCAACCCCACTATATTGCCCTGCCGCTGGAGCATTTCCGGTCGTGCTGATTGGTGCTGCTTTCAGTTTAATTGTTGCATCGCGATGTTGTTGGGAATCGTTCGAACCGAGGTTTAAGTTAACACTGCTGTTGGTATCGTTAGGCCTTAAGACATTGCCGTTTGGATCCATAACCAACACACCAATGTCTGGGTTACCCATATCGATGGCACGCTCGTCAGCCTGACTTGTGTTTCCTTCAATCCTTAGAGATACCTGAATGCCATCGGTAATATTTTCACAATCGAACTGGAGGTTAATCTCTTTTTCAGTGCCTCCAACTGGAATGGTTCCTTTTTTATTTTTAAATGCCGAAGATGGGTACTCGCCGAAGGGGACATCCAATACCGTACCGGCGTCAATTTTACAGCCTTGTGTAAAGGTCAATTTTCCTGCAATACTGACCGTAGAAAGTGGATCCCTGTATGTATTTTTTTTCTTTGAGGCATACATTGTTGCAATAAGCGTGTAGGGAATTTCCACCTCACCCTGAACAGGCTTTGCTATATAAAATGACAGATAGCCATTACTGCCAAATTGCCCCAGATTATTACCTTTACAGTCTTGAGAAGAGTTATTTAAATTAGGGATCTGACTATTGGCCTCCGGAACGCGGAACAACACGCTTGGACCTTGAATCATGGTCATTACTTCCAGCTCATCGGTTAACCGGTAGTATTGCTCACTGTTTATTTTTCGCGTTGCCGTAGATAAGTTACTCACGACTTTAATCAGTGTATCCTTTTCCGTTTTATAAGTATCCGGACACTCACAAATAAAACTAAAAGGCTGCCCAACACCAGCCCATGAGTAAATTAATCTTAATTCAGTACCCGCTTTATTTTTGCTGGCATCCATAATATCAATATCAAAATTGACTGGGTAATCATGAACACCTGAAGTCGATGTACAGGGTCCCCAATCTGCAGCCATAACATTATTGGCCGTAAACAACATGCTTCCAACAAAAAACAGATTTGAAATTTTCATCATATTATCTATCCCTGATCATTGGCAATTTGTTGTCACAGAAATAATACCTGACGATTTTTCCTTAATCGGCAGTTCATATTTCGCAACGCATTGTTGTGAAGTATCTTTACCCCATACGATCTTCACATCCCCTTTTTTAGGCATCCCGCTGATATATAACTGCCCATCTTCACCAACAATACCGCTAATCTGTTCACTTTTATCTGAAACCAGCGTTGCAGTTGCACCAAAGGGGACGCTCACTTCATTTTGCCGAATTAATGTCATAAGAACTCGATAACCCACACGGGTATCGAAATGCGCCCGTACGACAGCTCCTCGCGTTGGCACAACTGTCTGGAATGCGCTGTTCATATCAACACTGTCATTCAACGTTTCACTGCGAATGGACACATCATTTTCACGGTAGATGCTCAGATAAGGAACGACCGCATTACCTTGCCAGTCAACACTCACACCACTATTATTTAATACTTTCGCCCCCCGGGCACCTGGTGCTGAAACTATACCAATGGTTTCACCCAAAGGTTGGGAAAGCGAGATCCCTTCACTGTGCGCTACAATGCCACCACGCAGGCTGTAGTTAGTCTGCTGGTAGTCTTTACCATAGCTGTAACCCACGCTGATATTACCGGCGCCGCCCTGGTACGACAAACTGGCATTACCGCTATTACCAACACCATTACTGGAATACCCTTCCTGAACGTTATAGCTAAGATTGCGATCTTCTAACAGAGTGCCATTGACGCCAAGCTGTTGTGTCGTACGACCATCCTGATCGGTTGTCACGCGGTAGTTACTCCATGCCCGACCAAACGGAATGGAAACATTAAATGACCACAACTGGTCGTTTTCATCCCATTCAGGGCTTTTATTCCAACTGTAAGCAATACTGTAATTAACACGTCCAATACGACCGTTGTACCCGGTAGCCAAAGAAAGGCGCTTACCGTCATCATTCCAGTAATCCTGCTGGGTCATATTGAAATAAACCGACCCATAGGTGCCCAATTGCTGTGTCAAATTACCCTGAATTTCACTACGCTTATGGTAACGGCCGTAATCGCTGTCAGCACCGCTACGCACATCTGTTGCTTCCTGGAAGGTATAAAAACCACTGGTAGAATACTTGTAACCCAATAAACGGAAATCTGTGCCGCTGGCAAAGCTTTTTGAATAAAGAAAGCGGTACGATTGTCCCTGATCGGTTGCATTATTATTTAATGTACTTTTTGCCTGAGTAATATCAACCGATATTGCACCAATAGAGCCAAAGTTTTTCCCCAATCCCAGAGCAAATGCGTTGTAATCCTTAGAAATTAATGCGCCACCATAGGTGGTCATACCAAACGGTAAACCATACATCGCATTAAACTGACCAAAGCGAGGGTTGGCGCTATCGTAATTACCAGCACGGTATTCACCAGCAGAAAGGCTATATTTGAGATGCCCTTCACGTTGGAAAATAGCGACTGAAGAGAATGGCTGAATAAATCTTTGTTCACTACCATCAGCCTCTTTAACAATTACGGTTAAATCACCGCTGTTCGCTGTGGGGTATAAATCGTTAATTTCAAACGCACCTGGCTGAACAAATGCTCGATAAATCACGTAACCATTTTGTTCAATACTGACTTCCGCGTTACTTTTCGCTATCCCTCGAACTACCGGAGCAAAACCACGTTGGCTGTCTGGCAACATTTCTTCATCAGAGGCCAGTAATGCCCCGCGCATCTGCACACTGTCAAAAATATCTGAAGGTGTTGCTGTATCACCCAATGTCAGTTGCGCTTTCAGCGGAACAATGGCCCGTGTTACATAGGTGCCAATATTGTCCCACTGCTTCTCGCCGTTACTATAGCTCCAGTTACTGTAATTTCGCAGACGCCATGCCCCAAGGTTAAGGCCGCTTCGCATACTTAAGTAGTAGCTATCGTTAGTCTGGCTAGTTTCGTTTTTATCCTGGTGATGATTACCATTTTCATCAATGTAGCGATTATAACTTTTTGTATCATGAGAACTGTTACTACCGCTGAAACTGTAATCAAGAAGCAACGCGGGCACACCATCGTCCCAGCGTGATTCAGGTACTGTACCGCGAGCAACCTGCTGCATTGCCGCCTGAGGAAAACTCATCACCAGTTTTTGTTCGCTAAAATCAAAATGACTGGTCGCCTGAGGGATAATTTCATTAAACGCCACACAGGCTTCTGCTGGTATAAGGTTAAGTGCTGAAAAACTGTCTACACGAACGCCCATATCAGCCAGTTGTGTCCGGCTTAAACAAGGTATGAGAAACTCCCCCATCTCCTTTCGTTGGGATTCTGTAGCCGCCTTAAACTCCAGAGTGCGCGTTTCCATTTTTTGTTCATTGACGATTAAAGAAACGCGATATGTTCCAGGCAACTGCGCGCCATGGTCAGTTTCGTACATGGAAAGGTCAACATGCTGGTTGATCCCTGCGGTATCTTCCAGAAAACGCGGATTAAATTTTCCAGCTGTCGCAGAAAAAGAGCCTGCAACCGTAAGCGCCAATACAGATAAAGAAAAGGGCAAAGAAGTGTAAGTGCGCGAAACGACCATCCATGACATTAAGTTGGTTCCCCTGAAAACTATTAATTAATTTCGCGAGTCAGATATTCACCTGAAGAGCCAAAATCATTAATTGTATTATATTTTATTTGCGAAGCACTGTTCACACCTGCAGGCAAATTGATATTCAAAGACCCTTTTGCTGGCACCATACCGGACTTTTCAATTTCGTGTCCGTTAATAAATACATCACTGAACGTGATGTTAAAAACAGTTGGATTGTCAACTTTTATCTGTTTACCGTTTCGCGTAAAACGTAGTTCTCCTGGCGAAGATTTAATATCCCCTTTTAGACCTGCTGGGCGATAAAAAAGCTTGATGCGAGTACGAACTGCAATCTGCAAGACATTTTTCCCTTCATTTTCTTCATTTTGAGAAGGAATCGCTTTGACGTTTACCCAGTAAACAGATTCACGATCCTGAGGTAAGGACGGATTCACATTTACGATACGTAAGATGTTGTTTTTTCCTGGCTCAAGTTTGAATAATGGCGGAGTAATGATGAATGGTGTTTTTTTACTACCCGTTGCATCATCAACCCATGACTGAATAAGAAATTCTTCTGATTTATTTTTGTTTTGTACGGTTAGCGATGCTTCTTTCTTATTACCGTCATAAATCACCCGAGTAGAACTAAGCCCAACCCCACTCGCTAGTGCAGACTGCGAAATTAACACCCAAAGAGTTAACGCAATGAATTTTTTTTTCATCATTCTATCCATGAACGTTGAACACAATTGGCGGAGAATTCATCTTCGCCAATTGTGAAACTAACTATTACTCGTAAGACAGATTGAAATCAACCTGAGCATTACCATAACCAGTAGTTACAGCAGCTAAAGTAGAAACATAGTTTGCGGTGAAATAAAGAACTGTCTGACCTTTTTTCAGGTCAGTGCTGGATTCACCACTATTCATCGCAACCAGGGTGTTGCTGTTATCATAAATACCGATACCTACGCCTTTCGCCGCGCCTGCTTCGGTGCTAACAGAGATAAGTTCAGGTTTATCGGTATCACCAACGCCACTAAAGCTGACTTTCGCCTTTTTCAAAGTGGTGATATCACAATCTTCCAGCTTGATTTCGAAAGGTTTTGATGGTGATTTATCACCGACTGCAGCAAATACAGATTTTTGCACCTGACCCAGGACAACTTCCTGATTCTGAGAATCAACTGACAGTACGCAAGCTGCATCGACGATTTCACCTGTAAATTTCACAGTGCCATCACCGGAATCCGCTGCAAATACGGAACCAGAAGTTAACGCCAGTGCTGACAAGGCAAAAACAACCTTTTTCATGAATAACTCCATTTATATAGATAAATATGCTTAATGTTGTTCACACAACGGGGCGCAGATTATACAAATGGCACTAAAAAATAAAATTATTTTTACTAAATATTATTTTTTAAAATAAAAATGAATATATATTAAATTCAGCATGTTATAAAAAACAACATCAATAGGGAAATATACTTTCGGAAAATATTTATATTGATATTTTATATAAATAGAGTAATGCATTCACAGAAAGAATACATTGTTCTATTTATACTCTGAAATAGGAAAAGGGAGAAACTCACGTCCCTCCCCTTCATTTTCTTACAATGATATTTTTAGACGTGAACCTCGCGCAACACCTTCTGCCCTGGCTGGCGAATAGTCGTAGAAAGTGCAAGAGACAGAATCAGCAAGGCGAAAATCACGTAGAAGGTCACATAGAAACCACCAAACAGTGAGGCGATAATCGAGCCGCAAATGCTGCCGATACCGAAACCGAGGTAAATTACACCGTAGTTTTTCGCCAGATTATTAAGTCCAAAGAACTCGCTGACCAGTGACGGGAACACCGTGATTGTGCCGCCGAAGTTAAACGCCACGCAGGCAATCGCCGCGAAGAACGTTAACGCATTGAGTGGAGCGAACAGCAGTGCCGCCATGCCCACCAGCGAAACCACCTGTCCAATGGTGATGACCCGAATACGGGCGATTTTGTCAGACAGAATACCCAGAACCAGACGACCAGAAAGGTTAGCAATTGAAATGACCGTCACTGCGTTGGCTGCGGAAATTGCATCAAGATGCGCCAGACTCTGCGCGATATCTTTCGCCACCCCAATAACATACAGGCCACTCATGCAGGCAGTCAGGAACATTACCGCCAGCATCCAGTACTGCGGTTTACGCATCGACTCTGCCAGGGTGAAATCATTTTCCACCACGCCATTATGGGTTTTGACTTCCTGTTTCGGCGCATCTTTCATTAAGGTCGCGCCAAAAACAATCATCACCAGCGCAATCGCGCCCCAAATTATAAAGGTTTTTTCCAGACCGACCGTTTCCAGCAGTTGCGTGTCGATAAATTTGAACCCCAGGCTACCCAGGCCATAGGAACCAATGGCGAATGCGGAGATCAAACCTTTACGTTCCGGGAACCACTTCACGCAGTTAGAGAGCGTCAGCAAGTAACCCGCGCCATCTGCCAGACCGACCAGCACACCGGCACTCAGCCACAGCATCATCAGGTTGTTGGAATGCGCGGTCAGGAAGAAGCCTAATCCCAGCAAAATACCGGAAGCCATAGTGACGCGTTTAACGCCAAAACGTTCCTGTAATTTTCCCGCGACAGAAGACGAAATTGCCAGTCCCAGACTCAACAGGCCAAAGGAGAAAGCCACCTGGCTTACCGGTGCATCCAGTTTGGCGGAAAGTGCACCGTTAAACAGGCTCCAGGTATAAACCGACCCCAGGGCGAACTGGGTAATAATAGTACCGATAAGCGTCAGCCAGCGCGTACGTTGATAGTTGGAAGGTGTCATGGCAGTGTTCCTGCATTAATAAAAAGGAAAGGTCTCTGCCGACAACCATATCGAAGTGCACTTTATGCCAGGGGAAAAACGGCATGAAATGCCATCAGAACGGAATGAAATGCCTTAGTTCAGGAATGAATGACGTGACAAATATTCACCACAATAATAATTGTGTCAGTTAGTACCCACTATCAACACAATGATTGTTATACGCGGGTTCAAATTGTAAATAACAAGTTAAAATCTGGCACTAACGCCCATGCTATACAAATAATCATTATTATTGTTGCTGTTTTCTGCCTGAGATAACGCGGCATAAGCGGCAATATTTGGATTAAGCAACATATCGGCGCCCACAGTCACATCAAGCCAGTTGCCGTTCTGATTTGTCGCCGTCATGCGACTTAGGCCTGATTGAGCCTTCCAGATATTTTCACCAAATTGCTGGTTATAGCTGATTTGCGCCCAGGGACGAAAATCACCAAGCCGGGAATCAACACGCCAGCCTAATGTACTGACGCTGGCATGCCATAACGGATCGGTCAACGTTGCAGTGCTGTCGCCAAACTCGTTATACATCGAAATGGTCGTACCATCATAATGCAATGCGGCGACTGGGCCTGTTGTAACATGTTCATATAAAGGGAAATTCCAGCCCATACTCATACTGCTGGTCACATCGGCAGGCGTATCCTCCGCCAGATTGACTTCCAGTCCCAGCGCCCTTTGGCTACTTTGAATACGTTGCGACAAAATATCGTTGTAATCAGGTTGGTGATCACTATCCCAGGTATAACGCTCCGTAGTATGCCCAGGCTGCGTATCAACGATATATTCTTGTTGCCAGGCATAAGCTGTGTTGAGAAAAAGAGAACTGATTACAACGCTCGCCAGCAAACTTAACGTCCAGTGGCCACCGCATTTTTTTATGATCATTAACACGACTCCAGAAAAGAGCCGAATTCGGCAATATTATTGTCATTGTATGAAGGATATCGGGCATAGTAGCCCTGTATTAAATATTGACTTTTTCACCGATGCGTCAAGAAAAGCGGCTGAAATTTTTACGGTCTGGTATATAGCGAGGGAAAGTATGGAACGTTGCGGCTGGGTGAGTCAGGACCCACTTTATATTGCCTACCACGATAATGAGTGGGGAGTGCCTGAAACCGACAGTAAAAAACTGTTCGAAATGATCTGCCTTGAAGGACAACAGGCTGGGTTATCCTGGATTACCGTCCTCAAAAAACGTGAAAATTATCGCGCTTGTTTTCATCAGTTTGATCCCGTCAAGGTCGCGGCAATGCAGGAAGACGATATCGAAAGACTGGTACAGGATACCGGGATTATCCGCCATCGTGGAAAAATCCAGGCCATTATCGGCAATGCGCGCGCTTACCTGCAAATGGAGCAAAACGGCGAACCGTTTGCCGACTTTGTCTGGTCGTTCGTAAACCACCAGCCACAAGTGACACAAGCCAGAACATTGAGCGAAATCCCTACTTCAACGCCCGCCTCCGACGCGCTCTCCAAAGCACTGAAAAAACGCGGCTTTAAGTTTGTTGGCACGACAATTTGTTACTCCTTTATGCAGGCATGTGGGCTGGTGAATGATCATGTGGTTAGCTGCTGTTGCCATCCGGGGAACAAATCATGATTCGGGAAGCACTGCTTTCGGAACTGCCCGCGATTCTGGAGTTATGGCTGGAAAGCACAAGCTGGGGACATCCCTTTATAGAAACAAGCTATTGGCGTGACTGCATTCCGCTGGTGCGTGATGCATATCTAGCCAACGCGCAAAACTGGGTGTGGGAAGACAATGGTGAATTTCTCGGTTTTGTCAGCATTATGGAGGGCCGGTTTCTGGCAGCGATGTTTGTCGCACCGAAGGCCATCAGACGCGGCATTGGTAAGGCGCTGATGCAACATGTACAGCAGCGCCATCCCCATTTGTTGCTGGAGGTTTATCAAAAAAACCAACCGGCGATAGATTTTTACCATGCGCAGGGGTTTCATATTGTCGACTGCGCATGGCAGGAGGAAACCCAACTCCCTACCTGGATTATGGATTGGCAGGCGGATCAAACGCCGTAAGCGACAGCTCCGGGCCATTATATTTTTCCAGCCATGCCAGCGCCGTGTTACCCGCACAGCCATTCCCCAGCCGCGAGCTGGGAAGGTCTTTAGTTAGCACGTTAACCGCACCATTTTTACAAATGCCGCCAGCAGATAAATCAAGATCTGGCCAAGCGCCTTCGTGAATACAAATCACGCCAGGTTTAATACCTTCGCTAATGACGGCTCCGACAAGGATTTGTCCGCGCGAGTTCCACACCCGAACTGTATCGCCATCTTGTATACCCCGCGCCCGCGCATCTTCTGGGTGAATGGTGACAGGTTCACGATTTGCCACCGCATACAATTCGCGCAAGGAACTGTAATTCAGCTGACTGTGCAGACGATGTGCCGGGTGAGCAGAAAGTATCTGCAACTGTTCCGGTTCTGCATTGCCCTGCCATTCGTCCGGCTCCAGCCACATTGGATGCCCTGGGCAATCCGGATAAGCGTAATCGGCAATACGCTGTGAGAAGATTTCAATCTTGCCGCTGGCGGTTTTTAACGGATACGCCTGCGGATCGCGGCGAAAATCAGCGAAGCGAATAAACCGCTCGCTGTCTGGGTTTTCCGGCATCTCAATTAACTGATTGGCTTCCCAGAACTCATCAAATGGTGGCAATTGTATCTGCTGACTTGCCCCAGGCTGCCGGGCGACGTTATAAAACGTTTCCAGCCATTGCAGCTCACTTTTCCCTTCTGTAAATCGCGCGTAGCCGCCCTTTTCCCACCGTTCGCTTAATTCAGCAAAAACATCAAAATCATTACGTGCTTCACCACGCGGTGGCACCACTTGTTTCATCGGCACCAGATGCTGATTGCTGTAATCGCCGGTCATGGTGAGATCATTACGCTCAAACGACGTGGTCGCAGGGAGAACGATATCAGCGTGTTTTGCCGCCGCCGTCCAGAAGCATTCGGAGATCACCACCAGCTCTGGTTTTTGCCAGGCGTGAATCAGACGATTGGTATCCTGATGGTGGGTAAAGTTGGCACCACCCGCCCACCAGATAAAACGAATATCCGGGAAATGTCGGTTCATACCGTTGTGTTGATATGTGCCACCGGGGTTTTCTAATGCTTCAACAATACGGGCAACGGGGATTTTATCTACCGCATCGGTGCCGCCGGGCAAACTACTTTGCATGGAAGAGAGCACCGCAGCGCGGCGGGTCGGATTGCCGCCATTGGCAAAATGGTAAGAAAGGCCAAAGCCGCCGCCGGGTGTGCCGATTTGCCCCAACATTGCCGCCAGCGTGACGATCATCCAGTGTTTTTGCTCACCAAACTGTTGGCGCTGCATTCCCCATCCCGCCATCAGCATCGTAGTGTTTTGGTGGAAAATAGCCGCCAGCTCGCGAATCTTCTCGGGTGGAATGCCGCAAATCTCCGCCGCCCATTCGGCAGTTTTCGCTATTCCGTCTTTCTCGCCCAGCAAATAGGAGGCGAAGACGTCATAACCCGTGGTGCAACGCGCCAGAAACTCTTCGTCGTGCCAGTCATTTTCCACCAGCGTATGGGCGATCCCCAGCATTAGCGCAACATCCGTGCCCATATGGGGGGCTATCCACTCCATTTTATCGCCAAAGAAATCGACGGTTTCCGATCGCATTGGATCAATGCAGATCAGCTTTTTCCCGCTGTCACGCAATGCAGAAAAGTAAGAAAGCCCCTGCTCATCGGATGCATTCCACGCAATTTTCAGCGTATTGAGAGGGTTAGCACTCCACAACACCACGACATCACTATGTTCCAGCACCAGCGGCCAACTGGTTTGCTGTTGATAAACTTCGCTGCCCCCCACGACATACGGCATGATCGCCTGTGCCGCGCCGGTCGAATAATCCCCCAGATGCCCGGTATAACCGCCTGCCAGCGCCATATAGCGTTGTAATAAAGTTGACGCTTTATGCAAGACGCCATTTGAACGCCAGCCGTAGGAACCAGCAAAAATCGATGCTGGGCCATAAGCCTCACGAATACGTTTATGTTGATGGTGAATAAGATCCAGCGCCTCATCCCAACTCACGCGAACAAATTCATCCTGCCCACGAATGCCTTGCGGGTTTTCTGGTGACGCGAGAAAGCCTTTGCGCACCATTGGAAATCGTACCCGCGTATTGCTGTGAACCTGGTCGCGAACCGCGCTCTGCAAGGAGTTTTCCAGCTCTGTCGCTAACGCGCCACGCGAGCTAAAAACTGTTTCACCGTCGGTTTCAACCAGCATGGGTCCCCAGTGGGCGGCAGTCAGAACGGAATAACGTGAGGATGAATTGGCCAAACCGAAGGCTCCTGAAAGGTTAGATGTATTGGGCAGTTAAATATTACTTACAAATTTCCGAGTATTCCCAGGAATAATCTTCATGTTCACACGGCATAATCTCCCGCCACGGCACCCGTGAACAAGAATAAAAAGGTTATTAAGGATTAACAATGAAGAAACGTGTTTATCTTATTGCTGCCGTCGTGAGCGGCGCTCTGGCGGTATCTGGCTGTACAACTAACCCTTACACCGGCGAACGTGAAGCAGGCAAATCTGCTATCGGCGCAGGTCTGGGCTCTCTCGTTGGCGCGGGTATTGGCGCGCTCTCTTCTTCGAAGAAAGATCGCGGTAAAGGCGCGCTGATTGGCGCAGCAGCAGGCGCGGCACTGGGCGGTGGCGTTGGTTATTATATGGATGTACAGGAAGCGAAGCTGCGTGACAAAATGCGCGGCACCGGCGTTAGCGTAACCCGCAGCGGGGACAACATTATCCTTAACATGCCGAACAATGTGACCTTTGACAGCAGCAGCGCGACCCTTAAACCGGCCGGTGCTAACACGCTGACTGGCGTGGCAATGGTGCTGAAAGAGTACCCAAAAACGGCAGTTAACGTGATTGGTTATACCGACAGCACGGGTGGTCACGACCTGAACATGCGTCTCTCCCAGCAGCGTGCGGATTCCGTTGCCAGCGCGTTGATCACCCAAGGTGTGGACGCCAGCCGCATCCGTACTCAGGGTCTTGGCCCGGCTAATCCGATCGCCAGCAACAGCACCGCTGAAGGTAAGGCGCAAAACCGCCGTGTAGAAATCACTTTAAGCCCGCTCTAATCCCTTTCATGCCGGGTGATGCAGAAATCACCTGGCATTCTTCAGTTTTCCTTCATCATATTTCAGGCTAAGGTGATCGCCTTATCAGTGAATGGAGAGAAGAATGAAGCCGTCCGTTATCCTCTACAAAGCCTTACCTGATGATCTACTGCAACGCCTGCAAGAGCATTTCACCGTTCACCAGGTAGCAGACCTCAATCCACAAACCATTGAACAAAACGCGGCGATTTTTGCCGAAGCTGAAGGTTTACTGGGTTCAAACGAGAATGTTGATGCCGCATTACTGGAAAAAATGCCAAAACTGCGTGCCACTTCAACTGTCTCCGTCGGCTATGACAATTTCGACGTCGATGCGCTTAACGCTCGAAAAATCCTGCTGATGCATACGCCAACCGTGTTAACGGAAACCGTCGCCGATACGCTGATGGCGCTGGTGCTGTGTACAGCGCGTCGGATTGTGGAAGTGGCGGAACGCGTAAAAGCTGGCGAATGGACCGCCAATATCGGCCCGGACTGGTACGGCGTTGACGTTCACCATAAAACACTGGGCATTGTCGGGATGGGACGGATCGGCATGGCCCTGGCACAGCGCGCGCACTTTGGCTTCAATATGCCAATTCTCTATAACGCGCGCCGCCACCATAAAGAAGCAGAGGAACGCTTTAACGCCCGCTACTGCGATCTGGATACGCTGTTACAAGAATCAGATTTCGTTTGCCTGATCCTGCCGCTAACTGAAGAAACTCATCACCTGTTTGGCGCAGAACAATTCGCCAAAATGAAATCCTCCGCCATTTTCATTAATGCAGGGCGTGGGCCGGTAGTTGACGAAAATGCACTGATTGCGGCGTTGCAGAAAGGGGAAATTCACGCCGCTGGTCTGGATGTCTTCGAACAAGAGCCATTGCCAGTAGATTCGCCGTTGCTCTCAATGACAAATGTCGTTGCAGTACCACATATTGGTTCAGCCACCCATGAGACGCGTTATGGCATGGCTGCCTGTGCCGTGGATAATTTGATTAATGCGTTGCAGGGGAAGGTTGAGAAGAACTGTGTGAATCCGCACGTCGCGGACTAAGCCGCGACTGCGTGGAGAAAAGCCCGATAACCGTTCGGGCTTTTACTCTTTATTGGGTTGCAGTGACTGCCGTGGTCCAGGCCTGATTAAACGCCTGATGCTGTGCCGGTAATGGCGCAATCAGTTTGTTATATTCACTCGCCTGCTGTGAAGTCGGGAACTGGATGCCATTCGCGACAAAGCTCACCTGAGTACCTTGTTGAGCGATGTAGTCCCCCACCATCACCAGTTGCTGCGTGAACGTTTGAGCCGCCGGAATCAGCGGTTGCAACGCATCAGCTGGGGTCGTCACTACTTTAGTGAATGCCTGATCAAAGACCGGTTTCAGGTCATCGGTCTGTTTTAGCGCAGAGTGCGCAGCATCGGCCTGCAACTTCGCATTTTGCAATTGTTGCGCCAGTACGCCAAGAGATCCGTTCATTTCACGCAGTGGACCACTTTGCGTGACGTAATCCTGTGGTACGCGAATCGCGTTAACGCTGTCTACAACCGGACGCAGACCGGAATCCATCGCCTGATTAACCTGTTGGGAATAGCCATACAGGATCGCGTAATCAGAGACAAAAGGACCAAACTGTTTTTTCTGATCGGCAGTCAGGGTTGGTAGACGTTCACCGCTACGCATCACTGTATTCTGCAGGAAGTCGATAAACGCTTTACGCTGATCGCCTTCTTTATCAAAACACCCACTCAGGCTAACTACCATTAATAACGCCGCAAGAGGCGCAAACCAGCGAGAGCAGGACTTTCCTGTCGCCATTTTCTTACTCCTTTCACCCAAAAAAAGCGCACAACGACACACGCGTGTCTGACGCTGACAAGGATAGTCCAGGACAGGCTTACAGGATACCCTTTATGCATAATCTTCCTGGGAAAATGATGTAGAAAATGAAGAAGAGTTAATTTGTTGTTTTATTGTTAAAAACAGACATTGCTATTGCGTTTTTGTGGTCAGCTCATCCCTTCTCTTGGTAGGCCAAATTTTCGGAATCTTTACAATCCCAGGACGCTGAGAAATATTTCGGCATTAATCATATCGTTAGACGACTATAAGTCACGGCAACTTAGTAGCTGAATCGAATCATACTTAAATCACTCACGGGTTTCTCCCCGCTGTGTCTGCTTTTCCCGACTATTCTTAATGAGCTTCGATGAAATTCACGATCCCGCAGTGTGATTTGAGGAGTTTTCAATGGAATATAAAGATCCAATGCATGAGCTGTTGAGTAGCCTGGAACAAATTGTTTTTAAAGATGAAACGCAAAAGATTACCCTGACGCACAGAACAACGCCTTGTACCGAAATCGAGCAATTACGTAAAGGGACAGGGTTAAAAATTGATGATTTCGCCCGGGTTTTGGGCGTATCAGTAGCCATGGTGAAAGAATGGGAGTCCAGACGCGTAAAGCCTTCCAGTGCCGAACTAAAATTGATGCGCCTGATCCAGGCCAACCCAGCATTAAGTAAACAGTTGATGGAATAGACTTTTATCCACTGTATTGATGTTTACGGTCCTGATGACAGGACCGTTTTCCGACCAATTAATCATAAATATGGAAAATAATTGTTGCATCACCATTCAATGCGTGGCTTAATGCACATCAACGGTTTGACGTACAGACCATTAAAGCAGTGTAGTAAGGCAAGTCCCTTCAAGAGTTATCGTTGATACCCCTCGTAGTGCACATTCCTTTAACGCTTCAAAATCTGTAAAGCACGCCATATCGCCGAAAGGCACACTTAATTATTAAAGGTAATACACTATGTCCGGTAAAATGACTGGTATCGTAAAATGGTTCAACGCTGACAAAGGCTTCGGCTTCATCACTCCTGACGATGGCTCTAAAGACGTGTTCGTACACTTCTCTGCTATCCAGAACGATGGTTACAAATCTCTGGACGAAGGTCAGAAAGTGTCCTTCACCATCGAAAGCGGCGCTAAAGGCCCGGCAGCTGGTAACGTAACCAGCCTGTAATCTCTGCTTAAAAGCACAGAATCTAAGATCCCTGCCAATTGGCGGGGATTTTTTTATTTGTTATTTCAGGAAATAAATAATCGATCGCGTAATACAATCTATTATTATTTTTATAAAGAATAAATTTGGGTGCAATGAGAATGCGCAACGCCGTAAGAAAGGCGGGAATAATTTCCCGCCAAAGACTCTTACTCTTTCAAATTGCAGGCTAAAAATGCCGCCAGCTCATAGCTTCCCTGTTTAATATGCAATTCACACAGTGAATCTCTTATCATCCAAGTGAAAAATAAAAGCGTGAAACAAATCACTATTAAAGAAAGCAATCTATATTTCTGCGGCATTCCCAGCCTCCTGTGTTGATTTCCAACGAGTAAGAGGCTAACCTTATGGTGTTCAGGCATAGGGCAGCCTCACTTTGATTTATAGTCAGGTGGGGCTTTTCTCTGTCTGCCTTTTGGTAAATACCTGAGACAAACAGTCTCAAGCACCCAGACTTATTTTAGCGTAATAACCTCTTTTCCTCTCCTTAATAAATTCCGAAAAAAATATCATAAAATTAATATATGAGATGATTTTTATTCAGCAGAAGATTATTAAAGGTAGCTGTATTATTTAGTGAAAAAAAAGTCTGCCATCTGGCAGACTTTTTAATAAAGGAGTTATTACTGCAGTAAAGAAATATCCGCTACACGCAGGAATAATTCGCGCAGTTTTTCCAGCATGGTCAGACGGTTGATACGTAGTTCTTTGTCATCGACCATTACCATCACTTTATCGAAGAAGGCATCAACCGGTTCACGCAACTCAGCCAGTTCGACCAGCGCATCCTGATAACGACCTTCTGCGAAGTACGGCTCCAGCTTGTCGCGCAATACAACTACCTGCATCGCCAGTTTAATTTCTTCCGGCTCTTTCAGGGTGGAGGCATTCACGCGATCGCTCAGCACTTCGTCTGATTTCGCCAGAATGTTAGATACACGCTTGTTCGCCGCCGCCAGTGCTGCCGCTGCTTCCAGGGTACGGAAGTGCGATACCGCCTTCATGCGGGCATCAAAATCTGCCGGACGAGTCGGACGACGCGCCAGTACCGCCTGGATGGTGTCGACGGTGTAACCTTCGTCCTGATACCAGGCGCGGAAGCGACCGAGCATAAAGTCGATAACGTCATCCACCACATTGGCGTTAGTCAGCTTATCACCGTACAAGCGCACAGCTTCTTCGGTCAGCGTTTGCAGATCAAGATTGAGGTTCTTCTCAACGATAATACGCAGCACGCCCAGCGCCGCACGACGCAGCGCAAACGGGTCTTTATCACCTTTCGGATGCTGACCAATACCGAAGATGCCCGCCAGGGTATCCATCTTGTCAGCAATCGCCAGCGCACAGGCTACCGGGTTAGACGGCAGGGAATCACCGGCAAAGCGCGGTTGATACTGCTCGTTCAGCGCCACCGCGACATCTTCCGCTTCACCATCATGACGCGCGTAGTGCATACCCATAACGCCCTGGGTGTCGGTGAACTCAAAGACCATGTTGGTCATCAGGTCACACTTGGACAGCAGCCCAGCACGAGTTGCGTGGTTAACGTCAGCGCCAATCTGTTCAGCGATCCAGCCAGCCAGAGCCTGAATGCGGTCAGTTTTATCGCGCAGCGTCCCCAGCTGTTGCTGGAACAGCACGGTTTGCAGGCGCGGCAGGTTATCTTCAAGACGTTTTTTACGGTCGGTGTTGAAGAAGAACTCGGCATCAGCCAGACGTGGACGAACGACTTTCTCGTTACCAGAGATAATTTGCTGCGGATCTTTCGACTCAATGTTGGCAACGAAGATAAAGTTCGGCAGCAGTTTGCCGTCGTTCGCATACACCGGGAAGTATTTCTGGTCACCTTTCATGGTATAAACCAGTGCTTCAGACGGCACAGCGAGGAATTTCTCTTCGAATTTCGCGGTCAGAACAACCGGCCATTCAACCAGCGAAGCCACTTCTTCCAGAAGGCTTTCGCTTAAGTCAGCATTACCACCAATCTTACGCGCCGCTTCTTCAGCATCGACTTTAATCTTCGCCTTACGCTCTTCGTAATCGGCGATGACTTTACCGCGCTCACGCAGAATTTCCGGATACTGATCGGCATTGTCGATGGTAATTTCCGGCTCACCCATAAAGCGATGTCCACGAATTACGCGATCGGACTGAATACCCAGAATGGTTGCCGGAATGACTTTATCGCCCAGCAGCAAAGTTACGGTGTGCACCGGACGCACGAAGTGCACGTCAGACGCGCCCCAGCGCATCAGTTTCGGGATCGGTAGTTTCGCCAGCGAAGTGGCTACCATGTTCGGAACAAGTGCCTCGGTGCTTTCGCCCTTCACATGAGCGCGATACAGTAGCCATTCGCCTTTGTCAGTAGTCAGACGCTCGGCCTGGTCAACGGAGATCCCGCAACCACGCGCCCAGCCTTCTGCTGCTTTACTCGGTTTGCCTTCGGCGTCGAAAGCCTGGGCAATCGCCGGGCCGCGTTTTTCGATTTCACGGTCAGGCTGGGCTTCCGCCAGGTTAGCCACTTTCAGCGCCAGACGACGCGGAGCCGCAAACCATTGAACGGTGCCGTGTGCGAGGCCAGCGTTATCCAGCTCCGCAGTAAAGTTCGCAGCAAAGGACTCAGCCAGGCTGCGCAGTGCTTTTGGTGGCAGCTCTTCAGTGCCGATTTCCACCAGAAAAGTTTTCTCAGACATAGCCGCCTCTTACTTATCTTTGTTGCACATCGGGAAGCCGAGGGCTTCACGGGAAGCGTAGTATGCTTCTGCCACTGCTTTGGTCAGGGTGCGAATGCGCAAAATATAACGCTGACGCTCAGTGACGGAGATGGCTTTACGCGCATCCAGCAGGTTGAAGCTGTGGGCGGCTTTCAGAATACGCTCGTAGGCAGGCAGCGGCAGCGGATTTTCCAGCGCCAGCAGCTGCTGCGCTTCTTTCTCGTACTGCTCGAAGCAGGTGAACAGGAAGTCCACGTCCGCGTATTCGAAGTTATAAGTGGACTGCTCCACTTCGTTCTGATGGAACACGTCGCCATAAGTGGTTTTACCCAGCGGGCCGTC
The DNA here is from genome assembly GCF_002965765.1 of Escherichia sp. MOD1-EC6819. NCBI lineage: Bacteria > Pseudomonadati > Pseudomonadota > Gammaproteobacteria > Enterobacterales > Enterobacteriaceae > Escherichia > Escherichia sp. MOD1-EC6819. Next base: position 30,922 of record NZ_PTRG01000013.1, on the reverse strand, counting down.
GCTCCAGACCAGGTCGTAAACGCTGTCTACGCCCTGAATGTACATCGCCAGACGTTCCAGACCATAGGTGATCTCGCCGGTAACCGGTTTACACTCCAGACCACCAACCTGCTGGAAGTAAGTGAACTGCGTCACTTCCATGCCGTTCAGCCACACTTCCCAGCCCAGCCCCCAGGCACCCAGCGTCGGGTTTTCCCAGTTATCTTCCACGAAACGAATATCGTGGATAGTCGGGTCCATGCCCAGCTCTTTCAGAGAACCGAGGTACAGCTCCTGGATATTGTCCGGCGATGGCTTAATCACCACCTGGAACTGATAGTAATGCTGTAAGCGGTTGGGGTTTTCGCCGTAGCGACCATCGGTCGGGCGACGAGAAGGCTGGACATAAGCAGCCGCCATCGGTTCTGGCCCCAGCGCGCGCAGACAGGTCATTGGGTGAGAGGTTCCCGCGCCGACTTCCATGTCCAATGGTTGAACAATGGTGCAGCCCTGGCGAGCCCAGTAATCCTGTAAGGTCAGGATCAAGCCCTGGAAGGTCCTGGTATCAAACTTTTGCATATTATTTCGTGCTGGATACGTGTGGATTTAAAGGAAGGGATCAGTATACCCGCTGGATGGAAGATATACAGTACGAAACGGGAAAAAGCAGGGCTTAACGCATGGAAAGATGCAAAAAATGGCCATCCGCGTCAAAAGAACAGACAAAGTGCTCTTTCCGAAAGGTATAGCCGCGCATTTCGTAACTCCCCTGGAACTGTTCAAATGCGGTGACGTCGATTTTTTGCTCGCCGGTGTTATAACGTTTTGCTGCCTGATCCTTGCATAAGGCTTCCATATTCAACGAACGCAGCGGATCAACTTTTACCCGTTGTGCTTTCTGTACGGGTGGCGTTGTTGAGCATCCTACTAACACCATAAGCGCCATTACCGGAAAGAAAGAGTTCATCATCATTAAATTACCGTCTGGTTTGCAGGTGAGTCTTATTATTTATATCGGTATAGTGGCTGATATCTTACGAATTTCCTCAAGCCTCTATAAGCTGTAGTGATAAAACTCAGATTATTCCAGTGCACCAACCGAATGATTTATCAGTCAGACTTTTTTTAACCAGATACAGAGACACAGATGCAGCCCAAAATTTACTGGATTGATAACCTGCGAGGGATAGCGTGTTTAATGGTGGTGATGATTCACACCACTACCTGGTATGTGACCAATGCCCATAGTGTTAGCCCCATCACCTGGGATATCGCGAATATTCTAAATTCTGCCTCTCGTGTCAGCGTACCGCTATTTTTCATGATTTCCGGCTATCTCTTTTTTGGCGAACGCAGCGCCCAGCTGCGCCATTTCTTACGTATCGGCTTATGCCTGCTGTTTTATAGCACTGTCGCACTGCTCTACATTGCACTGTTTACTTCCATCAATGTGGAGATATCGCTGAAAAACCTGCTACAAAAGCCGGTGTTTTATCATTTATGGTTTTTCTTCGCGATTGCGGTGATTTATCTGGTTTCGCCGCTGATTCAGGTAAAGCACGTCGGCGGTAAAATGTTGTTGGTGCTAATGGTGGTGATTGGCATCATCGCCAACCCAAACACAGTGCCACAGAAGATCGACGGTTTTGAATGGCTACCAATTAACTTATATATCAATGGCGATACTTTTTACTACATCCTGTATGGCATGTTGGGCCGCGCCATTGGGATGATGGACACGCAACACAAGCCACTGTCGTGGATGAGCGCCGCACTGTTTATCGCCGGGGTATTTATTATATCTCGTGGGACATTATATGAATTACAGTGGCGCGGAAACTTTGCTGATACCTGGTATCTTTACTGTGGTCCGATGGTTTTTATCTGCGCAATTGCGTTACTGACTCTGGTAAAAAATACACTGGATACGCGTACTGTTAGCGGGCTTGGACTGATATCCCGTCATTCTCTGGGTATATACGGGTTCCACGCGTTGATTATCCATGCGCTGCGCACCAGTGGTATTGAGCTTAAAAGCTGGCCAATACTGGATATTATTTGGATCTTTTGCGCGACGCTGGCAGCAAGCTTGTTGCTTTCTGTACTGGTACAACGAATCGATAAAAACAGATTAGTAAGTTAAGTAAAAGCCCGGTCACACTGGACTGACCGGGCTTACGTAGATTATTCGCTATATTCTTCCTGCGCAGCCATCGTTTCTTTTGGTGCGTTGATCCCAGCATCACGGATATTTTTCTGCACCGCTACTGCACCAAACAAGCTTAAAAAGAAGGCCAGACCATAGAAGCCTTTTTCGCTGAGTAATAACGTCGCATTCCACAGACCTACCATCAGTAATGCAACAGAGATAATAAACACAGTCAGGCAGGTCATATAATAAATGGAGGTGGTCGGTATGCCTTCATACTTGTCCCGAACGGTCTTTTGATAAGACGCTGCAGAAAACAGTCCTAATACCAGTACGGCAAAATAATATCCTTTTTCATTTAACTGCATCTCTGCATTCCATAGCCCTAACAGATAGGTAACGATACCACCAACGAGAGCTATCCATGACACAATACTGAATGCCGGAGAATAGGTTGATATTTTGTTTTCCATCACTGACTTCCTTTCATTCCTGAAGCTTAAGAGCTTTATGCCGAGCGAAATACTCGCATTTGACCAAACAAGCAGACAAAAAAGGCGATGGGGTAGATCACCATTTCATAAGCATTGATAGGTGCGTTTAAAACACCGATAAACAAGAGACCGATGGTGATTAACGCTACCAACTGGCAGATGCGGATAAACAAATCATCCAGTTGCCCAAGTTTTTCTGCGCGCAGATATGCATAGTTACCAAAAGTCCCCGTCATTAACACGCCAAGAAAATAGCCTTTGCCACTTAACAATGGACATGAGATCCATAATCCAATCAGATAAACCAGCGCCCCGACCACAAATAATAGTTTTGCTACAGTCTTTGAGGTTTTCATAACGATCTCCATATCTACCTGCGATACATTACGAGTAACCAACGAAAGACAAAACTGAAAAATGCCATTAACAAATGATTTTCAGAATAAATTCATATAAAAAATTAATATATTCTAAATATATATAGATGGAGATTATCCCCCGCCACATAAGGCAGGGGGAAATATTATGCCATTAGCGGCAGAAGTTGCTGATAGAGGCGACGGAACGTTTCACGTCGTGGCTGATAAGCGGTATAACGCTGCGCATCCGGCAGATGCGACTGTTCTAAAGGAAGTTGCGGCAACAACTCAATGAGAGATTTATCTGGATTTACCGCAATCTGTGCCAGTCTTGCTGCGCCTAATGCTGGCCCCACATCCCCCCCCGTGCGGTAATTCAGTTGCTGACCGCTAATATCCGCCAGCATCTGACGCCAGTACTCGCTACGCGCTCCGCCACCAATCAGTGTAATGCTTTGCGGTTGAATGCCACAGGCATGTACGACATCCATGCCATCCGCCAACGCATACCCCACGCCTTCCAGTACCGCGCGAGCCAGTTCTGCGGGGCCGTGTTGATGGGTCAGACCGAAGAAAACGCCCTTTGCCTGTGGATTATTGTGCGGCGTGCGCTCGCCGGAAAGATAAGGCAAAAACCAGACAGGATCGACATTCTCATCGGCCTGCTGAGCTGCGGCAATTAAAGCGGGGACATCGCTCAGACCGGTTAATTTCGTCGCCCAGTCCAGACACGACGCCGCACTCAGCATCACCGACATTAAATGCCAACGCTCAGGTAAAGCATGGCAAAAGCTGTGTACGGCACTTTCCGGCTTACTTAGGAAACCTTCGCTCACCGCAAAATAAACGCCTGAAGTCCCCAGCGATAACATTGCCTGGTTGGCATCAACCATACCCACACCAACCGCGCCAGCCGCATTATCGCCGCCGCCCGCAACAACCGGCACTGCATTCATTCCCCACGCTTTTGCAACCTCAGGTAGCAAAGTGCCGGTAATTTCGCTGCCTTCGTATAATGCTGGCATCTGAGCTCGAGATAACTGGCAAGCCTCCAGCATAACATCGCTCCAGTCACGCTTTGCGACATCCAGCCACATGGTGCCGGCTGCATCAGACATATCACTGGCGAATTCTCCCGTCATCCGCAGACGCAAATAATCTTTCGGCAATAATACTTTGTCTACCTGAAGGAATATCTCTGGCTCATTTCGCTGAATCCACAGTAATTTAGGCGCGGTAAATCCGGGCATCATCAGGTTGCCTGTAATATTCCGCGACTGCGGAACTCGCGCTTCCAGCAAAGCACACTCCTCCGCGCAGCGCCCGTCGTTCCACAAAATGGCGGGACGTAGCACCCGCTGCTGAGCATCAAGTAAAGTAGCACCATGCATTTGCCCGGCAATACCCAATGCTTTAACGTCTCGCAGAGAATGCTGTTCACCCAGGATTTTCATCGCGCGACCAGTCGCCAGCCACCACTGTTCCGGATCTTGCTCCGACCAGAGTGGATGCGGACGCGAAACGGTTAGTTTTTCCGTTTGCGAAGCGACCACTTCACCTTGCTCGTTGAGCAAAATAACTTTTACGCCCGATGTGCCAAGATCTATCCCGATATACATAGCGATTGTTCCTTAAAAAAATGCCCGGTATCGCTACCGATAACCGGGCTTGCGGACTGCACAATTAGCCGTTATTTGTCGAACAGATAATGATTTACCAGATTTTCCAGTTGCTCCTGGCGTCCACTCTGATGCACCGGCGCCAGATTGTTGTCCTGAGCATATTTTGCTAAATCAGCCAATGACATTTGACCTTTCAGGATTTGCTGACCCAGTTCACTATTCCAGCCGGAATAACGTTGTGCTACGCGTTTATCCAGTTCGCCGTCTTCAATCATGCGGGCTGCAATTTTCAGTGACAGCGCCATCGTATCCATCGCCCCAATATGACCGTAGAACAGATCGTATTTATCAGTGCTCTGACGACGTACTTTGGCATCAAAGTTCAGACCACCGGTCGTGAAACCACCTGCTTTGAGGATTTCATACATTACCAGCGCGTTCTCTTCCACGCTGTTCGGGAACTGGTCAGTATCCCAGCCCAGTTGCGCGTCGCCACGGTTAGCATCGACAGAACCGAACAGACCAAGCGCAATGGCTGTGGCAATTTCATGGTGGAAAGAGTGACCCGCAAGCGTCGCGTGGTTCGCTTCAATATTCAGTTTAATCTCTTTTTCCAGGCCAAACTGTTTCAGGAAGCCGTAAACCGTTGCGGCATCGTAATCATATTGATGTTTGGTCGGTTCTTGCGGTTTCGGTTCGATAAGCAGCGTGCCCTGGAAACCGATTTTATGTTTATGCTCAACCACCATCTGCATAAAGCGACCAAGCTGTTCACGCTCCTGACGAAGATCGGTATTCAACAGAGTTTCATAACCTTCACGACCGCCCCACAGCACATAGTTTTCACCACCCAGTTTATGCGTTGCTTCCATCGCGGTAACAACTTGTGTAGCTGCCCAGCTAAAGACTTCGGGATCTGGATTCGTCGCCGCGCCTGCGCCATAGCGAGGGTTAGTAAAGCAGTTGGCTGTTCCCCACAGCAGTTTCACGCCGCTCTCTTCTTGCTTGCCAGCCAGCACATCGACCATTTGCGCAAAGTTATTGATGTACTCTTTTAACGATGAGCCTTCCGGGGAAACATCCACGTCATGGAAGCAATAAAACGGCACATGTAGTTTGTGGAAAAACTCGAATGCGACATCGGCTTTACGCTTCGCCAGCGCGAGGGCTTCGCCAGGCTGCTGCCACGGACGATTAAACGCGCCCACGCCAAACATGTCCGCCCCGTTCCAGCAGAAGGTGTGCCAGTAGCAGGCGGCAAAACGCAAGTGGTCTTCCATACGCTTGCCCAACACCAGTTCGTCGGGGTTGTAATGACGGAATGCTAACGGGTTAGAGGATTTCGGACCTTCATAACGAACGCGATCGAGCTGGTCAAAATAGGCTTGCATAATGAACTCCATAATCAGGTAATGCCGCGTGTGATGGATGATGTCGTAATATTGGGCACTCCCTTTCAGTTGCTCAATTATGTTATTTCACACTGCTATTGAGATAATTCACAAGTGTGCGCTCGCTCGCAAAAATAATATGGAATGATGAAACCGGGTGATTTCTCGAATAGAAAAATGCAACAAGTACAATTAATCAACAAAAGTAAGATCTCTGTCATAAATCAAGAAATAAACCAAAAATCGTAATCGAAAGATAAAAATCTGTAATTGTTTTCCCCTGTTTAGTTGCTAAAAATTGGTTACGTTTATCGCGGTGATTGTTACTTTTTTAAGCTGTCCTCTAACAACAGAAGGCCTCTGAATCATGAAAATAAAGAACATTTTACTCACCCTTTGCACCTCACTTCTGCTTACTAACGTCGCGGCGCACGCCAAAGAAGTAAAAATAGGAATGGCGATTGATGATCTCCGTCTTGAACGCTGGCAAAAGGATCGGGATATCTTTGTTAAAAAAGCAGAATCTCTCGGTGCAAAAGTATTTGTACAATCTGCGAATGGCAATGAAGAAACCCAAATGTCGCAGATTGAAAACATGATTAACCGGGGCGTCGACGTTCTTGTCATTATTCCGTATAACGGTCAGGTATTAAGTAACGTTGTAAAAGAAGCCAAACAAGAAGGTATAAAAGTATTAGCTTACGACCGCATGATTAATGATGCAGATATCGATTTTTATATTTCTTTCGATAATGAAAAAGTCGGCGAACTGCAAGCAAAAGCCCTGGTTGATATCGTCCCACAAGGCAATTATTTCCTGATGGGTGGCTCCCCGGTCGATAACAACGCCAAGCTATTCCGCGCCGGGCAAATGAAAGTATTAAAACCTTATGTTGACTCAGGAAAAATTAAAGTCGTTGGCGACCAATGGGTTGATGGCTGGTTACCAGAAAATGCGCTGAAAATTATGGAAAATGCGCTAACTGCCAACAATAACAAAATTGATGCGGTTGTTGCCTCAAACGATGCTACCGCTGGCGGGGCGATTCAGGCATTAAGTGCTCAAGGTTTATCAGGCAAAGTGGCAATTTCCGGCCAGGATGCGGATCTCGCGGGCATAAAACGTATTGCTGCCGGTACGCAAACTATGACGGTGTATAAACCCATTACGTTGTTGGCAAATACTGCCGCAGAAATTGCCGTTGAGTTGGGCAATGGTCAGGAACCAAAAGCAGATACCACACTGAATAATGGTCTGAAAGATGTTCCATCCCGCCTGCTGACACCAATCGATGTTAATAAAAACAACATCAAAGATACGGTAATTAAAGACGGATTCCACAAAGAGAGCGAGCTTTAAGCATCACGCCCCGGCGCTGACCGGGGCGTGATTTCTCTCCATGCCGCGTGAACTGATTGGCTTAGGTGGAGTCGTTATGTCTTATCTACTTGAAATGAAGAACATTACCAAAACCTTCGGCACCGTGAAGGCGATAGATAACGTCAGCTTGCGGCTAAACGCTGGCGAAATCGTCTCACTCTGTGGGGAAAATGGGTCTGGTAAATCAACGCTGATGAAAGTGCTGTGTGGAATTTATCCTCATGGCTCCTACGAAGGCGAAATTATTTTTGCTGGCGAAGAGATTCAGGCAAGTCACATCCGCGATACCGAACGCAAAGGCATCGCCATCATTCACCAGGAATTAGCCCTGGTGAAAGAATTGACCGTGTTGGAAAATATCTTCTTGGGTAACGAAATAACCCACAATGGGATTATGGATTATGACCAGATGACGCTACGCTGCCAGAAGCTATTAGCACAGGTCAGTTTATCCATTTCACCCGATACCCGCGTTGGCGATTTAGGGCTTGGGCAACAACAACTGGTTGAAATTGCCAAGGCGCTAAATAAGCAGGTGCGTTTATTAATTCTCGATGAACCGACAGCCTCATTAACCGAGCTGGAAACCACGGTTTTACTGGATATTATTCGCGATCTGCAACAACACGGTATCGCCTGTATCTATATTTCGCACAAACTCAACGAAGTTAAAGCAATTTCCGATACGATTTGCGTTATTCGCGACGGTCAGCATATAGGAACACGTGATGCAGCCGGAATGAGCGAAGACGATATTATCACTATGATGGTAGGGCGAGAATTAACGGCACTTTACCCTAACGAACCGCATATCACGGGTGATGAAATATTACGTATTGAGCACTTGACGGCGTGGCATCCGGTTAATCGCCATATTAAACGGGTTAACGATGTCTCTTTTTCTCTGAAACGCGGTGAAATACTGGGTATTGCCGGACTGGTCGGCGCCGGGCGTACCGAAACCATTCAATGCCTGTTTGGCGTTTGGCCCGGACAGTGGGAAGGGAAAATCTATATTGACGGCAAACAGGTGGATATTCGCAACTGCCAGCAAGCGATCGCCCAGGGTATTGCGATGGTGCCAGAAGACAGAAAGCGCGATGGCATCGTTCCGGTAATGGCAGTTGGTAAAAATATTACCCTCGCCGCACTCAATAAATTTACCGGAGGGATCAGCCAGCTTGATGATGCCGCAGAGCAAAAATGTATTCTGGAATCCATCCAGCAACTCAAAGTTAAAACGTCGTCCCCCGACCTTGCTATTGGACGTTTGAGCGGCGGCAATCAGCAAAAAGCGATCCTCGCTCGCTGTCTATTACTTAACCCGCGCATTCTCATTCTTGATGAACCCACCAGGGGTATCGATATTGGCGCGAAATACGAGATCTACAAATTAATTAACCAACTCGTCCAGCAAGGTATTGCCGTTATTGTCATCTCTTCTGAATTACCTGAAGTACTCGGCCTTAGCGATCGTGTGCTGGTGATGCATGAAGGAGAACTAAAAGCCAACCTGATAAATCATAACCTGACTCAGGAGCAGGTGATGGAAGCCGCATTGAGGAGCGAACATCATGTCGAAAAGCAATCCGTCTGAAGTGAAATTAGCCGTACCGACATCCGGTGGCTTTTCTTGGCTTAAGCCACTGAATTTACAGGTCTTCGTGATGATTGCAGCGATCATCGCAATCATGCTGTTCTTTACCTGGACCACCGATGGCGCCTACTTAAGCGCCCGTAACGTTTCCAACCTGCTGCGCCAGACCGCAATTACCGGCATTCTCGCGGTAGGTATGGTGTTCGTCATAATTTCTGCTGAAATCGACCTCTCGGTCGGCTCCATGATGGGGCTATTAGGCGGGGTCGCCGCTATCTGCGACGTTTGGTTGGGCTGGCCGCTGCCGCTCACTATCATTGTGACATTGGTTCTGGGGCTGCTTCTCGGAGCGTGGAATGGGTGGTGGGTCGCGTACCGCAAAGTCCCGTCATTTATTGTCACCCTGGCAGGCATGTTGGCATTTCGCGGCATCCTTATTGGTATCACCAACGGCACGACCGTTTCCCCCACCAGCGCCGCGATGTCACAAATTGGGCAAAGCTATCTACCAGCAAGTACCGGTTTCATCATCGGCGCGCTTGGTTTAATGGCTTTTGTCGGCTGGCAATGGCGCGGAAGAATGCGCCGTCAGGCTTTGGGTTTGCAGTCTCCGGCATCTACAGCGGTGGTCGGTCGCCAGGCATTAACGGCTATTATTGTTTTAGGCGCAATCTGGCTGCTAAATGATTACCGTGGCGTTCCTACTCCTGTTCTACTGCTGACGTTGCTGTTACTCGGTGGAATGTTTATGGCAACACGGACAGCTTTTGGGCGACGCATTTACGCTATTGGCGGTAATCTGGAAGCGGCACGGCTATCCGGGATTAACGTTGAACGAACAAAACTTGCTGTGTTTGCTATCAACGGTTTGATGGTAGCCATCGCCGGGTTAATTCTTAGTTCTCGACTTGGCGCTGGTTCACCTTCTGCGGGGAATATCGCCGAGCTGGACGCGATTGCAGCATGCGTGATTGGTGGTACTAGTCTGGCAGGCGGTGTGGGAAGTGTTGCCGGAGCAGTAATGGGGGCATTCATCATGGCTTCACTAGATAACGGTATGAGTATGATGGATGTACCGACCTTCTGGCAGTATATCGTCAAAGGTGCGATTCTGTTGCTGGCAGTATGGATGGACTCCGCAACCAAACGCCGTTCCTGACTTTGATAAAAATTTTCTCAAAGCCGGTAACGTATTACCGGTTTTGAGTTTTTACATGATTCAGCAGGAAAAGAACCATGTTTACTAAACGTCATCGCATCACGTTGCTGTTCAATGCTAATAAAGCCTATGACCGTCAAGTAGTAGAAGGTGTAGGGGAATATTTACAGGCGTCGCAATCGGAATGGGATATTTTCATTGAAGAAGATTTCCGCGCCCGCATTGATAAAATCAAGGACTGGTTAGGAGATGGCGTCATCGCCGACTTCGACGATAAACAAATCGAGCAAGCATTGGCTGATGTCAACGTCCCTATTGTTGGCGTTGGTGGCTCGTATCACCTGGCAGAAAGCTATCCGCCCGTACATTACATTGCCACCGATAACTACGCGCTGGTTGAAAGCGCATTTTTGCATTTAAAAGAGAAAGGCGTTAACCGCTTTGCTTTTTATGGTCTGCCAGAGCCGAGCGGCAAACGCTGGGCCGCCGAACGCGAGTATGCCTTTCGCCAGCTTGTGGCTGAAGAGAAGTACCGAGGTGTGGTTTATCAGGGGCTGGAAACCGCACCAGAGAACTGGCAACACGCGCAAAATCGGCTGGCAGACTGGCTGCAAACGCTGCCACCGCAAACAGGAATTATTGCCGTCACTGACGCCCGGGCGCGGCATATTCTGCAAGTATGCGAGCATCTGCACATCCCCGTACCGGAAAAATTATGCGTGATTGGCATAGATAACGAAGAATTGACCCGCTATCTTTCGCGTGTCGCCCTCTCTTCTGTCGCCCAGGGCGCCCGACAAATGGGCTATCAGGCGGCAAAACTTTTGCATCGCTTATTAGATAAAGAAGAGATGCCGTTGCAGCGGATTTTGGTTCCGCCAGTCCGTGTCATCGAACGGCGTTCAACGGATTACCGTTCGCTGACCGATCCCGCCGTTATTCAGGCCATGCATTACATCCGCAATCATGCCTGCAAAGGAATTAAAGTGGATCAGGTTCTGGATGCGGTGGGCATATCGCGATCTAATCTTGAGAAACGGTTTAAAGAAGAAGTGGGTGAAACTATTCACGCCATGATTCATGCCGAAAAGCTGGAGAAAGCGCGCAGCCTGCTGATTTCTACTACCTTGTCGATCAATGAGATATCGCAAATGTGCGGTTATCCATCGCTGCAATACTTCTACTCTGTTTTTAAAAAAGCGTATGACACGACGCCAAAAGAGTATCGCGATGTAAATAGCGAGGTAATGCTGTAGCGGAAGGGGAAAATCCGCCTGGCAACATTTCGTGGTTGTCGGATGCGGCGTGAACGCCTTATCCGACCTACCCGCCAGGCATGATAAGACGCGCCAGCGTCGCATCAGGCAATTCAGCACAACCACCTGATGCGAGCAAAAGCCCTATCCGACCAACAAGCCGGATAAGGCTCAAGGGAATGCAATTACATATGCGCGGCAATTAACCGCTGGTTATCCTGGTACATCGCGAACAGGTAGTTGTTATAGCTCTGCCCTTTCGTGGAATAACCTTTCAGCTTATGAATCATCGCTGTGGCGGTAACTTCCTGATCCGCTTTACGCAATTGTGCACGTGATTTGCGGAAAGAAGCGTAAGCCGGATGCGTATTCAGGTTAGTGACATAGGCGCTCACCGATTCTTTTACAGAACTGAACTGAGAGTACCCCTTCACTTTACCCGGCGCATTGGTACAACGCCCTTTCATGCACTTCATGCCGAACAGGTTGTTGTTGCTACGCGCCAGCTTCGACGTTCCCCAACCGCTTTCTGCGGCAGCCATCGTCGCTACCATACTGGTCGGGATAATGTCTACACGTTCGAGTAGCGTATTCCACGGGATTTTTCGCGTATTACCGGACCACTTCACCTTATAGCGTTTGGCAATGTCTTGTAGACGTGCACGCTCTGAAGGCGACCATTGCCCCTGGTACTGTTTTGAAATCAGCCAGTTACGTTCCGCCGTAATGGCAGCATTTTGGCTGGTAATATAGGGCATTACAGTCCGGAGAAACGCTTTTTTTCTTGGTGTTCCGGAAGGGTATTTTCGCAAATCAGGAAGTGAACTGCTCTTTGCACTATTGCGAGAATACTCTTGTTTACTGCTTACCTGTTTATTACTAGCTTTAGTTAAGTGGGACTTTTGACTCGTTGTTGTCGTGTGCGTCTTCGCTAACACCTCACTCGAAAACACCAGAGTGAGTAACATAAGAATCATCGCCCCATATCGTCGTATGGGAGTCAAAATCATCAGGTCTCCTGATCGGATTTAATCATTCAAACACCTTATACTCGTCATACTTCAAGTTGCCTGTACTGCGTAAACGCTGTTCAAAACGCCATTGGTGTTTTGTCCTGCAACTCGAATGATTTAGAGTAATATTTTTCCCAAATTTGAGAGTTGAATCTCAAATCATATCAAAAATAGCGGTCAAGCGCACCCCAAGGAATAGTCCAAATCTGAAACTATGTCACGTGGTAATGGTTCAGATTGGTGCAAGATCGCAGAAAATGTGGATTTTATCGCAAAATTCAGCCGTTTTTTGCGCGCGATCGCTCACCCCTGCTTCTCATCCTGTGGACTTACTATTCAGGGATGAGCTTTGTCTGGCTATTCGCTGGCAAACTGTCTTAAATCGCAGCAATAAGGACTCACCCGCCATGAAACTTGCCGCCTGTTTTCTGACACTCCTTCCCGGCTTTGCCGTTGCCGCCAACTGGACTTCGCAGGGGTTCCCCATCTTTACCGAACAGGGGACAGGAACATTTGTCAGCCACGCTAAGCTGGCTAAAAGTACGCGTCCACTAACGCTAAATTTTGACCAACAGTGCTGGCAACCAGTGAATGCGATAAAACTCAATCAGATGCTTTCCCTGCAACCTTGCGATAACACACCGCCACAATGGCGATTGTTCAGAGCTGGCGAATATAAGCTGCAAATCGACACCCGCTCCGGCACGCCAACGTTGATGATTTCGATCCCAAACACCGCCGAACCAGTAGCAACCCCAATCCGTGAATGCCCGAAATGGGATGGACGACCACTTACGCTTGATGTCAGTGCCACTTTCCCGGAAGGTGCGGCAATCCGTGATTATTACAGCCAACAAATCGCGACGGTGAAAAACGGTCAAATAACGTTACAACCTGCCGCCACCAGTAACGGCTTGCTACTGCTGGAACGGGCAGAAACTGGCACCTCTGCCCCTTTCGACTGGCATAACGCCACCGTTTACTTTGTGCTGACAGACCGTTTCGAAAACGGCGATCTCAGCAATGACCAGAGCTACGGTCGTCATAAAGACGGTATGGCGGAAATTGGCACTTTTCACGGCGGCGATTTACGCGGCCTGACCAACAAACTGGATTATCTCCAGCAGCTCGGCGTCAATGCCCTATGGATCAGCGCCCCATTTGAGCAAATTCACGGCTGGGTAGGCGGTGGTACAAAAGGCGATTTCCCGCATTATGCCTACCACGGTTATTACACACAGGACTGGACGAATCTTGATGCAAATATGGGCAACGAAGCCGATCTACGGACGCTGGTTGATAGCGCGCACCAGCGCGGTATTCGTATTCTCTTTGATGTGGTGATGAACCATACCGGTTATGCCACGCTGGCGGATATGCAGGAGTATCAGTTTGGCGCGTTATATATTTCTGGTGATGAGCTGAAAAAAACGCTGGGTGACCGCTGGAGCGACTGGAAACCCGCCGCCGGGCAAACCTGGCATAGTTTTAACGATTACATTAATTTCAGCGACAAAACAGGGTGGGATAAATGGTGGGGGAAAAACTGGGTCAGAACGGATATTGGAGATTACGACAATCCTGGATTCGACGATCTCACCATGTCGCTGGCCTTTTTACCGGATATAAAGACCGAATCTACCACCGCTTCAGGTCTGCCGGTGTTCTATAAAAACAAACCGGATACCCACGCTAAAGCCATCGATGGCTATACGCCGCGCGATTATTTAACTCACTGGTTAAGCCAGTGGGTTCGCGACTACGGGATTGATGGTTTTCGGGTCGACACTGCCAAACATGTTGAGTTGCCCGCCTGGCAGCAACTGAAAACTCAGGCCAGCGCCGCACTTAGCGAATGGAAAAAAGCGAATCCCGATAAAGCATTAGATGACAAACCTTTCTGGATGACCGGCGAAGCCTGGGGTCATGGCGTGATGCAAAGTGACTACTATCGCCACGGCTTCGATGCGATGATCAACTTCGATTATCAGGAACAGGCGGCGAAAGCCGTCGATTGTCTGGCGCAGATGGATACCACCTGGCAGCAAATGGCAGATAAATTGCAGGATTTCAACGTGTTGAGCTATCTCTCCTCGCATGATACCCGCCTGTTCCGCGAAGGAGGCGACAAAGCAGCAGAGTTATTGCTATTAGCGCCAGGTGCGGTGCAAATCTTTTATGGCGATGAATCCTCGCGTCCGTTCGGAGCCACCGGCTCAGATCCGCTGCAAGGCACACGCTCGGATATGAACTGGCAGGATGTTAGCGGTAAATCTGCCGCCAGCGTTGCGCACTGGCAACGCCTCGGTCAGTTCCGCGCCCACCATCCAGCGATTGGCGCGGGTAAGCAGACCACATTGCCACTGAAACAAGGTTATGGATTTGTCCGTGAACATGGCAATGATAAAGTGATGGTTGTCTGGGCGGGGCAACAGTAACTTTTTCGGCTTCCCACTTGCAGTATGTCGGGAAGCCGTATTCCAGTATAAAAGACCAGACATATCATAAACCTTAGCATGATACGCCAATCCTCTTGCAGCAACCCGATTTGCACCCCAGCAAATGTAGCGTTATTGTTACTTTCCTTGCTACAGAGTTCGACAGATATCCCGCTATGACATTCTCCCTTTTTGGTGACAAATTTACCCGCCACTCCGGCATTACGCTGCTGATGGAAGATCTGAACGACGGCTTACGCACGCCCGGCGCGATTATGCTCGGCGGCGGCAATCCGGCGCAGATCCCGGAAATGCAGGACTACTTCCAGACGCTGCTGACCGACATGCTGGAAAGCGGCAAAGCCACTGATGCGCTGTGTAATTACGACGGCCCGCAGGGGAAAACGGAGCTACTCACACTACTTGCCGGAATGCTACGCGAGAAGCTGGGTTGGGATATTGAACCACAGAATATTGCACTAACAAACGGCAGCCAGAGCGCGTTTTTCTACTTATTTAATCTGTTTGCCGGACGCCGCGCCGATGGTCGGGTCAAAAAAGTGCTGTTCCCGCTGGCACCAGAATACATTGGCTACGCTGACGCCGGACTGGAAGAAGATCTTTTCGTCTCTGCGCGTCCAAATATTGAACTGCTGCCAGAAGGCCAGTTTAAATACCACGTCGATTTTGAACATCTGCATATTGGCGAAGAGACCGGGATGATTTGCGTCTCCCGTCCAACGAACCCAACAGGCAATGTGATTACTGACGAAGAGTTGCTGAAGCTGGATGCGCTGGCGAATCAACACGGCATTCCGCTGGTGATTGATAACGCTTATGGCGTCCCGTTCCCGGGTATCATCTTCAGCGAAGCGCGCCCGCTGTGGAATCCGAATATCGTACTGTGCATGAGTCTTTCCAAGCTGGGTCTACCAGGCTCCCGCTGCGGCATTATCATCGCCAATGAAAAAATCATCACCGCCATCACGAATATGAACGGCATTATCAGCCTGGCGCCTGGCGGTATTGGTCCGGCGATGATGTGTGAAATGATTAAGCGTAACGATCTGCTGCGCCTGTCAGAAACGGTCATCAAGCCGTTCTACTACCAGCGTGTTCAGGAAACTATCGCCATCATTCGCCGCTATTTACCAGAAGATCGCTGCCTGATTCATAAACCCGAAGGAGCCATTTTCCTCTGGCTATGGTTTAAGGATTTGCCAATTACCACCGAGCAGCTTTACCAGCGCCTGAAAGCGCGCGGCGTGCTGATGGTGCCGGGGCACAACTTCTTCCCTGGGCTGGATAAACCGTGGCCGCATACGCATCAATGTATGCGCATGAACTATGTGCCGGAGCCGGAGAAAATTGAGGCAGGCGTGAAGATTCTGGCGGAAGAGATAGAACGCGCCTGGGCTGAAAGCCATTAATACGCTATTCCGGCGTTGAGAAACGCCGGAATAGCGTTTCAAACAGGCTGCTGCCGTAGCCGATTCCGCTGCACTTTCTCAACATCCATACACTGCAACGCTTTTGTCGGACAGGCTTCAACACAGGCCGGGCCCGTCGTCCGATGCCAGCACAGATCGCACTTAATCGCCCTCGCCTTTGCACGCGATGAAACGACCTCCATCGCGCCAAACGGACATGCCAGCATACAGCTTTTACAGCCAATACAACGTGATTGTTCAACAAAGATATGCCCATGTTCACGACGAATAGCGTCCACAGGGCAAACATTCGCGCAGGGTGCATCTTCACACTGATGACAGGCTACTGCCGTGGTCCAGGTATGGTCTTTGATAACACGAATACGGGAAATAAACTCGCCAGGTAACAACGAAGCGCAATCCTGATTCTCCTGATGCGACACTGCGCAAGCCACTTCACAGGTACGGCAACCGATACATTTCGTCGCATCCGCAATAATAAACCGGTTCATGATCACTCCTTTGCGCTAAAACCGCAGCGTGCCAGAGAGTGCGCCATTATTGCTTTGATCCAACGAAGGAAATATTAAAGTTTTGCCACCTGCCCAAAGCATTATGTGATCGCCCCCTGGTCGTCCCGGACGGTAAATCCCAGTTCATTGGAAATAGCCAGGGCAGTTTCACGCAGCGGTTTCAGGAGATTTTT
The DNA here is from genome assembly GCF_002965765.1 of Escherichia sp. MOD1-EC6819. Taxonomy (NCBI): domain Bacteria; kingdom Pseudomonadati; phylum Pseudomonadota; class Gammaproteobacteria; order Enterobacterales; family Enterobacteriaceae; genus Escherichia; species Escherichia sp. MOD1-EC6819. Next base: position 13,948 of record NZ_PTRG01000013.1, on the reverse strand, counting down.
CACCCCCACCTGTTTCAGGCGTGATGTCGAAAGCGAAATCGACACCGCATACGGCACCCGCCCATGAATATCAAACACCGGAACAGCAATACAGGAGACGCCGAGTTCATTCTCTTCTCTGTCCATCGCCACGCCGCTTTCGCGAATGTGCGCCAGTTCGTCGAACATCGCGGGCAGTTCGGTAATGGTATTGCGGGTTAGCGGCTGGATTTCATTCTGATGGCTTTCCCAATACGATTTCACGTAGTCCTGATGACCAAACGCCATATAAACCTTACCCATCGCCGAACAGTAGAGCGGCATATGCTGACCAATATAGGCACGGGTTCGCAGCATACCGGTAGTAGGTTCCAGTTTATAAATCAAAATAGCGTGATCGTCTTCTCGACTGGAAAAGTTAATGGTTTCACCAGTGGCGATGTTCAGTGCCTCAAGATGCGGCGCGGCGATATGAATGATATTCAGCGAAGACAGCGCCTTCTGCCCGACGGCAATAAATTTTGTGGTCAGGCGATAACTCCCCGCAGCAGGCGCGGTTGTCACATAGCCACAGGACTGTAGTCCCTGCAATAAACGATGGACCGTACTTTTATTTAAGCCAGCCAGTTCAGAGAGATGCGCCAGCGGGCAACCGTTTGGATAGTTGCTCAAAATCTCAATCAGCATCAACCCGCGAAACAGGCTCTGACTTCCAGCCGGACGCTCTTTTTCCTGCGCCAACTCGTGCTCTTTTTTTCCCATCGTTTTCTTCCCCTTTTTATCGCGCCCTGATGGTAACGCAAAGTGTGTCGCAGTTCACGATCTCGACAGATAATTTATAACTATTTGATTTATATGATTTTTGAAAATCATGGTGTGGATTGCTTTGTTAAAAAGCGATCGATATATTTGAAATCAAATTTCGCATAGTGGAATTTTAAGCTAAAAAAGCGATCAACAAACACAAGGAAGCCAGGGATGAAAGTGACATTTGAGCAGTTAAAAACAGCCTTTAATCGGGTATTAATTTCACGTGGCGTTAACAGCGAAACAGCCGATGCCTGTGCAGAGATGTTCGCCCGCACCACCGAATCCGGCGTTTATTCTCATGGCGTTAACCGTTTCCCCCGTTTCATTCAGCAACTGGAAAACGGCGATATCATTCCTGACGCCCAACCCAAACGTATAACCAGCCTCGGCGCGATTGAGCAGTGGGACGCCCGGTGTTCAATCGGTAACCTGACAGCGAAAAAGATGATGGATCGTGCCATTGAACTGGCGGCAACTCACGGGATTGGCCTGGTCGCGTTACGCAATGCCAACCACTGGATGCGCGGCGGCAGCTACGGCTGGCAGGCGGCGGAAAAAGGCTATATCGGCATCTGCTGGACAAACTCCATCGCCGTAATGCCGCCGTGGGGCGCAAAAGAATGTCGCATCGGCACCAACCCACTGATCGTCGCTATTCCCTCTTCACCCATCACCATGGTCGATATGTCGATGTCGATGTTCTCCTACGGCATGTTAGAAGTGAATCGTCTGGCGGGACGCGAGCTGCCGGTCGATGGTGGCTTTGATGATGAGGGTAATTTGACCAAAGAACCTGGCGTTATCGAGAAGAATCGCCGCATTTTGCCGATGGGCTACTGGAAAGGTTCTGGCATGTCGATTGTGCTGGATATGATCGCTACTCTCCTTTCCGACGGCGCATCGGTTGCTGAAGTCACCCAGGACAACAGCGACGAGTACGGCATTTCACAAATCTTTATTGCCATTGAAGTGGATAAACTGATCGACGGTTCCACCCGCGACGCCAAACTGCAACGCATCATGGATTACGTTACCAGTGCCGAACGCGCAGACGAAAACCAGGCCATTCGTTTACCCGGCCACGAATTTACCACTCTACTGGCAGAAAACCGTCGTAACGGTATTACTGTGGATGACAGCGTATGGGCAAAAATCCAGGCATTATAAGGAGATAGACCATGATATTTGGACATATCACACAACCTAATCCGTGCCGTTTGCCCGCTGCCATTGAAAAGGCGCTCGATTTTCTACGCACCACCGATTTCAACGCCCTGGCGCCGGGCGTTGTCGAAATCGACGGCAAGAATATTTTTGCGCAAATTATCGATTTAACCACACGCGAGGCGGTGGAAAACCGTCCTGAGGTTCATCGTCGCTATCTGGATATTCAGTTTCTGGCCTGGGGCGAAGAGAAAATCGGTGTAGCCATTGATACCGGGAATAATAAAGTCAGCGAATCACTATTAGAGCAACGCGATATTATTTTTTATCACGATAGTGAACATGAATCATTTATAGAAATGATACCGGGTAGCTACGCTATTTTCTTCCCACAGGATGTTCATCGACCGGCATGTAATAAAAATGCCCCTACGGCAATCCGCAAAATCGTGGTTAAAGTCGCCCTCTGCGCTTTATAAAAAGTTATTACTGGAGCACAAAATGAAAGCGAATAATACCGGTTATATTATCGGTGCGTATCCCTGTGCACCCTCTTTTCACCAAAGAAGTGAAGAGGAAGAGAAGGTATTCTGGCGACAATTATCAGATACCCCTGATATTCGTGGGCTGGAACAACCCTGCCTGGAAAACTTCCACCCGCTGGGCGACCAATGGTTGCTACGTCATACGCCAGAAAGCTGGAGATTTGTCGTCACCGCTGTGATGGAAACCATGCGTCGCCGCAGCGAAAACAACGGTTTTGGCCTCGCCTCCAGCGATGAAGATCAACGCAAGGCCTGCGTGGCGTACTATCGCCACCTGTTCCATAAAATCAACTCATTGCAGGCTAATAAAGTGCTCGCACTAGAGATCCAGGCCGCACCGTTAGCAACGAATCCCAATATTATGCAAGCGACGGATGCCTTTGCCCGCTCGTTGAAAGAAATCGCCAGTTGGGACTGGCCCTGCAAACTGGTGCTGGAACACTGCGACGCCATGACGTCTGCCGCTCCCCGCAAAGGCTTTTTGCCTTTGGAAAAGGTGCTGGAAGTCATTGCCGATTATGACGTCAGCATCTGTATCAACTGGGCGCGCTCCGCCATTGAAGGGCGCAATACAGCGTTGCCGCTGACCCATACCCAAATGGCGAAACAGGCCGGGAAACTCGGCGCGTTGATGTTCTCTGGTACAACGCTAAACGGAGCATACGGAGAATGGCAGGATTTACACGCGCCGTTTGCACCATTCTGTGCAGAAAGCCTGATGACCACAGATCACGTTCGCGAGTTATTTAATGCAGCAGAACCGTCAACATTGCATTTTGCTGGCATCAAGCTGCTAGAAATAAATGAATCGGCTGATGTACAGCATCGCATCGATATATTACGTAACGGTATTCACTCTCTGAATGAATCTATTTAAAACGATTCATTTATTTTGCCAAATTCTAATTAGTCGTTTTCCAATAAATATTACGAATACCAACAGCATTAATTAATGAAAACATATTACATAACAAGAAGGACTCGTTATGAAACGGATACTCGAAGGCATTCTTGCGCTCATCATCGCAATACTGTCTTGTATTATTTTTATTAATATAATTCTTCGATATGGATTTCACACAAGCATATTATCGATTGATGAATTATCCCGGCTTTTATTTGTCTGGTTAACCTTTATTGGCGCTATCGTTGCTTATATGGACAACAGCCATGTGCAGGTTACTTTTTTAGTCGAAAAACTCTCTCCCGCTAATCAACAACGTGTTTCGCTGCTAACCCATACGCTCATTTTATTACTGTGTCTGGGTCTGGCCTGGGGTGCAATAGAAAAAACGTCACAGGACTGGAGTAACTTATCACCCATTCTCGGCGTACCCGTTGGCTTAATGTACGCCGCCGCTATCCCCACCAGCCTGATTATCGCATTACTGGAATTGCGTCACTTATACCGGCAGTTCACAAATACCACCAGCCAAAACCAACAAGGAGTCTGACGATGACAATTCTTATATTTATTGTCAGTTTGTTAGGCGCTATCGCGATTGGTGTTCCCATTGCCTGGGCATTATTACTGTGCGGCATCTCACTGATGTTCTGGATGGATATCTTTGATGTGCAAATTCTGGCACAAACGCTGGTAAATGGCGCAGACAGCTTCTCTCTGTTAGCCATTCCCTTCTTTGTGCTGGCAGGTGAGATCATGAACGCGGGCGGCCTGTCGCAACGTATTGTCGACCTGCCAATGAAACTGGTGGGTCACAGACCTGGTGGTCTGGGTTACGTTGGCGTGCTGGCGGCAATGATCATGGCAAGCCTTTCCGGTTCTGCGGTTGCCGATACCGCAGCCGTCGCGGCGCTGCTGGTGCCAATGATGCGTCAGGCCAACTATCCGGTAAATCGCGCCGCCGGGCTTATCGGTTCCGGCGGGATTATTGCAGCCATTATCCCTCCCTCTATTCCACTCATTATCTTCGGCGTCTCCAGCGGACTCTCCATCAGCAAACTATTTATGGCGGGCATAGCGCCGGGCGTCATGATGGGCGTCACGCTGATGGTTACCTGGTGGTGGCAGGCAAAACGACTGAATTTACCTTGTCAGCCGAAAGCCTCACTGCGGGAAGTCTGGCAATCCTTAATTTCCGGTATTTGGGCGCTCTTTTTACCGATAATTATTATTGGCGGTTTCCGTTCGGGGTTATTCACACCCACCGAAGCAGGCGCGGTTGCCGCCTTCTACGCCCTGTTCGTCTCGGTAGTGGTCTATCGCGAAATGACCTTCTCCACGCTTTATCATGTACTGATTAACGCGGCGAAAACCACATCCGTGGTCATGTTCCTGGTGGCCTCTGCTGCGGTATCTGCATGGCTTATTACTATCGCCGAATTACCCATGATGGTATCGGAGCTATTACAACCGTTGGTTGATTCGCCCCGCTTATTATTCATCGTCATTATGCTCGCCATTATGGTGATCAGTACGGTCATGGACTTAACGCCTACCGTATTAATTCTTACGCCAGTATTAATGCCATTAGTGAAAGAAGCAGGAATAGATCCGGTCTATTTCGGCATCATGTTTATTATCAACTGTTCAATATCACTGATTACGCCTCCAGTCGGTAACGTTCTTAACGTGGTATGCGGCGTGGCGAAACTTAAATTTGACGATGCGGTAAAAGGCGTCGCGCCTTACGTCATGGTTTTATTCATGTTGTTAGCATTATTTATTTTTATACCGGAGCTTATTACCGCTCCTCTTAAATGGATGAGTTAAAAGGAAATCATAATGAAATTACGTTCTGTAACCTACGCTTTATTATTTGCCGGAGTGGCGGCGTTCAGCACATCTTCTCTGGCGGCACAATCATTACGTTTCGGTTATGAAACCTCGCAAACCGACTCGCAACATATTGCGGCGAAAAAATTCAATGAATTATTACAGGAAAAAACCAAAGGCGAACTGAAATTAAAACTGTTCCCGGATAGCACCCTCGGTAATGCGCAGGCGATGATCAGCGGCGTGCGCGGCGGCACTATTGATATGGAGATGTCTGGCTCCAATAACTTTACGGGACTCTCGCCCGTCATCAACCTGCTCGATGTCCCTTTCCTGTTCCGCGATACCGCTCACGCGCATAAAACGCTCGACGGCAAAGTCGGGGATGACCTGAAAGTCTCCCTTGAAAGTAAAGGGCTGAAAGTGCTGGCTTACTGGGAAAACGGCTGGCGCGATGTCACCAACTCGCGTGCACCGGTTAAAACGCCTACCGACCTGAAAGGGCTGAAGATCCGTACCAACAATAGCCCAATGAATATTGCCGCATTCAAAGTTTTTGGCGCTAACCCGATCCCGATGCCGTTTGCCGAAGTCTATACCGGGCTGGAAACCCGCACTATCGACGCTCAGGAACACCCGATCAACGTCGTCTGGTCAGCAAAATTTTATGAAGTGCAGAAGTACCTTTCTCTGACGCACCACGCCTATTCCCCGCTTCTGGTGGTAATCAACAAAGCGAAGTTTGATGGCTTAACCCCAGAGTTCCAGCAGGCACTGATCTCATCTGCGCAAGAAGCGGGTAACTACCAGCGCAAACTGGTCGCCGAAGATCAGCAAAAAATCATCGACGGCATGAAAGACGCGGGCGTGGAAGTGATTACCGATCTCGACCGCAAAGCCTTTAGCGACGCGCTGGGTAATCAGGTTCGCGACATGTTTGTTAAAGATGTTCCGCAGGGCGCTGATCTGCTGAAAGCCGTGGATGAGGTGCAATAAACCATGACGCAATACTGGCTGGGGTTAGATTGTGGTGGTAGCTGGCTGAAAGCCGGGCTGTATGACCGCGAAGGCCGGGAGGCGGGCGTGCAGCGCCTGCCGCTGTGCGCATTAAGCCCGCAGCCAGGCTGGGCAGAGCGCGATATGGCAGAACTGTGGCAATGCTGCATGGCTGTCATTCGCGCCCTGCTTACTCATTCTGGCGTTAGCGGGGAACAAATAGTTGGTATCGGTATCTCCGCACAGGGAAAGGGTTTGTTTTTGCTGGATAAAAACGACAAGCCGCTCGGTAACGCTATTTTGTCCTCGGATCGCCGGGCGATAGAAATCGTTCGTTGCTGGCAGGAAGATGGCATCCCGGAAAAACTCTACCCGCTGACCCGACAAACCTTGTGGACCGGGCATCCGGTGTCGCTGTTACGCTGGCTGAAAGAGCACGAACCGGAACGCTACGCGCAAATTGGCTGCGTGATGATGACGCACGACTACCTGCGCTGGTGTTTAACCGGCGTCAAAGGTTGTGAAGAGAGCAATATTTCTGAGTCCAATCTCTACAACATGAGTCGTGGGGAATATGATCCGTGCCTCACCGATTGCCTGGGGATCGGTGAAATCAATCACGCCCTGCCGCCTGTTGTTGGATCTGCCGAAATCTGCGGGGGGATCACCGCTCAGACAGCCGCACTGACCGGTCTGCAAGCGGGTACGCCCGTTGTCGGCGGCCTGTTTGATGTGGTTTCCACCGCACTTTGTGCCGGGATCGAAGACGAATCCACCCTCAATGCGGTAATGGGAACCTGGGCGGTGACCAGCGGCATAACCAGCGGTTTACGTGACGGTGAAGCGCATCCGTATGTCTATGGTCGCTATGTTAATGACGGTCAATTTATCGTTCACGAAGCCAGCCCTACCTCTTCCGGCAATCTCGAATGGTTTACCGCGCAGTGGGGAGAAATCTCTTTTGCTGAGATTAATCAGGCCGTTGCCAGCTTGCCGAAAGCCAGAGGCGATCTGTTTTTCCTGCCGTTCCTGTACGGCAGCAACGCCGGACTTGAGATGACCAGCGGTTTCTACGGGATGCAGGCCATTCACACCCGCGCGCACCTGTTGCAGGCCATTTATGAAGGCGTGGTGTTCAGCCACATGACCCACCTCAACCGGATGCGTGAACGTTTTACCGCTGTTCACACCCTGCGCGTGACTGGCGGTCCTGCGCACTCCGATGTCTGGATGCAAATGCTGGCAGACGTCAGCGGTCTGCGTATCGAGCTGCCGCAGGTGGAAGAAACGGGATGCTTTGGCGCGGCGCTCGCTGCCCGTGTCGGCACGGGCGTATATCACAACTTCAGCGAAGCCCAGCGCAACTTGCAACATCCGGTACGCACATTGCTGCCGGACATGACCGCTCATCAGCATTACCAGCAAAAATATCAACGCTATCAGCAACTCATTGCCGCACTCCAGGGTTATCACACCCGCATTAAGGAACACACATTATGAGCAGACCACTTCTGCAACTGGCTCTCGACCACTCATCACTTGAAGCCGCGCAGCGCGACGTGACGCTGTTAAAGGACAGTGTCGATATCGTCGAAGCGGGCACCATTCTCTGTTTAAACGAAGGGCTTGGCGCGGTGAAAGCCTTGCGTGAACAGTGCCCGGACAAAATCATCGTTGCTGACTGGAAGGTCGCCGACGCGGGTGAAACGCTCGCGCAACAGGCGTTTGGCGCAGGCGCTAACTGGATGACCATCATCTGCGCCGCACCGCTCGCGACGGTGGAAAAAGGCCACGCCATGGCGCAACGCTGCGGTGGTGAAATTCAGATAGAGCTATTCGGTAACTGGACGCTGGACGACGCCCGCGACTGGCATCGTATTGGCGTGCGGCAGGCCATTTATCATCGTGGTCGTGATGCACAGGCCAGCGGGCAGCAATGGGGCGAGGCCGATCTGGCACGCATGAAGGCGCTTTCTGATATCGGCCTCGAACTTTCTATTACCGGCGGGATTACCCCTGCTGACCTGCCGCTGTTTAAAGATATCCGCGTGAAAGCGTTTATTGCCGGGCGCGCACTGGCGGGCGCTACCAATCCAGCGCAGGTTGCCGCTGATTTTCATGCACAAATTGACACAATCTGGGGAGGTGCTCGTGCGTAGTCATCCGTTAGGGATTTATGAAAAGGCGCTGGCGAAAGATCTCTCCTGGCCGGAGCGGCTGGTGCTGGCAAAAAGCTGTGGTTTTGATTTTGTCGAAATGTCAGTGGATGAAACCGATGAACGTCTGTCACGCCTTGACTGGAGCGCCGCACAACGTGCTTCGCTGGTTACCGCGATGATCGAAACGGGCGTTGCTATTCCGTCAATGTGCCTGTCTGCCCATCGCCGTTTTCCTTTTGGCAGCCGGGACGAGGCGGTGCGCGAACGGGCGCGGGAAATCATGAGTAAAGCGATTCGTCTGGCGCGCGATCTCGGCATTCGCACCATCCAGCTGGCAGGTTATGACGTCTATTACGAAGACCACGACGAAGGCACCCAACAACGTTTTGCTGAAGGGCTGGCGTGGGCGGTCGAACAGGCGGCGGCATCACAAGTAATGCTGGCGGTGGAGATTATGGATACCGCGTTTATGAACTCCATCAGCAAATGGAAAAAATGGGACGAGATGCTCGCCTCGCCGTGGTTCACCGTCTACCCGGACGTCGGCAACCTCAGCGCCTGGGGCAATGATGTTCCCGCCGAACTGAAACTGGGCATTGACCGTATCGCCGCGATCCACCTGAAAGACACCCAGCCAGTCACCGAGCAAAGCCCCGGACAGTTCCGTGATGTGCCGTTTGGCGAAGGCTGCGTCGATTTCGTTGGCATCTTTAAAACGCTGCATGAACTGAACTATCGCGGTTCTCTCCTGATTGAGATGTGGACCGAAAAAGCCAAAGAGCCGGTGCTGGAGATTATTCAGGCGCGGCGCTGGATTGAAGCGCGTATGCAGGAGGCCGGGTTTATATGTTAGAGCAACTGAAAGCCGACGTGCTGGCGGCGAATCTGGCGCTTCCCGCTCACCATCTGGTGACGTTCACCTGGGGCAATGTCAGCGCGGTAGACGAAATGCGGCAATGGATGGTAATCAAACCTTCCGGCGTCGAGTACGACGTGATGACCGCCGACGATATGGTGGTGGTGGAAATAACCAGCGGTAAGGTGGTGGAAGGTAGCAAAAAGCCCTCTTCCGACACGCCAACGCATCTGGCGCTTTATCGCCGCTATGCCGAAATCGGCGGCATTGTGCATACCCACTCGCGCCACGCCACCATCTGGTCACAGGCCGGGATTGATCTCCCTGCCTGGGGCACGACTCACGCTGACTATTTTTACGGTGCGATCCCCTGCACGCGTCAGTTGACCGCAGAGGAGATCAACGGCGAGTATGAATACCAGACTGGCGAAGTGATCATTAAAACCTTCGAAGAGCGCGGCAGGAGTCCAGCACAAATCCCGGCGATACTGGTGCATTCTCACGGCCCGTTCGCATGGGGGAAAAACGCCACTGACGCGGTACATAATGCCGTGGTGCTGGAAGAGTGCGCGTATATGGGGCTGTTCTCGCGCCAGCTCGCGCCGCAGCTTCCTGCCATGCAAAATGAACTGCTGGATAAGCACTATCTGCGTAAGCACGGGGCTAATGCCTATTACGGGCAGTAATCTCTCACGCCGGGGCTTTATCGCCCTGGAGCTACGAATTAATATGCTCCTTGCTGTAACGCCGCTTCCACGCTGCTGGCGTTAAACCGGTGTGCTTGCGAAAAATCTGCCGGAAATAGCCAACGTCATTAAACCCGCACAACGCCGCCACTTCCGTGAGCGATCGCGCTTCGCTAATTAACAGCTTTTCGGCTTCGCGCACCCGCTGGCGGTGGATTGCTTCTGTTAACGTCAGATGAAACACCCGCCGGTAGACACGCCCAAGATAATCGGCATTGCAGTACAGCTCGCGGGCTAAAAGCGCCGTAGAAAGCGGGCGATGATATTGCGTGCGGATCAGTTTCTGCGCTTTCCAGGCAAGGGTAGTACCTGCGCCATCGGCCTGTTCATCAAGACGCGCGTCACGGGTGAGTTGCTGCAAAATCAGCAGCACAATAAACTCCAGCGCCGGAGTGCGTTGATGCTTTTCCTGCTCGCTTAAAAACTGGCGAAACAGTGCACTCAACGCCTGAGGGTCGGCGACTTTGGTTTGCTGCGGCACGCTAAGATGAGTGAGCCAGCGTGGATCGTTGTCCGGCGCTTTAACCTCAAAATGCAGCCAGTAAAATTTGAGATCGGCGGGAAAATCCTCCACCCCAACATGCTGTCGGTTCGGCCAGAGTAATAAACTCTCTCCCGCATCGACCAGAAATATCCGTTCTTCTTCCTGAATCGCTAATCGACCTTTTTCGACAAAGATAATTTCCCATGACTCCAGCCGCCTTGCCGGATGCCTCCCTACGCCACGGGAAATAAATAATCCACCATTTTGCACTTTAATCGGTAACGTCATGGATAATTCAAGCATTGATATGTAATTTCCCGCTTATTCATTAATGATGAAACACATTACCTTTTGATTATTAATCAAAAATATTAATTTCACCTGATCCATTTCACACTTTTAAATTCAGGTCGGAATCGTCACCTTTTTTTACTCTTTTCTCGCCTTGTTGATATTCCCGTTCACGGCAGAATTAATAAGGTCATTTCAATAAAACAAAAAATTGCTCCCTATTCACGAGGAATATCTATGACCTCTACACCGATTACTACCGCTGATATCGCTAAAGGTAAAATTGACGATGCGTTATCTGTACGGGAAAAAATAGGCTACGGCCTGGGTGACGCAGGCGGCACCGTAATAACTTGCCTGATCATGAATTTTCTCACCTTTTTCTACACCGACGTTTTTGGATTAACTCCGGCGCTGGTTGGCACGCTGTTTATTGCACTGCGCGTGTTTGATGCCATCTCCGACCCGGTGATGGGCGTCATTGCCGACCGGACGCAAAGTCGCTGGGGGCGCTTTCGTCCGTGGCAGCTATGGATTGCCGTCCCTATTGGCATTATCGGCATCCTGACGTTCACCGTGCCAGATGCCAGCATGGGAGTAAAAATCGCCTGGGCGTTCGGTACTTACCTGCTCCTTTCAGTCGGTTATACCGCCATCAACGTACCGTACTGCGCGCTGATCAACACCATGACCACCCGCCACAATGAAGTGATCTCCTGCCAGTCCTGGCGATTCGTTCTCTGTGGCGTAGCGGGATTTCTGGTTTCGGTAGGCTTACCATGGATGGTAGATCTCTTCGGTCAGGGTAATGCCGCGCGCGGCTATCAACTGGGCGTCGGCGTATTGTGCGCCATTGCCGTGGTGATGTTCCTGTGTTGTTTTTTCTGGATTCGTGAACGGGTGCCGCTCTCCACAATGGGGAAATTTACCCTGCGCGAACATCTTGCCGGGCTGCGTAACAACGACCAACTGCTGCTGATGCTGGTCATGTCTTTCCTGCTGATTAACGTCTTTAATATTCGCGGCGGTGGGTATATGTACTTCATTACCTACGTCTTACAAGGCAGTACGGGCTACACGTCGCTGTTCTTCACCATGGTCACCTTCGCCTCCATTATCGGCTCGGTGATTGTCAGCCCGTTAACGCGGCGTTTCGATACCGTCAAAATTTACTACTACACCAACCTGCTCCTCGCTGCGCTGGCAGTGTTGATGTGGTTCCTGCCCTCCGGCCCGGCTTATCAAACGCTGTGGCTGGCGGTGATCCTCGGCAACGGCGTGATTCTCGGCTTTACTCTACCGCTGCACTTCTCGCTGATGGCTTTTGCCGATGACTATGGCGAATGGAAAACCCGTGTGCGTTCCTCCGGCATGAACTTTGCTTTTAACTTGTTTTTCATCAAGTTGGCCTGGGCCTCCAGCGCCGGGATCATCAGCCTGCTATTTATTTTTGTTGCCTATCAACCTGGCGTAGAAAACCAGACCGCCAGTTCGCTGGGCGGGATCACAGCAATGGAAACACTGCTGCCTGCGCTGTTCCACCTGCTGCTGGCGCTGGCAATCCGCTTTTGCAAACTCAATAACCCTATGATGTCACGCATTGCTACCGACCTGCGTCAGCGTCATGTCCAGCCTTAAGGAGCACAAGATGAACATTTCGGAAGTCGATCTGCACAAACTGACGGTTAGCGATCCGTTCCTCGGTCAATATCAGCAATTGGTACGCGACGTGGTGATTCCTTATCAATGGGATGCGTTAAACGATCGCATTCCCGAAGCGGAACCCAGCCATGCGATTGAAAACTTTCGCATTGCCGCCGGACTGCAAGACGGGGAGTTTTACGGGATGGTATTTCAGGATAGCGACGTCGCCAAATGGCTGGAAGCGGTAGCCTGGTCGCTGTGCCAGAAGCCGGACGCCGAACTGGAAAAAACCGCTGACGAGGTAATCGAACTGGTCGCCTCCGCCCAGTGCGAAGATGGCTATCTCAATACTTACTTTACGGTGCAAGCACCGGAAGAACGCTGGAGCAATCTGGCGGAGTGCCATGAACTCTACTGCGCCGGTGATCTGATTGAAGCCGGAGTCGCCTTCTTCCAGGCCACGGGTAAGCGGCGCTTGCTGGAGGTGGTTTGCCGTCTGGCCGATCATATTGACAGCGTATTTGGCCCAGATGAAAGTAAGTTACACGGTTATCCTGGTCACCCGGAAATTGAACTGGCACTGATGCGTCTGTATGAAGTGACCGAAGAACCGCGCTACCTGGCACTGACGAACTATTTTGTCGAACAGCGTGGCGCACAGCCGCACTTTTACGACCAGGAGTATGATAAACGCGGGCAGACTTCGCACTGGCACACCTACGGCCCGGCGTGGATGGTGAAAGACAAAGCCTACAGCCAGGCGCATTTGCCCATCGCACAGCAGCACACCGCCATCGGCCATGCAGTACGCTTTGTCTACCTGATGACTGGCGTCGCACATCTGGCGCGTTTAAGTCACGATGAAAGCAAGCGTCAGGACTGTCTGCGGCTGTGGAACAATATGGCCCAGCGTCAGTTATATATTACCGGCGGCATTGGCTCGCAGGGCAGCGGCGAGGCGTTCAGCAGTGATTACGATCTGCCGAATGACACGGTTTACGCCGAAAGTTGTGCTTCCATCGGCCTGATGATGTTTGCCCGGCGAATGCTGGAAATGGAAGGAGACAGTCAGTATGCCGATGTGATGGAGCGCGCGCTGTACAACACCGTACTCGGCGGTATGGCGCTGGATGGTAAACATTTCTTCTACGTGAATCCGCTGGAAGTTCATCCCAAAACCTTAAAATTCAACCATATCTACGATCATGTTAAACCGATCCGCCAGCGTTGGTTTGGTTGCGCTTGTTGTCCGCCAAATATCGCCCGCGTGCTAACCTCGATTGGTCATTATCTCTACACGCCGCGTGAAGATGCGTTGTATATCAACATGTACGCGGGAAACAGTATGGAAGTGCCGGTAGAAAATGGCACGCTGCGCCTGCGGGTTAGCGGGAACTATCCGTGGCATGAACAGGTGACGATTGCGGTTGAATCTCCGCAGCCGGTGCGTCATACCCTGGCTTTACGTCTGCCGGACTGGTGCACGCAGCCACAGGTCACATTGAATGGAGAAGTCGTCGAGCAGGATATTCGTAAA